>NZ_CP109907.1:4800000-5112679 GCF_033097525.1 Sphingobacterium sp. UGAL515B_05 | reverse complement strand
TTTCCAGTCCGATTCTTCCAAAGGAAAGAAGGCTTCTCCTGGCTCTGAATGCAGAAACCAATCACCTTGTGCTGCATTACAAAAAACACAGTGATTGGCCCAATATTCTTGATCAACAATTTTTGAGAAAAATGGTCGGAAATAGGAAAATTTAGTTTTTAATAAATTCCTTAATTTTTCATCTTTCGGAATTATTTTAGAAAAAAAAAATAAGTCATTCGATTCCTCTACATCGGCATCTTGGACCTTGTATGATACAGCAGCTAATGAAATCACTGGAGTATTGGCGTTACATTTATAACAAATTGTGGTATTTTGAATAAAGAAAAAAGGTGAACTTATTATAATATTCATAGGTTCGAAATTGGATAATTTGAAACCTAATTTAACATATTTATAACTCATTAAAAACAGGTATAGCAATTATTCGGTATTATTTGAATGATTGTAGCAATTATCTCAATCTGTATGTTACGGCGAAAAGGAATAATAACCACATTCTAGAAGATAAATCAAGACATGTATTTAATGAGGTTATACCCGACAATTGGATGGTTAGAGAAAATAGAAAAGATTATGGTATGAAATGTGACGTTGAAATCTTTGATAAAGAGGGAAATTTGACCGGCTTTTTTTTACTTCCAATTGAAGGCAACTGAAAGCAATAAAAGTTTACGATAAAAAACGAAAGTTTTAAGTATGAAAAGATTGGTCAATTTCAATCATATAATAGTCTTGTCCTTATTCCTTATAAAAATTATCCTTCTTGTCTTTTTTCTTTTGCAACATTCAAGCTAGGATAGGCAACCAATATCTTGTTAATAAAATCATCTGGTAGATCCAATGCCAGTTGCTTTAGCGCATCTGGCGTATAGGGACTGTAGACCCTTGCACCAGTAGTAAAATCTGAATCGTCTAGCATAAAGAGCTCTATTGCCTCTTCATAAGTGGTGTTTAAAAACAGGTAATGCCCTGTTGTCCATTTATCAGAACTTTTTTTATGATTTAAATGAAGCAGATAATATTGATGCGCATAGGAAGGGTTCGGCGTTTCATCATATTGAAGCATATCAACTTCATCAAAGCAGCCATTGCCACCTAGTTCATCAACGTCACCTCTGTAGGGTTCAAAATTTTCTAAGCTGTCTGGCTTTGCCAACGTTATCAGGCGATCGTAAAGTGGCTCGAGAATTTGTTCAGTAAAGTCATCGTAGTAGCTTTCCCGCCCTTCAAATGCCTGATAATTTCTATAAAAAGAGATAAATATGAATCCCAAATCGTTAAGCGTAAGCTTTTCTGGGTCGATCTTCTCAGCTACTTCTCGGAGAACCTCAAAACTTGGCTCAATCTTGTGGTGGACCCACATTTTCTTCACATCATTAAAAAGTTGCTCAGCACCATTAAGAGAAAAGAATTGTTCTATCAAAGCCGGAAATTGTAATAACCTGTTTTTTAAATCTGGGCCTTCTATAACAACAATCTTATACAGCTTTTGGGATTGAATATGCTCGAGCCAGGTTCGAGCATCTTTTGTTATATAAGAGGATGCAAATAGGACTAGGAAGTCCGGGCGTTCAGCATCTGCCCAAGCTATCTTAGAATTTAGTTCGGCGGGCGGAACGCCGCTCGAGGTATAATGTTTACATTCAAAAAACCACTTGGTTTTTTTAGGGTGGATGTGATTTGAAAAAAGCAATGTCCCCTCAATATCACGACCGCTATCTGCACCACCCTGGCGCCATATTAATTCCTGGTAACCGTATCTTAAAAGCAGCTCATAACATAGGTGCTCAAAATCTCGTGGTGTCAATTGCTCAAAAGCAATATCATTAACTGTATAAATCATATTATCAAAGCATTTCTGGCATCACCTGTACATACTTATTGGCCTAATTCTGGCTTCTCTTTAGTCTTGTCATTAAGTATGCAATATTTAGGTGCATATTTATAAATTTTGCACATTTTATCAAAATAATCTTTCTTCATCGAAAGCGCAGAACCTACCAGCTTTGCCTTTTCATCATGTAAATGATTATTGTGACGTAGCCCCAGATATTCTGATGACCAGTATTCAAACTTCAAAACCTTTTCGTTGTATTCATTAGTTGCATACAATCCATCCGCAGGATCTGATACAGTTAAATTAAGTGCACTTACAATATTAGGGTGCAGCCAAAGTAACCTCAAAAATTCAATTGGGTCATGCTGAATAAAGGCGAGCACTGGTGTATCTTCCATAGCAGCATCCACAACCATATTGTCCCAGATGACTGCCGAATGCAAATTGTACTTGGAATAGGGGAAATTACCTGTTGACATTCCAGAGAACGTAAGGCCACCAAAATTCTGTGCGCCCAGCAATTCCGAATATTTGACCATTTTATATTCATGCTCAAAGTGTGCTATCAAAATCCAGTCTTTAGAAGTATCTATGTCCTCTAAACGTTCACCTTCAGTATCCCATGGTCTTACTATACCAATAGGCCTGAAAGAGCTAGAATTTATCTGCGCGGCAATCGCATTCAACCCAAGTGATGCGGTCTTATAGAAGGATAGCTTATTTACTTTCGCCCAATCTTTCAATTGGTTTGATAAATAGCCGCTATTAATGAGTTCAAGCATATATTCCGAACTGTAAATATGCTGAACCATTGTTTTATTGAATCTATTTACATAAATTTCAAAAAGGTGTTGGTATTTAAGTTGCCAGGTAGATTGATGTTTTGCAAAAACCTGATCGAGGTCTAGCCCCATATTTGTAAATACTGACTGTCGTTGATTTAGGCTTAAATAGAATTCTTTTTCATAGGCCTTAAGTGGAAACTGAATATCCTCTACTTCTATATATTTAAATTCAGGTTTGTTAAGCAGCTCTTCTATTAAAACATCAATAGTCACGTAGCGCGTCGGATACATGCTATTCAATTCACCTGAAAAATTATCTTTATACTGGGTGTCTATTACATTTTGATCATAAATTAGTTGAATTACTGACAATATCTGAGAAGATTGAAATCGGTCTCTGTTTTGTAGGAACCATTTAAATGGTTTTACAGCAAGATCCGGACAGTATTTCATTATATATACCAAGCCACCAACTACCCGTTGATATCGCTCAGTAGTGTTTGCCCTGAATCTACAAAGCAGTATGCTAAATAAAATCTCGCGTCGGTTCATCTCTAGACTATTATCCAATGCATCCCCCCAGTCTATAGCTTCCTGTTTAGGAAGGCGATAGCTTGTAACATTGAAAAGATTAGCCCACATTTCGTCAATTACTTTAGGGTCATATTTCAATTCTATAAGTAATCGAATCAGATTAGCAGAAAAGTCACGATTAAACCCTACGTTTAGTTGATCAACCAGTAGTTCAAACAGGTAGGTTAATGCCAATTGGGGATTATAGTCATGTGCAGCTTTAAACAAATCTATCCTGGTGAGTCGCTGAAACCACCCACCGGATTCTAAAACAAATCTGCTAACCAGATAATAGCATCTAAAATCATTGTATTCAGCAAACACCATATCAAGCCCATCGTTAGGATCGCCATTGTCATTCCTTTTGTTGATTATCAGGGTGTTAATAAATTCTTTCACTTCATTGTCGAGCTCATTAAATGAATCAAACAAGTAGCATAGTGCATTGATATTGTCCCGAATAAGTTTTCCATTACTAAACCAATTTGTTAGTTCAGCAATGGACATCTCAGCAAACTCTATTCGGTCTTCACACAAAATTCTAATTGGTTTTGCAGGCATTTGACCTTGTCCGCGAACTGGTGAAGGTTTGGGCTTATAATATAGGGTCAATTTATGTCGCAATGCCGCTTCTTCAGCTTTTTTAACAAAGCCAACTGAATAGCTGTATTGATCCTCAATAGTTATATTGGACAGCGTGATTGTTAGCAACGCGCTTTTAAGGCTATGACCTTCAGGAATTTTTTCAGAAAGACTTATACAGTAAGCTTGAAACTTTTCAGATCTTTCTACTGGCAACGTACAGGCGATATATCCTTCAATTACCGGGTCAACCGAACCATCTGCCTTAATCAAAAGATCTACAAGGCATTCTTCATCCATCCATGAATGTATATACCGATGAAGCTCATTACGCAGGTATAAACATGCTTCCTCAAAATTGACAGCCAGGTATTTTCTATACCATTCACCAGTATAATGTTGTGTGCCCTTACCATCAGTGTGATTCAACACCGAGTCAGCCAGCACTTTAATTCTTTTAAGGTAATCTGACCCTACTGTTGGATTTAGCAAACAGTAAGATTCAATTGCAGTGATAACGTCATCTAGAGTCGCATCTTTTCTGAAAGTATAAGCCAGGGTATATTTTACGGCTTCGGCAAAATGGTTGTGTGCATTTATATTATCGCCCGCTTTAGAATACAAAATTGAAAGTGTGAATTCATACTCTGCTATATTTGTGTGGTAGTGATAGTCCTGCTTTTCTTTTGACAATCTTACTAATACATCGATTATCTTTTCTATATTATCGCTGCATACAAAATCTGAGAGCAGTTGGAAAAGGGAATCTGTAGCCAATGGGCCGGAAATACTTCTTTGCAAAGAAACAGTAGTTCCTTCGCTCACCTTTGTCAAAATATCAATTACATAGTCCCATTGCTCTTTTGCATGAATAAGCTGAAGACCATCAACTAAGCTACTATATATATAATTATGTATTCCGTAAAGATCTGATGTTCTGGGCTTGCCAAGAAATGGCTCAGTGTGATAGCCAAGATATTGAAATGCTTCCCTTAAAAGTGAGTCCGTCGTGTGTGCATCAGCATCTACATATAAGTTTTTTATAAGTGTGAGCTTTAACTTATATATTATCCAGTTATAGAACCAGTTTTTACCTTTAAATTGCTCAATAATGTTTTTAATAAATAGCTCATCTCTTACGTGTTCATTAATTTTAACAAAAAAGTCTTCTAAAATACTTTGCTCATTGGTGTGTATGTGTTCAAATTTCAATATCTGATTAACTAACTCTTCTATCTTTTGCGGAGAAGTAGAGTTGATGATGTCTCTTGACTCCAGAGCAGCATCAATCTCAGGAAATGTACTACGCAGTTGCTCAATATACCGGGTATCCGGATATATTCTCAGTTCCCTTCGGAATATGGTCCAAAAAGCTGATAGTGATTGATCTTCATTCAGCTTAGTGGCCACCTTATTTAAACGATCAGCCTTTCTTTCTGCAACCAGCCCATGCACAAAATACTTAAATGTATCTACCGTAATGTTTTCTTGATCCTCAAAATATTGCATATATACCACCCAAGGTGCAGGCGTATTGTGTTCATTACATAAATAACATGCTTTGAGTCCATCAATCAGATCTAATGTGGGCTTACCATCGAATAGCAATATCTGTGAAATGTGTGTGAAACCATATAGATTACCTATGGCAGTTAAGTAAGGAATGAATACACTGTCTAGACTATCAATGGTGGTGCTTAATATTTTGTTCAATTCATTCAGCATTACTATTGCAGGAAAGTCTTGATGTTGAACAGCGCATCTTCCCAATATTAAGAAATTGTTGGTAATGGCTTTCCATGGCTGCCCACAGATAATGCTTTTGGTAATAAAATCATGGGAAATGAGCTTAAGCGCTATATCGTACTTACGCGTTTCATATAATAGCTGAAGGTAAAAACGGAACGCTTTGGTGTGGGAAAAGAAGTCTTTGTTCGAAAACCAGTCTATTATAGGCTTGAAAATTGCAGCTTCAATATTAACACCTGCAGACTCGAGATGTTCAACTATAAACCTTCTAAAACTCTCGTGATATATCTGGTAACCACTTTGAAGGATATTAATGTTAAGAATTGGCGAAAGAACTTTTAAATCCTCTTCCACTTTCATTCCTAAATGGGTAATTTCTTTCAGGTCAAGTTGGGTTAAGCTAAATCCAACACCCGATAAAATTCTGGGGACATCCTGATGCGACTGTATTTTATTTAAAATATATTGATAGTAACCCTTCAAATTGTAAGAATATGTTGGTAGTTCATTGATTGTCTCTGCTGAAATGGCTGAATTAAGCTGCTTGATTTCAATAATGAGATACTTTAAATAAAGGGGATTTCCGTTACATTTTTCTTGCAAAAAATCTGCAAGTAGATTGCTTTCGATTTTAATATCTGAAAGCCCAACTTTAAACATCAATTCACGTGTTTCATGGATACCCCATGCTGGGATGTTTTTCTTTTCAAACCCTTCCAGCTCATTCAACTCACTAATAGCCTGCGAAGCAATGATTACTTTCACGTGTCGGGAAGTTGATAGGCGTGATATAGTTTTTATGATATCAATATCCCGAACTGACAGATCATGGAATTGCTTAAAATGAAATACTCTATCAATATGATCTAATCCATCAATAATTAATACAGTATCCTGATCAATTAATTCGATCAAGCGATTTAGGTCAGATAAATCACTTCCGTATTTTGCTTTTTTATGATGTCTTAAGTATGGATAGTGTTTAATAATATCAGCAATGAGATTCCCAAAAAAAGTGTTGGTTTGAATCCGGTCTTTTTGCAGGGGGTCATCTACGCTGGTATAGCAGTAATGTCTGATGACCTTGACATCATGATTACATAAATAATTTTCGATGTTTTGAATAAACCAAGATTTGCCATTTCCAGGTTCACCAAGCAGCAAAACTTTGTTAATGTCTTGAATAGATCCTATAAATGCCTTTATAGTTTCTTGCCTGTCTACGTTTTCTTCTTCAATTACTGGGAAAATTTGTTCAATTGAACCATAGGTCTGACTAATATTAAATTTACTAAAGATGGAATTTGAAGTTATTTCCCCACCCTTACTTCTAACTCTTTTGACTTCTAAAATCAATGAAGCAGCAAACTCACTTACCTTGATGTGGTTATTAGGAAAAATTCCAATCCCTAGTGATCTTACCTGATCGATAACGATGCTCTCTAATTCACCGGGCTCGTTCAGATCTAGGCTGAATTTTGGAAATTCAACTTCAATATATAAGTCATCGCAAAAGCAAATGAACTGATTTCTATCTACCTTCTCTTTACTTACAAAACGTTTAAATCTAACCCATGAGGATAGAGGCTCTTCATTTTCAGGCCATAGCTTAGCTATATTAATTTGATACACTTTCGTATTGAAGTTATTGAATGTACCCTTGTCTGGTATTTCTGTAAGAATGTCGGTAAGAGAGTCGTCGGGACAATTCCAGGCAAGACATAACCTCAATTCTGATTTTTGGACATTACTATTAATTTGCCAGGTTTGAAATAACTCATCAATGCATATAACCCCACTTGAAAGATCATCTTTTTTAAGTGTGTGAGCAGAATCAGAATTACTGTATTTAACTTGATTCTTAAATTTACCGCTATCAGCAATAATAGTTACATCGTCTATTGAATCAATCTTCGACTCTTTTCTGTCAATTAAAAACCTTCCATTTGTCTCTTCCAGCATATCTTTCAATAGAAAGTATGCAATAAGTAGATCTTGGTACTCATATCCTTCATGCGCTTCTTGTAGTCCCATAAAATATAATATTCATATATTGCTTCTATTGCAATATAATAAAATATGACGGTACAAAATCACCAGAAGTAGGGTAATATCCGACCCATCCTTATCATTCCAATATTTCCCAATCTACGCTGCTAATAGCTATAATAAGCTATTGGCAGACGGCTGGTTCGGTTCCCTCCCTCGCCTATAAGTATAACTGCCACGAAATATACGAATTCATGGTAGTTTTTTCAGATCAATTAAATTATGATAATAATAAAGGCTCAAAGGATGGCAAAAAGTTTGAATTTAGGAATTTTACAAACCGGGAATCTCTTTAGCGCAAAACTACTATTACAACCTCACCAGATGTCAATAGTTTTCTAATAAGTTTAGTAGAGTTCATTTTATTATTTTTAATTGTTTGCCGATGTCTTTTGACAACTTGGATAAAGGTCTTTTGTTTATTTCTGAATCCAAACTGTAATTACCTAAAACAAATCTGTCAATTACGCTTCCAGATAAATTCAAGTCAGCAAATTCCATTTCCAGTTCTTCTCTTTTTGATTTGTTGTAATAAAGAGATTTCAATAATAATTCTTCAACAACATCAGCATGTTTTTCATAAATTGCTTCAATGCCAAAAGTTGTCTTGTGGTCATCAAATCTTGGGTCAACAACATTAACTTTAGGAGTTAATAATTTGTAATTTCTATTTCCAATTAAGTATTCAAGAGCATTGTTTTCATCAATGTAAAAATCAAACATAATGTTTGCATCACCGTGATACGGATGAATGTGAGTGATTAAAGTAAATGACTTACTGCTTTTCGAAATATTACAAGTTGAACAAGATGGAATTAAATTTCCAAGTGTAAGAGAAAGAAATGGAAATTTTGATTTATTATAGAAGTGGTCTAACTGAAAAAGTAATTTCTTTTTTGTGCCGTCTTTTCCAATCGCCAAAGTGAATTGAGCATTACAATAAAGACATGCACTAATTCCAAATCTTTCTGCAAACCAAGATGCTTTTGCACTTTTTCTGAACGCAGAATATCCAAATGCCTCCTCAATTTCATTTTTAAAAACTTCATCATTCAAAGTAGTCAAATATTGACCCGTTGTAAATTTTATAATATGTTCCGGGATTTGATCTGGAGTAGCTTTGATTATATCATTTAAATCATCAATCAAATCTATTATAAAATCATGTTGATTACCATTTTTTTCTTCTGCTAAATTTTCAAGGTTGTTTTTTGCTTTATCAAAATAATTTGTCCAACCTGCTTTATGGTAATTCAAATACTCGTCCCCAAAACTCTTAAACGAAACTAAGTTACCCTTGTTATCAATTATCCTATTTATTATTCTCATTCTTCCCTCTCATTTTAATTTCCTTGATTGAATTGAGTTCCTTTTCAAGAAATGCAATTCGTTCGTCAATATTTTCTATTCTTTGTTCCGGAAATTTCTTATAAAACCATTCCAATAATTGATTCTGAATTAAAGGCTCTCCAACTAATTCTATAATGATCTTTAAATGCTCTGGATTCTCGGGTGCCTCCTTATTCAATTCATTAATAATGTCTTTAATGATTCCCTTTGCAAATTCACCCATTGCACCTCCTTTATCTTTCAGAAAAAAAGCATCAGCATATAGCGAATGAATATTAGCTCCAAAGGTTTTTTGCATATCTCTCAATTTTGAAACTTTACATTCTCCAGTAACAATATCCTTTTCTAAAAAAAGAATATTGTTCTTCGGCAAGTCAGAAACCAAAATTGGTGAATGGCTTGAAATAAGTATTTGCAATATTTTCTCAGGAAAGAGTTTGGGTAGATTTTCATTCAATAATTTAATGAATGAAATTTGCCATTGAGGATGGAGTGTTACTTCTGGTTCATCAAGTAAAAAAACTACATCGGATTGACTTTTAGGAATAGTATCAGCCGCTCTTTTAAGTCGGCTAAACATTGAGAGTAGATTTTTCTCTCCACTACTCAAACCAACAAATTCAATTGAAAAAATATCAAAGATAAACGTTCGCTTATCTCCTTCGTCTTCCAAAATAAAATCATCAAAAAACAATTTGACAAACTCCTTCAACACAGCAGGATCTGCGAGCGGAATTGAAAAATGATAATTGCTTCTATTTATAATTGAAGGAGATTTAATGATGAAATCTACAGCCTTTTTAATTTTAGAAAAAATTGAACTCTTAAATTTATCTGTGAACTGTGCTTTCTGTAAAAAGCTTTCAATTGTGCTTCTTTGAGTTTTTGTTTTGCTCGTAGATGAAAGGAATAATTCAATTGTGGAGAAGATCGCATTTGAATTTCCTCTGTCGCCAAAGTCCATTCTGTTTTTATACTCGTATTTTAGTGCTCCATAAAGAAAACTCACATACAAGTTTGATTCTAATTCCTTCAAATTGTCCATTTCTTTTGGGGCTTTTAACTTTATTGAAGCTATTACTTCTTCAATTTTTCCTTCCAAATCATTGTCGGCTTTCAAAAAACTATCAATACTTTCCCAAAACCTTTGATAGAAATCATTCAAACGAATGTGTACACTTTCAATGCGATTTTTAAAAGGCAATTCTTTAAAAATCTCAGTTGAAAGGAATTCTAAATTTCGTTTTGATTCTGCTGACTTATGAGCCAGCAATTCACTTTCCCCTGATATGTAGTAACTGCTCTCACCAATATTGAGAGCATGATAATCATCTACAATACAATTCTCCGTAGTATAATCGTAGTAATGCCAATAATCCGTTTCCCAAGTTCTAGAACTTCCTGCAACGCCTTCAATATTTGCAATCCTATCCAGGTTTAGCAACGGGCTGTAATGAATAATTGAAATGTGGTTTAAATGACTGGTTGCTATTTGCCCTTGATGACTGTCTTGAACTTCATAGGCCTTTAGTTTTCTCTGAAACTCATCTCTGTTGTAGTTTACTAACTCAACATTCAGGACCTCTTCCAAAACGAAATATTTGATTTCCGAAATAGATGTTCCGAAATCAATTCCCTTCCGATTAAAAATAAATTTGTCCGTAATAATAAACCCATCAAAATAGAAGTTGGATTTGGTCATAATGTTTTGAATGAGTATTTCCAAAAGTGTTGACTTGCCCGAACCATTTTCGCCAATTATTGCCTTTACATCTATAATCTGGTCGTTAAATAATTTAGGGGTTCTTTTCTTTACGCATTCAAGTCTGCCGACAATTTCATTTGTTTTATGGCTGTCTTTCTTTATAATAAAACTGAATTCATAAAGAGAACTCAAATTGAATCCTGTTTTTTTAATATGCTTGTATTCGTTTACCCAGATATATAAAAGCATTACTGTTAGATTTTAATAATTTTTTTAAAAGTATTCATTCTTACTTCCTTTATTACAAATGTCAGTCAAGATTGCAAATAATCACTATTTTCCATTTCAAATTCGGTCTCTATTTCTGTATTTCCACCATCTGCAAGCATTGCAGGTAATTCAAATATATGTGAAAGAACTTTAATTAAAAGACATTTCGCGTTTATTTTGAACGTAATTGTTTTTTAGTTTTAATTTCTAAACGACTGTTATTCTCAAGACGACTACTTCGGGGGGATAATTTAATAATTGTCTTAATACGCAGCCACAATAATAAGTTTTGATGAAATAGAAAGAAAAATGAATGACATACCGGAGTGCTTGATTCCACATGTTAAAGGAGGTGGTTCCCTTACAGCATTGCCGGTAATTGAGACAGTCGCTGGTGATTTAGGCGGTTTTATTCCTACCAATGTAATCTCAATCACAAATGCTCAAATATATCTTGAAAGTAACCTTTTTAATGCAGGAATTAGCCCCGAAATAAATGTTGGACTTTCTCAATCAAGAGTTGGTGGTAATGCTCAAATTAAGTCAATGACAAAAGTGGCACAAACTATAAAAATAGATCATGCCCAATATCGAGAAATAGAGGCATTTTTAAAGTTAGGATCAGATATTGATTCATCAAATAAATTAGTTCTTGATAAAGGCTCCAGAAATGTTGAATTACTCAAACAGGATGAGCGTAGCCCCATTAAAGTTAAGAATCATGTAGCAGTTTTGTTCGCAGGAACTAGAGGACTATTAAATAAGATTCCAAAAAATAAAATAGCAGAATTTGAGACAGCTTACTTATATGAGTTAAGATTAAAATTTCCTGAAATTCTAATCTCTATAAAAAATGGAATATATGATGACACGATTTCATCTACATTAGAATCAAAAAGCTGCTGCCACTCTAAGAAAATAAAGGTATTGCAAAGTAACAGTTAGAAATTAAATGTTAACTTTACCATGAATAATCGGATGATGGTTCTTTGATTCAAGATAAAAATCCATATTCGTGGCAATAATAAAAAAGTATTCAAAAAAGTGCGTTTAAATGGTCTGGAGCCAATTGGTTCGGTTCCCTCCCTTTCCGCCAAATGATACAGATGCCACGAATAATCGCTATTCGTGGCATTTTTGTTTTTAGCACTATGCGTATTATCAGCCATAAACAAATTAGGCACTTTGGAATACAAAAAAATAGGAACCTCAGGCGAATAATAGCTATTATGTATTACGCTAGGGGTTTTTCAGAAACACCTTTTTGACTCTTTAAGCGCCCGTTAAGTAATAAACATTTATACACAACATGTGCTCAGGAAGTTCATTATTTTAAAGCGACTCGTAAAGCGCACCTGCAACTGCCTGAAGTAACTTAGGACTGATCCGTTCCTTAAAGTTTGGTTCAATATATTCAAACTTTATTTTGCCTGTCTTGTCGAGGATAAATACCGACGGAACGGGAAGTAACATATCCGTGTTGTTTCCACCACTGGTTTCTGGCAAAAATTTATGGTAAGCTGTTGGTGCCCTGAATACAATACCTATTTTCTTTCCCAACGATAAATCGGCATCTGAAAGTAATGTATATGATAAATGTCCTTTATCAATACTTGTTTGAAGATTCTCAGGTTTGTCGGTACTTACCGCTACAACCTGATAACCCAATCCGAGCAGTTCTTTTTCGATTTCCTGCAGCCCCGAGAGCTGGAGGTTGCAATACGGACACCATCCCCCCCGATAAAACACCAATATGGTGGGTTTTTGGGAAATTATCGTCCCCATGTTAACGATCTGCCCATTGACGTCTTTTAAATCCTGAAAAGGGAATAATTCGCCGATCAGCAGTGGACTGATATCTACTGCCATTTCCGGAATATCTTGTGATAGAGCTCTATCTTGTTGTGCATGTGCCACATTAATCATAAAACAGAATACAGCGAGCACTAAGCTGATTATTTTTCTCATCGCTATTGATATTTTTAATGTTTATTTCTAAAAGCAGAAATTGTATTTCGTGAATGTAACTTAAAAA
Organism: Sphingobacterium sp. UGAL515B_05; assembly: GCF_033097525.1. Classification (NCBI taxonomy): domain Bacteria; kingdom Pseudomonadati; phylum Bacteroidota; class Sphingobacteriia; order Sphingobacteriales; family Sphingobacteriaceae; genus Sphingobacterium; species Sphingobacterium sp. UGAL515B_05. Next base: position 5,099,741 of record NZ_CP109907.1, on the reverse strand, counting down.
AACGGCTGAAATGTGCCGGACTGGTAAACCCCAGATGATAAGCAATTTCTTTGGCTGATTTATCCGTATAATTGAGGTAACGTTTGGCTTCCAGCATAATCCTTTTTTGTATCAGACTGGAGGGTGATGGAAATTTCAATAAAGAAAAGACATTGGCAAGCGTCTTAGGTGATTTATTGAGTTCTCCTGCATAAAAACGGACTTCATGTTTAGTTTTGAAATTACACTCCAAAAGCAGGTTGAATTTGCGTATAAGATCCAATTTTTCATCGGTGAGTAATACATTGTCGGAGGTCTGCTTCCTAGCTAGACGGGTGACACTAATGATAATTCGCTTGAGCAAAGTACGCAGCATCTCGTTCTGCATCCTATCCTTTACCAGCATATCCGTTTCGCAGAATTGCACCGTTAATTGTACATCATCAATATCTTGTTGGGAGAGGTCGATAAACATGGGATTGCAGATGCCGTAAAATAGAAAGCCGACACATCCTACCTCAGCATCGTGGTCAACGATACAATAGAATTCCCGGTTGAACTGCCAGGCGATCAATTGTTCAGGATGTTCAAACCTGAAATTCTGGTTGGCCATCAACGGGAGCACCGTGTTTCTTGGAAAGGTATATTGTACTTCATCGATAAATGCGAGCTGGTCTTCCTGAAAATTAAATACAATGGAATTTATTGTGCTGTCACGTAAAATTCCGGCATGGGTAAGTATAGATTTATCATTACCAACGACGAATGTTCCATTGGTCTTTTCGTTTTTATATTCTAATTTCATCCTTTTTCTTTTGAAAGTATCCAGTACTATAAATTTAGCAAAGAATTAAACAGGTTTAAGCAACAAATGAGCAGGTTAAGCCACCAAGAAGAAACCTGCCCCTTCAGTGTATCTTAGTTGAGTGTAACTTTTACAATCTGTGGCAAAGTCGAAAATACGTTTGGATTAGGCACCTCCTGGATAGGCTCACTCTCCCCAAGGGGCATGCCCGAAAGATCGATCCGTATATTCGCGCCAGGATATTGGTCCTTTTTTGTTCCATTGTCATACAGCGACAATTCATCCGACACATCCCCCTTTCTTGTGGCATCGATTCCATTACCTTTCGTAGCATAGAACCAGTCATTACTCAACCCATACATGGTAGCAATCGCAATTCTATCCCCTTTTTCAATATCCAGTTGCTGCATGACCTTCCCTCCTTCAGCATTGCCAATTCTGGGAAGTAGAACAGTACTTGTTGATTGTTTCAGGACATAAACTTTTTTAACACCAGGTTTGGTCGTTAGCTTTGACGCCAGTATATCCGCATTGCCCGTCTGTGCCAGATTACTGAGGCCCTCGCTGCGGTCTTTCTCTCCTGTCTTATAGAAAGGGTTTTCATCTCCCTTGTAAACAACAACAAGCACCGGCGAAAGTGGCGTAAAAATTCCGGTCATTCCATGGAGGTACCTGTCCATCACCGTATTGTCGCCCATCTCGGCAATATTCGTAAGCCCATTTGCTGCATGCTGGCCTTTGGTATAAATCGGCATTTTGTCAAGTATATCTCCCCCTGGGGCATAAGAAACGGTCCACACTCCCGGACTGAAGGGAGTTTCATTGGGAGTACCCCCACTCTTATTTTCAATTGTGAGCTTAAACCGGGAATCGCCCTGATAAGCAAGCGTTGCCTTCATCAACTGAGATGCAGGTAGGTAACTATTTCCTTGGGCATCTTTTCCGTTTATTTCCGATATATTATTGGGAGCAAGCTCAGCGGCTCCGGGATGCGTCACCTGCATGCCCGGTGATTGGTTTATCCGTGTTCCGTTATCCCATAATTTGATCTGGGTAGACACATCTCCCGTTAGCGGAGTTCCATCTGAGCTATATAGGTTTATGCCCGGATTTTCGGGAGCGAAAAAAAGGTCGTTGCTCCATCCATACATTGTCGCGAAAGAAAGCGCCTGCCCTGCTCCAGCATAAAACTCTATGCTAATGGACTGCCCTGGAAAGATTACTGGCGGTGTGCCTTTTCCCATAAAAGTACCCGATTCTACTAATGGTTTTGCATCCAATACATTTTCAATAGTAATTGTATTGGTCCTCGTTTCTGCGATCATATCATCATTGTTGCAGGAAGCAAGCAGCGCAATGCTCCCCGCACACAAAAATGCGTATGATGCTGTCTTTCGTATTTTTTTGATTGTGCTCATAATTTTTTTATTTAAGATTCAAAACAAAATTAGCTTTAACAGTAGCTTCGGGAAATATCGTCATTTCCCGAAGGCTTGTCCAGATTTCCCGAATCACTGCGAATTATTTCTGTGACGACCAAATGGATACTTGAATGAGGTAATGACGAAGGATGTCAACTTTTAACATTCATTATTGCAATTTCTGTCACGCCAAATTGAACTGGTATTTCAGTTCCGACATAGCGAAAAAACTGATACCGGAGTTTTAGGAAGAGTAAACAAGGCGGGGTGAAACGATTTTCGATATACAGATACGATGAAAGGTCGTTTACATTCCTGTAAATCGTTATTATGATTTAGCGTCGTGAAAGATGATACCTAATGTGTGACGTTCGCCACTGTGTATAGTGGATACACCATGCTTCATGGTTACTCTGTAGTAACCTTTGACTCCTTTAACTGGGCGAAAGTTGGTGGCAAATATAATCACATCACCTTTTTTTGGTTTGATAGCATGTGTGCGGGATTGAGCCATCGGGATATTTTCTGTCAGGATAAACTCACCTCCTGTGTAATCCTTATCAACGTCATCTAAGAATAGAACTATTTGCAACGGGAAATAGACTTCGCCATATAAATCCTGATGCATGGCACAAAACCCACCTGCTCCATACCCGAGAATTAAAGCGGTGGCCTTCTCTTGTCCGTTTTCTTTGCATCGGGCGATGAATTCGTGATGTTTTCGGGGATAACGAGTTTTTGTTTTCAATACCTCCATCCATTTGTTAGCAAGGGGGGCAAGATAGCCATAGAAATTTTCCCTTAGTTCTGTCAGCATATTAGGTAGAGGGTAGTTGAAATATTTATACACACCTTTACCAAAACGATAACGCTCCATTACTACTGTTTTTCGGTATCGGTATTCTTCGTTGAACTCATGAAGTAATTCGGCACACTCACTATCATTTATAAGGTCAGGAACAATAGCAAACCCGTTGTTATTTAAGGCCTCGAGAATCGTATCCCAATTTTTTGTCTGTAGTCGTTGTTCTATTGTATGCATAACTATTATTATTAAAAATTTCAGTTGTTAATTTATTTTCAATTTTATCCTGTCGCTATTCAATTATTCCATGATGCTGATTGTAATGCGGCAGGATATCGTTTTGAAGATGGCGCCGTAAAAAAGTCGGGTTTAACCCGACCCCTCTCTTTCAAAAAAGCGATTAGAAAGTTTTCAGTAAGCCTAATTGCGTTAATGCTGCTACACCATCGTCGAGACCGATCTCCTCAACGATTTTTCCGTCAACCACTTTCAATACAGTTGTTCCTGTAAAGTGCATTTTTCTTCCAGATGCTTCAGGGAGAGAGCCTGCAAGGAAATCATCAAATGAGATACCCCTATGAGTTCCGCCACCTTCCCATTGTCCAACCACATAATCCCCTTCTGCAATTAGGTCTGCTGTTGCCCAGAAGTTCAGATTAGGGAATGCGGCACGGAATTCGGTCATAAACGCCTCAATATTATCACGGCCGTTGCGTGCTTCATGTAGCGAATATTTTAACAGCATATCAGGTGCAGCGATTTCATCTACAATTGAAAGGTCGACCGTCTCACCCCAAAAGTGCGTAAACCAACGTACCACTACTTCTTTGTTTTGTTCCTCTTTTGTCCTTTGATTTTCCATTTTTCAAATTTTTAGATTGTTGATATTTTACGTTTGTTTGATAATTCAAAACTAGTTCGTCAATCCCTCGGATAAAATCCGAATCTTGCGCTCCTGAAAGAGTTTATTTTTCATATTTATAGCAAGATTCGGATTGAAAAACACGAATTGTCAATGTAACTTTGATACATAAAAGAATATGGAATATGAAAAATAGAATAATCAATTCTGCTCAATCTTTCGTCCAGACGAGTATGTTTCCAGAAAGTAATAAAATGAATGTCCGGGATAAAAAACAAATGCGTCATTTACTGAAAAGTACCCAACTGACTAAAGCAGGCCATATTAAATTCGAGCCCTGGATTCTTGACGATGAGAATGAAACCATTGTCTACGAACGAGCTGATTCTCTATTTGGCGAAATAATGCTCGCAAGTACCTCAAAAGGAATTTGTTACTTGGGTTTTGATTTTAGTAGTCGCATTTCAGCACTTGATGACCTTAAGCGGAGGTTACCCCAAAATCCGCTAATAGAAGGTGGCTCTCGGTTTCATGGAGCTGCAATACAATTGATGAGTAGTCCTCATCTGGAGTTACCCCTTCAATTGCATGTGAAAGGAACCAAATTTCAACTCGAAATCTGGGAAAGACTGAGCCATATTCCGCTTGGAGGGTTTACAAGCTACGGACAAATTGGCGGATCAAATAAGAATGCCCAAGCTACAGGCACAGCTGTTGGAAGCAATCCTATTAGTTATCTGTTGCCCTGCCATAGGGTAATTCATACCGATGGTGGTTTCAAAGGGTACTTTTGGGGTACAGAAGTGAAAGAAAGAATACTGAGATGGGAAATTGAAGAAAACCCTGTTGTGAAAATATAATTTATCGCTATTTATTATGTTACAAAACCGAATCTCTCCGGAGGGTTCTTTCATCAAAACCACAGCACGTGGTACCTGGCTTGGCAATCGCGGTGTGGTACATAATGAACAAAAAGAAATAGTAAAGCCCTACAATATTAAAGCATGGATTATCTGTATGCTTGAATTTAAAGGTAGGCACAGGGAAATTATGCAGCCTGACCGTTGGACCGAGCTTTTCTTTCTTGATGAAGCAACGGCATTTTCTGCTGGACATAGACCTTGTTTTCAATGCAGATACAGAGACCATATGCGGTTTAAGGAGTATTGGATAAAAGGTAATCCGCAATTTGGGTTTGATATGAAAACGCCAATCAAGGAAATTGATGCTATTATTCATGCTGAACGCATTAGTCCCAAAGGCCTGAAAGTAACTTACCCCGAACAGATCAAAAGTCTCCCTGATGGCTTATTTATAAATAGTAATGATGGCTTTTATCTTCTTTGGAAAGGAAGACTTTATCATTGGACACCATATGGTTATGATCATTCCATTCTAGCTATCCCTGATCAAACCGTTGAAATATTGACACCTCGCTCCATTGTAGAAACAGTTCGAGCAGGATATCAATTGCATATTGACAAAAGTGTCGAGAAGTGAAAATATACAATAGCAGAAAAAGAAGTAACTACACCCAACCTATTTAGTCAGTATGTTTTTGGTATTTTAAATACTTACTTTGATAATGATAGCTGTGAAATTGGTCTAGCGTCTCCTTCTAATGATGAAGCTGAATTAATGCGGGAGTTTTCTTGGCGTACCAACTTTTGAATAGCCACTATGTGTTAATGACATGGTATCCTAAACGGTTAACTAAGGCCATCATGAAATATAATACCGAGGCTATGTCTGTTTCCACCATGAAGTGGGCTGACACCATGTTTCATGTTTACCCTATAGTAGCCTTTTACTCCTTTTACCGGACGAAAGTTTGTGGTAAAGATAATCATGTCACCACGATTCGGTTTTAATACGTTTGCTTTGGATTGTGCCCGTGGCATCTGTTCCGTTATTACAAATTCGCCACCTGTATAATCTTTATCAGCCTGACCAAGCACGAGGACCACCTGCATCGGAAAAAACACCTCGCCATATAAATCCTGATGCAGCGTATTAAAGCCACCTTCTGTATATTTTAGGATAAGTACTGTCGGTTTTTCCTGTCCATGTTCCTTGCAAAGTTTTTTCATTGCCTTATGTGTTGCAGGAAACTTCTTGTCGATGTTCAGCTCCTGCATCCACCGGTTGGCAACAGGAACTATTTCAGCGTATACCTTTTCCCGCATAGTTGTAATCAATTCGGGCAATGGATATTGGAAGTATTTATATTCACCCTGACCAAAACGATAACGCTCCATGTTGATTGTTTTACGGTAGGTGCCGTTTGCATTATATTCAGCAATAAGCGCATTACATTCCTTTTCATTCAGTACATCCCGAACAGTAACAAACCCCTTAGCGTGTAATTCCTTTGTGATAGACGGCCAATCTTTAGCCGTTAACCGTGTTTCCATATTGTCCATAATAATGATTTCTAGAATGGCAAAATTAGTGTTAGAAGCTGGGCTATAAAATCCGAAATTTGCTATTTTATCAGTAGGCCTTCAATTGATGTATTGTATTGTATTGTATTGTATTGTATTGTATTGTATTGTTGGTGCGGAGACAACAGATGATCAGGCTTATAAAAAGAACAGGTTCTGTCTCCAGGAATATTTATTCATTTTAAAATGAATAAATTATCTATATTGCAGAAACAACGAAACACAAGAGTTATTTAAAATCTAGACGGATTAATTTTAGACTTCAAGATGATCTAGTAGTTTTCATAATTTTAATGAAATCCCTTTACAAAAAAACTTAAATTCCATCGCTAGAAACATATATCATTCATGTCTTGCGACAAAACACAATGTCTTCCTGAGACAGATTATAGTTTTGCTATAGTAATTAAGAATTAGACATCAAATAAGGTTAACTTACTAGCTATCAACGATGATGCATTGAGGATTTTTTTATCAATGGTAAGTGTCCCAGTTCCGCTTTCTACCAAGAGGAAACGATGATAGCTAAGTCTTGTGAAAGAGGTATCCGGAATACATTTTTCAGAACGCTCTATCGAAAATGAATTTACTATTCAGGTTCGGTAACGATCGCTCTCATGATAATTATGCTATTAAGTTCTCTCATGATAATTATGCTATTAAGTTCTCTCATGATAATTATGCTATTAAGTTATTGTAAAAGTAAGACATGTATAAAGAAATCAGTCAACATGCACATAACACACATCAATAATAGAGTAAATGTATGCTATAGCGCATGTGAAAAATAACTGAATGCATGTCAAATTTTACAGATCGTATACTATCTATTAACAACTGAATTATCCATCAGGTTTAGTACAAATTGCATACCTAGTTAAAAAAGTGGAATAGTAATATTTAAGAAATCGCAGGAGTCATATTTTGAATATATTTACTTTTACGTCAGGTAAAACAACGACTCATGTACGATACTTTAATCAACTATATCAATTCGCGGGTATCCAGACCCTTAGCTTCAGATGAAATTGGGATCCTGAAAAATAATTTTGTTCCCAGTAAGATCAAGAAGCGTCAGGCATTTTTGCAGGAAGGTGACGTAAGTAATTACATGGGCTTTCTTGTCAAAGGTGCCATGAAGAAATACAGTATAGACGTTAAAGGCGCCGAGCACATCATGAGCCTTTATATTGAAGGTTGGTGGGTAGGTGATCGGGAGAGTTTTGCTAAACTCAAACCCTCAGCCTTCAATATTGAAGCTTGTCAAGATACTGATTTGCTTATCTTGACAAAGAAAGCTGCAGAAGAGGTATTTTCCCTTCCAATCATGAATGAACTTACACGTCAATTGGATGAAAATTATTCTTATGCAAGCCAAAAAAGAATCAATGCTGCTCTTAGTATGACCGCTGAAGAACGCTATAATATGCTTATTGATAGCTACCCTGAATTTACACAACGATTTCCACAGCACCTCATTGCGTCATACTTGGGTATTACCCAGGAAACACTGAGCAGAATCAGGTCCCGGGCAATCAAAAAATAATCAGGATTGATTGACAAGGGGAATTACTTTTGTCCCTATTAATTCAATCGCTCTGAATATATCCTCTTTGCTCAACCCTGGATTATCCATCTGAAATGTAAATCTCGATATACCACCCAATGCTTCACTATGGCGCACTATCTTTTCTGCAACTTCTTCGGGGTTGCCAATAACATATGCGCCAGTCGGCTCTGCCTGGGCTTCAAACATTTCCCGTGTCGGCGTAGACCAGCCTCTCTCCTTCCCGATTTTTCCCATCATTTCCTGATAGCCCGGAAAATAAAGATTCTTAGCTTTAGCTGTTGTGTCTGCCACAAAACCGAGTGAATGTAGCCCAACTTTAAGCTTCTCCCGTGGATGTCCGGCTTTTTCTCCGGCCTCATAATATAAATCTATCAATGGACGAAAGCGATGGGTTTCACCACCGATAACAGCGACCATCAGTGGGAGCCCCAGTATTCCGGCACGTATAAAAGACTGTGGCGTTCCTCCTACACCTATCCATACAGGTAGCTGCTCTTGCACCGGACGCGGATATATCGCCTGTTGTTTCAACTCTGCCCGGAATTTCCCTTTCCAGCTTACAGTTTCATTATCTCGTATTTCAAGAAGCAATTTGATTTTTTCTTCGAAAAGTGCATCGTAGTCCTGCGTATTGAATCCAAATAAAGGAAAAGCATCAATAAATGATCCTCTTCCGGCTACAATCTCCGCCCGCCCTTTCGAAATGATATCCAATGTTGCATATTCCTGAAATACCCTTACCGGATCTGCGGCACTCAGTACAGTAACCGCACTCGTCAGACGAATCTGTTGAGTTCTGGCTGCCGCTGCTGCCAATATTACTGCCGGAGATTCATCTAGAAATTCTTTCCTATGATGTTCTCCTAGCCCGAAGACATGCAGTCCGGCCTGATCTGCAAATGCTATCTTTGACAGCAGGGCTTCCATGGCTGTCATATTCTCTTCTGAACTCAATCCGCCATTATATGCACCGGTAGCTATAAAGCTATCTATTCCTATTTCCATAATTACTGATTTAATCTGATAGACTTCCCATTATTGAAAAGCTAATCAAATTTCCATTTTTCTGAAGCGTGAAACGATGATCTAAATCAAGAAAGACGGACCTTCTGCATTAGCCCATTTTTATGGTGAAGCAAGATTTAATGGTCCTTTCCAGGTCCAGATCCGCCACTTTAAGCTTTTTTTTGAAATTGCTTCCATCAAACTCTCACTTTTCGGCATTTGATTCGCACCAAACTTGAAAAGATTCTTCTTGCCTTTCCCTTTGGGTAGTTTTTTAAAAATCAGATGCCTCATCTATTGAATTCGCAAACGATGATTTTGCAAGCATCGTTTTTTTTACATCACTGGGTCCAGTCTTCATAATGGATTGATAGGAAGATGTAAATGCCGAAAGGCTCTTATAACCGACCTTATAGGCAATTTCGGTCAGTGTATACTTTTTCTGTTCAATTATTTCGATACTTTTTAGTATTCGTATAAGTTGATGATATTTTTGAACAGTAATGCCCGTCTCCGCTTTAAAAATACGTTGAAGATTTCTGGCAGACATAAATGCTTTTCGTGCCAAATTTTCAATATCTATTGCGTATTTAAAGTTATTATTGATTTCCTCACAGATGGGGATCAACTTTTCATTTGACGGGACAGGTATCTGAAGATTATGATTTTCGGAACAAAAATTTGGTAAACTGTTTAAAATAGCCTGCAAAAAATAAAACTGCTCCCTATTTTCTTCAAGGTTCTGACTCCACTTGGAGGCATACCATAGCATTTCCCTTAATACTGAAGGGACCGCAAAGACATGTATGGATTTGAAAAATTCCAATTCAGGCACATCCTTATATAGCACCACCATGAGGTCAATGTTTTCGGCTTCGGAATGCGATCTATGCCTAATATTTGAGGGAATCCAGATGACATGATTTTGGGGGACCAAGTATATCCTGTTCTCGATATAAAAATATTGATAGCCTTCAGCTACAAAACTAAGCTGACCGCGCTGGTGCACATGTTCATAATCATCATGCCTCCAATTTTTCTCATACCACACATAGGCACCCGAATGACTGGAATCTGCGTACTCTCCCCGCTTACTTTCGGTCAGGCCACATTTAATCTTGTCGTTTTGCATGTATTTATTGGCAAACTTAATAAAAAAACAATGGATAATTTTGTGAAATCATCAATAACACGGTATATAAGAAAAATACTTTGGTAAAGTAACAATGGCTTTGCGTGGTCCTTTTAGGACAAGAGCTATCAAAGGACCTGGGGTGGAAACAAACGATATCGCCCAGCTGTTAAAAGAAAAACAGATATCCTTGCCCGGAGTACCAGCACCTGCAGGAAATTATCAGCCGTTTGTAAGAAGTGGCAACTTAGTTTTTATCAATCAATATGCGCTAAAAGAGGGTAAATTGATTAATCCAGGAAAAATTGGTGTAGATGTAACGGAAGAACAGGTAAAGGAAGCAACAAGGATAACCATCAGGCAATATTTGAAGTAGAATAAACAAAAACAGATTTATTATGAATAGAGTTTTAATTGCAGGAGCCACCGGATGGGTCGGTAAAGAATTAAGCAAAGCGATACTATCTAGTGCGGATTATACCTTGGTAGGTGGGCTATCCCGATCCAATGCAGGCGCTGATTTAGCATCTATTTTAGGAATTGATCATTCGGCGATTCCATTATTTGATACTATTGGAAAGGCGCTCGAAACTGTCGAGTTCGATACCTTAATTGATTTCACATCGCCAAAAATTGCATTGCACAATATTTTAGCGGCTATTAATAAGGGAAAGAATATCGTTGTCGGTACGTCCGGACTTTCCGACAAGGAGTATGAAAAGATAGCTTCATTGGCAGACGAAAAAAATGTGTCGGTACTAGCAGCAGGCAATTTTTCCATTACTGCAGTGTTATTGCAAAGGTTCTCGGAAACCGCAGCAAAATATATCAACCATTTTGAGATTATTGATTATGCGTCAGAAAAGAAAGTTGATGCACCCAGTGGAACTGTTGCAGAGCTAGCTTATCGCCTTTCAAAAATCCAAAAGCCGATTTTGGATGTTCCCATTGAGGAAACCATTGGCGTTAAAGAGGCCAGAGGTGGGTCAATAAATGGAATACAGGTACATGCTGTTCGTCTTCCGGGCCATGTTCTCGGCGTAGAAACAATTTTTGGTATGGAAGGTGAAAGACTAACAATAAAACATGAGGCGGGAAGTGGTGCCGCCCCCTATTTAAAAGGAATTTTTATCGCCCTAGAAAAAATAAACACGTTTAAAGGTCTCAAGCGAGGACTGGATACAGTGATGAATTTTTAAATTCTTCATTCTTGAATACTAGGTGTTCTGTCGTTAACTAAGCGCACTGCATTTCGCCACAAATTGCTCAAACTTCCGATCACTATTGCGCATAACGGGACCGTGGCCGAAGCAGATAATAGCAGGATTCAGCTTTGCTAGCTTTAGGAGTGACTCGATATTGCGCTGTCGATCGGAGGTAAATATATTTGGGGGAAGTCGTAGACCGGTTGCTGTTGTGAGTAGGCTCATATTTATCGCCGCATCGCCGGCAATAAGTATTCCATCATGTTCACGGAATAGGGAAATATGGCCAGCTGAGTGTCCGGGTGTCTCAATGACACGAAAGTTTCCCACAAAGTCATTTTCAACGACGGTTTGATCGACCCGGTGCCCCTGCCCTGCCCAGTACTTTTGTTGGAGTTTGGCAATCCAATGTTGCGGTGATGGATAGTCCTTTGTCACCATGCCTGTTTCGGTCCGGCAAACTTCATCGGGATGGCAAAGCAAGGGTATCGAGAACGCTTCGCATATCTGATCGCTGCAGCCCTGGTGATCGGCATGCGCATGCGTAAGGACATGTTGATAAACAGGTATTTCTTCGAGTGCTTTTCGTACAGTGTTATATGAACTCCGTATTCCGGCGTCTACCAATACACCTTCGATGATGTAGCAATTAATACTATTTCGTGGCATCAGCGAAATCTGAACCACCTCTGGAGCAATGTGATGTAGCATATTTTTTTTTACAAATCTACATTGCCAGTCAGGAACGAATAAGGACATTTGTCCTATAATGTGCTGGGCCGATAGATTTGTCCTTTAGCTCGCGTAAGCGACCGCTGGGTGATACCCAGATACGATGCCAGATCTTGTGTCGCTACTCGTCCAACCAAACTCGGTTCATTCGACAGTACCTGACGATATTTATCGATAGCCGATCTGTTGTTGTAGTTCAGCAAATAGCTCTCCTTTTGCTTATACTCCTGTTCCATCAGCACCCTTATAACTCCGTTCCAGGCAGTCACCTGATCGAGGAGATAGTGATAGTCTGGATAGTTTATCTGATAGATCACGCTGTCTTCGATCGTTCTGATATTCCTTCTGGATTTTTCCTGTGCCACAAATTCAGAGAAGGAGGTGGCAAATTCATTTTCAAATTTAAAACAAGTTATATTTTCGTTTCCTTCTTCGTCCGTCGCGTATGCTTTTACCCCACCATGTACAATAAACCCAATATGGCGGCAAGTATCACCTTCACGAAGAAAAAAATCACCTTTTTTTAAGTTGATCGGTTTAAAAAATGCCAGGGAAAAGTTTATTTCGTCTTCCGCCAATAATCCCGTTGCAGCAAAATAATTTAATAATGATTCAGTCATATCGCGTTTTTAATTTCAGTTTGTTGTCTTACTTGAGCTCTTCTGCTATCCACTACCAATTTATTTAAACAGTCCTTTCCCTTTGATCATGTTAGGGCAAGATGATTTAGAACTTAATTGATGGGATCCTAGGTATAAACCAATCCTTAACAGCCAACGGATAACGATTGGTTTATTTACATTTAAGCATGCGCCAGTTTTGACATAGCTTCTCCAATAGCATTTGCATAAATCTTCGAATCACCTACTGGGATATCGAATAGATTATTCTCCAAACCAACGAGTAGTTCATCGGCCACTTCGCTTGGAGGGATGCCAGCTGCTCCACCTATTTCAGCTGAAAATTCAGTATTTACCAATGGTGGATACACTTCATAGATCTGTAGATTTTTCTTTCCTTCATAGGTTTGTCTCAACGCTGTTGTATAGCTATGCAATGCGGCCTTCGTAGCACCATAGGTAGGTAAAAATCGATGACTTCCATATACGGCGATCGAGGAAACATTGACCACCGCTGCATTCTCTTTCGTCAATAAATGGGGAAGCATCAATTCCGTAAAATGAATAATTGCAAAATAATTGGTATTCATTTCGATCAATGCTTTTTCGTGCGCATTAGTGGTTTCGCTCAGTAAGTAACCGAAGGCGGCGCCCGCATTGTTGATAATCAGATTAACATCCGCATAGTTCGATTTCAATTCTTCTGCGATACGGATGCGATCTGCTTCTACAGACAGATCACCCTGAATCGCAACAGCATCTTTAAGCGCTATTAAAGCTTTTTGAAGGCGCTCTTCATTGCGACCATTAATTATAATTCTATTTCCAGCCGCGTTTAATTTTTTAGCAATAGCCAATCCGATTCCGGCGCTTCCTCCGCTAATAAATATTGTATTTCCTATTGTTTTCATTTTGAATGATTTATATGCTATTTTTTTAAGGTTATTCTTTATAAAATATACTTTTTAGTCTATTTTACTTTAAAAAAAAATTACAGTGTATAGTGTTCCAAGTCTTTTTTAAGATCCTGAATAAGTTGGAGCATCAGTTTAGTTGAACCTATTGTCCGACTAAGAACGAGAGCCCCTTCAACAGCAGACAATATTTTAAAAGCAAAAACATCCACATTGAGTTGATTCGAAAATTCCCCATCAGCAATACCTTTTTTCAATATAGTTGAAATCCCGCCTAAAGATGCATTTACAACTGCCGCGACCTTCTGTTTAATGGCGGGGAAATTATCATCTGCTTCTACGGCGGTATTAAAAATAGGACAGCCTCCAGCAATAGGAGTGTCAATCGGATTACTGTAAAAGTCCAGATATAAAAATACTTTCTCCTTTGCAGTTTTACCCTTCGAAACGACACCCGCTACTTTCTCGGTCATTTTGTTTATTGAATATTCAACGACCTGTTCTGATAAATCTTCCTTCCCACTAAAATGTCCATATATACAGCCCTTGGTCAATTTAGTCGCTTCCAAAACATCATCAATACTTACACCTGAAATTCCCTTTTCATTATAAAGCGGACTCGCTGTTTCTAAGATAAATTGTTTTGTTTTTTCCGCTTTTGTTAGCATCGCTTTCTAATTTATATCACAAATATACTAAATAGTATATTTTAAAAACAAATAAAATATACTATTTAGTATATTTGTGTGTAAGAGGCTGATTATAAGCTTTTTTTTATTTCATGATATGTCAAAAAAAATGGGTACACATTTGTTGAAATCCATCACATGCTTCTCCCCTCAGTCCAATTTGTTCGGATTTTAAATCATCGTACTTCAAAAGGACGTTAACTAATATTTTACGACTGGATGTAATACTTTGCTCGCCATAAATGTCTTCAAGTGAAATCGATCTTATAAAATCATAAAATAAATTTTCTCAAGATCAGGCATAGATACAAATGACCAATAACGAGATTACATATTTCAATAAAATTAGGATTTACTTTAATTAAAAACCTCCAATGAAACCACTATTTAGCCTTCTTCTGTTTATATTGCTGGTTGCCAGTTCATCGGCACAGACGGCTTCGACAACATGGAATAAATTTCTTTCAGACTTTAAAAAATTAGAACAGGAGTATAAGATCTATTATCCGGCGAAAGATTATCAAAAAGCAGCAGCAACACTAACTGCCATTGCGACCAAAATGGACAGCTTACAGCTAACAGAAAAGGAAAGGCAAGAGTTCCAGTCAACGATCCACGAGATTAACGCCAATGTAGACTACTATCTTGCTTGCTTACAATCAATGCTTCATCAAAAAAAAGACGCTATTGCGAGTTTTGACAAGGCAATTTTATGGGGATATACCGACTATCGTACTGCTTTAAATAATACGGAACTGGATCACATCCGTAAGGATAATGAATTTATGAAAGCATTGGCTCAATTGAAACAATATGATAAATTGACCTTATTACAGCAGTCGGGAGGATACATGTCAGAAAATAGTGCTTCCTTGCCTATATTTGACTACCAGGCGGCAAGTAATCGCAATTTAGTGGCTGTGAAGGATTTTTTCAACCTGGACTCCATCGCCGGTCATGGCGACGAGATTTCTAAACTATGTAATATCATGTTGTTTGTTGCCAATACTATTAAATACGATGGCAGCAATTGGGCATTATGTGAATTTGATGCAATTGATTTCTATAATTACCATAAGGCCAGCGGAAAAGGAATCAACTGTCGGCATAAAGCCATGACCTTAAATGAAATGTATCTTGCCATGGGATTTAAATCCCGATACGTTACCTGTATGCCAAAGGATGACAAAGATACAGACTGCCATGTAATCAATAGTGTCTATTCTGAAACATTAAAGAAATGGTTGTGGATGGATCCCTCCCATGGTACATTTGTTATGGACGACAAAAACAATTTACTGAGCATAGAAGAAGTCCGAGAGCACTTAAGAAATAACCAGCCACTCAAGCTGAACTCCGCGTCTAAAGTAAGTAAAATTTGGTATTTGGACTCCTATATGGCAAAGAATTTATATTGGATTCAGTGTACAAATAGAAGCCAGTTTAACACAGAGAGTAGATATAGACCTGCCGACCCTGCTCTGCAGTATATCTCTTTAATACCAAGCGGATGGGATACAAGCAACAATAAATATTTAAAAAACAATGTTGTTACACACGACCCTGCCTATTTCTGGAGATCCCCCGAAAGAAATGCTACACCATAAAAGCATGAATTTCTAGCTCTTGCATTGGAGCACAGGATCGGAATCAGGCGAACCCTAGCCCTATTGCAACTCGATGCTCTCCTTCTGTTTCACCGTGGTATGGATGGTTATCAGCAGCTTGTCTATCTCTGCTTTTGCTACCGCAGCAAAGGTCGAGGTATTGCTTCTAATTAGAGAGTTCTCTATATCGTATTCGAGCATGCCAGTACCCTGATCGACCTCAGTTAGCTTAAAACTAGGGTTTGTAGACTCTATTCCCTTCAGTCGAAGGGAATGCTCTTTTCTAAAATAACCTATTCCGTTTTTAATTTCGCGTAAAGTATACTTTGTGCTTAGTTCAAAATAGGCCACTCCTAAATTCCCAAAGACAATTTCTTCCTCTTTAGTTATCGCAAAAGAATCACCAATATAAATGGGTTTCTCTGGATAAGGAGCGGTATATTGCTCGAAAACTGATTTTGTAAAATTTCTTTTGTTGTCGTCGATATCCGATCCTTCAATGGAATCAACCTTAGTCCTATAACCAGTGGCTGTATTTGTAAAATAGCCATAGACGATACTTTGATCTGATGGTCCGCTGCTTTCATTTCTTTCACCGTTGATCTGCTGTACCCATCCTTGGATCCGGTTTTTTGTCACAAAGGGAATTCTATGGGCAATCTGCTCCTTTGTCTGGGTCGTCAGCATTATATTCGATTGCAGTACCGCAGTGCCGACAAAGACAGGTTTGGTCATATTGCCCGGTTTTCCCCTGCCTTCAATTTTCTCGGAATAATGCATTGAGCTTACTGTAGTACTGTCCATCGTTTCATAGATCTGACTGGGCCGATAATTGAGTTTTATTGACAGGCTCGACTGGGCATTCGCTTTGCAGGCTATAAATAGCAATAGAATAATTAGGGCTTTACGCATAGATCCAAAAAAATAAAAATGGTACCCAAAGATACCATTTTTGCAGCGTCTTGGTTGCAAATTTCCGTTTTTGCTACAACTTGCGGGGAAATTGATCTGTAGATTATTCAGGTAATCAATATTTATTGTCCAAGGGGATTCGTGAAAGCAATTTTTGACGCTGCATATGGTCATTCGGCACTACGATTTGTTAACCGTCCGCAATGCTTTTTTAATGATGTAGCTTGTTTCCCTGGTATCACTTTCCTTTTTCCAGCGTTCACAGAGTTGCAGCACAAACGATGCTTTTGTTTTGCTTGCATCATTCAACCAGTTTCCCACACTATCCTGCACATATTTTGTGTTGTCTGATCTTAGCCTTTCCACGATGGGCAGCCCCAGTTCGGGGTTTTGTTTCAGTGACTCAATATGTTCGCACCAGACCCCTCGAGGTCGTGTTGCTTCGCTCGCAAATCTTCTTATATTTTCGTCTCGGTTGGCTGTCCATCGCGCAAGTATTTCAATGCTCTGCAACAGGTTTGCTGCAATTTTTGGTCTTACAGCCATCCAGCAGATTTCCCTGACCCCAAAATGTGTATCTGCCGCGAAGGGCTCTATTTGGTCTAGCATTTCCGATATGTGGAGATTTTCATTCTTTCCGATGGTATAGGTGGCCCAGCAGCGTACAAGGTCGGCCGGATGATTTGCCATAATAGCTAAAAATTCCCGATCGTTATTTTCCATGGCCTGTTCAAAAAGTCCAATTCCTATCGCCTGGTTTAGGTTTGTTACGGTCTGTTTTTTTAGCTGATCAATTTTTGTAAGTACAGGTGCTAGATAGATGCTTCGTTGTTGCTGTACCAGCAAGTTGCCCAATAAGACCTTCTGGTCGACAGCCAGCCATTCAACGAGATTGGCTGTTTCAATTTCCCCGCGATTTAACTGATCTAAAATCTCCCTTGGGATATCTTTTGTACTTCTTGCTCCTTTTCTTTTTATCTCTTCCATAATTGTTCAATATGTTTTAACAGCTAATCAATTCAATAGTTGGTAACCGAAATCATCAGATAGCGCTAATCTACAGCTTTCAATTATTCATATCTTATTTTCTATTTTTGCAAAGTTTTGAAAGTAAATTCAGAACCACAATACCGCATATTATTGTCCCTATGGGATAAAAAAGTCACTTTTGTGCAAATCGTGCGTTAGTTCGTCATATTCGTGCAGCTTGACGATTTATAAATTAATAATTGATGAAAATAGAAGGAAGAGTAATCGAGGAAAAAGTCTGTCCTTTGGAATTTGCCGTTAATGCAATCAGCGGAAAATGGAAGATACCGATCGTATGGCGTATCAATGAAGGTGAAAAAAGACCCAGCGAAATGCTCCGGGGTATCGTCAAAGTCGATCGACGGGTTTTAAACCAGCAATTAAAAGAACTGGAACGGGACGGAATTTTAAGCAAAAAAAGCTTTCCCGAACTACCACCACGTGTGGAATATTCACTTACCCCACTTGGCGAAAAATTAGTGGAAGTGCTTTGGAAACTGAACGACTGGGGAAATCTTCTACTTACTCAAGGCTCTGATAGCCAGTCCGACAGCCAGTCCGCTGAGGACATGCCGGGCAGCAATCTTCAATGCCTCAGTTAACGACATAAAACGTTTCTTTACTTACGGTGCATATACCAAAAGACAGCCAAATTTGACTGTCTTTTGCTTGACTATTTTATCGCGTGGTATATCCACCATTTGCGAAAATTGTCTGCCCGGTGATCCACCAGCCATCTGTGACCAGAAACTCGATCAGTGGGGCAATGTCCTGAATATCGGTAAGTCCGCCCAGCGCGGACGCAGACTTGTGATAGGCAACAGCATCGTCAGATTCCTGTCCATAGAAGAAAGGTGTATCCATTGGACCGGGTGCCACTGCCGTAACGGAGATTCCACGCGGTCCGAATTCCTTCGATGCAGCTCTTGTAAAATGCTCTACAGGAGCCTTCATTCCCGCATACGTTGAATAAAGGCCTGTGTAAGCCGCCAATAAAGAAGTTACGACAGTACAGATCTTTCCATTGTCATTGATGCGCCTGCCTGCTTCGCGTATAAAAAAGTAGGCGACCTTCGAATTAATGTCACTCATACTGTCGTACTCGGCCTCTGAAGTCTCCACAAATGGTTTTTTCAGTACCTTACCTACAGTATTGATTGCGATATCCACCTTTCCGAACCTTTCCTCAGCGCTGTCAAACAGTGCTTTTATTGTCGAAATTTGCGTAAGGTCGCCCTGAACAATCAGTCCCTCGGCACCCATAGCCTGTACATCCGACAATGTTTTCTCCGCTTGGGTCCTTGTTCCCTCACTATTGTAGTGAATAACAAGCTTCGCCCCTTTTGCCGCAAAATCCCGGCTCAAAAGCCCGCCTAGGTTTTTCGCGCCACCTGCGATCAAAACCACTTTTCCTCTTACTTCATGATTTGCCATAAATTTGAAAATTTGATCCATCGCCCATTGAATTGTCATGGACGTGCTGGATTACAGGTTTAAACTCTTTCAGCGCTTATTCTGGCCTCTCAAAGCCATTTTACTCCGCTGGAATCTCTCAAACCAAATATCAATAATTGAGCTGCCAATCAAAAAAAACAGGGTTTCACAATGCTATCACACTTATCAAAATAGCAGGTAGTCCCGTGGTTATCAATCGATATGCTTCAACGGTTGGGCGACTGTACTTTATTTATTGATGTGGAAAGATTAATTGCGCGCGGGATACATTGGTGCGGGATAATCCCGGTCGACATGCATCTGATTGATCAAAATCTCCTTGATCAGGTGATTCATTCGCTTATCATTGACATCCATTTTTACGATTTTGTGGCTGTAATAGGTGTCGCTTTCAAACTCATTTTCGATTTTCTCGGCAAATGCAGGTGATAGCGATTTGTAGTTAAGCACAACTTCGGTTTCCTTTTCGGCTATTTTTTTTAACATCAAAGTCCAGATTACCCCATACTCTGGAGAGAAAAAGACTTTTCTTGGCGGCGGTACTTTCAATTTTTTATTCTTTAACGAGTAGGTATACAGCATATGAATACTTGGTTTGGAAACATCTTTTGCCGCAGCCGTGACCAATTTATGGTACTCTTTTTCGTTATCCACAACCGTTTCAATGCTTATCCCCTGCTCCTCGATTTCAAATCGGGCAGTCGAGTCTGTACTTCCTAGGGCTATAATTTTAATTTTGCTGTCGACAAACTGGCCGGACATATCGGGGACGGCCTCTTTTACGCGGTCAAAACTTGCAGCTAAACGCATCGGGACCAATTTAGTCGTCAGCGTTTGCCCATGTAGGCTACCCGCTGCAACAATAAAAAAGAGCATTACACCAACATATTTTCTCATCATGACTGTTTTAATTTAGCAATTTCAAAACGATTAAACTCTGGTCTTGAGACCTAATATTAATGTAAATTACATTTCTTGTCCGTTGTTTTCTGCTACTGTTCGAAATCTGGCTAATCACATTTACAATCCGCTAGATATTAATTCATATTCGCAACAGTTGGCTAATCAGTGCAAGGCAATAGCGCTACGGCACAGCAGCTCACTACCGTTGAACCCTAGTCGCGTAAAGCCCAGTTGAACCGTAGCTGCGTAGCGCCTAGTTGAACCATCCCCGCATAGAGCCCGGTGAACCATAGTCGTCCGTGGGGAGCCCAGTTGAAACCTAGCCGCGTAGCGTACAGTACCGAAAAAGGGTGTGATCAAAGCCCGAGCTATAAAAAACTTAGCGTTTTTCCATCGCTTTCATGGCCAGTCCGGCTGCAATACCACCGATGACATACCAGGCAACAGTCATTAACTTCGTACGGCTGGTCTTTTTTATGGGTTTGGCATCGAGTCCGGCCTGTTCCGGAATAGTCAATGTTGCGAGCCCGACCACAGTACCGAGCAAGGCTCCTTTCAGCAGCTTATTTTTCTGACCCCCATAGCCGATAAGCGTATATAACATGGCATTTGAGGCCACATCGGCGCCGAACGTGGCCGCCACCAGCGCATTACCTTTGGGTGGTTTAAACCCGGCGAAGCGTACCGTTTTTTTCATCGCCTCCTCACCCACTTTATCTACTGCGGGCGCCTGGGAATCAAATCTTTTTGCAGCGCTGTGCACTACATTAAGCACGAGTGCACCGATCAATCCGCCCAGCATATTTTTATCCAATCCGTTCATAGGTGTCTTTTTACTTTTTCAATCTTGCTTGTTAAGTTCTCAATCTTGCCGAGCCCATTGATCGGCAGGTTATTTTAGAACGAAAAGACCAGAAACCTCAAAGAAGCACCGGTCTTTTCTAACTATTTATCCATCAAATGGATTAATAGAAAGACAAGAGTCAGCTAGAAATCGTTTAAAAAAGCTTCAGTTATCTTTAACAGAAAATAGTCCTTTTATCTCCACATGTCTCTTTTCGATCAGAAGAACCGTATGATCGTATTCATCCTGAACCTTCTCTCTCCAATCTAGATTTCTTTGATCCGCTATAATTGCCCCCCCCTTCCAGTTTCCATTTTTAACACGTTTATTGCCACTATTCACATACTTTCACACGCTTTATCTCCCTACTTTTGGATAACAACTTTTTTGCAAGTTGTTATTTAAGATAATATTAATGGACACTGGAACGAAGGGATTCGTTCCAGTTTTTTTATACGAATCCGCATAAAACACAGGTGCTAATGCATATAGATCCCGCTGGCCTTTCGTATTCTATCGCGGTACTGCAGCGGATTGGAACCCGAATGTTTTTTGATAAAATGCCGAAAATTGGATTCTTCTGAAAATCCCATTTCATAGGAAATCTGGGAAATAGAAAGATCCGTATGTTCAATATAGCGCAGCGCTTCTTTCAAAACGATGTCGATAATGGCATTCTTAGCCGTTTTATTCCAGACTTCTGTACATAGATTCGTTAGCTTTCTCGGTGTAATATGTAGTTTGTCTGCATAGAATTTGACGTTACAATTTTCTTTATAATGCTTGTGGACGAGTATGGAAAAACGGTTGGCCATTCCCTGCACCGTACTGTCCGTACCCCTGCTGAGTTCCTTATCGAAATCTGTTTCCCATATCCCTTGTAAAAGGACAGACTCGATGAAGTTGTGCACGATCAGCGAAGTCATCGCGGCGTTTCTTGATTGATAACCTTGGATATTTCCCATAATCTGCATCTCCATCTCTTCCTGTTTTATCCGGCTTTTAACGACCTTGAGTAATCTTTCACTGTCAAAAAATAGTCCCGAATTGATCAATGTCCTATCCAGAGCCGACCTTTCGTAAAACCGTGAAGTAAAGCGGATCAGATACCCGTTCGGAGTGCCCGATCCCCTGAGGGTAAAATCTTTCGTCGGACCAATAAAAATCAATGTATTGCCTTCCATGCAAAAAGAATCATTTGCCAGGCGGATCTCAATGTCGTCAAATGGCACCAGGATAGTGAAAAGATCCTGACCATGATACCAGTGGGGAAACCGCTGCTGCTGCCATTCCTTTAAAGGTATAATTTCAAATTCAGCCGCTTTACTGTCCATAAATGAGCTACGCTATGTATCTATCCTTTGCTTAATGGCGATCGGATGTCATCATCAAGCCAATATTTAATTTCGTCCAATGTCATTCTCAGATTGGTTTTACTGAAAATGAAAAGTGCACCGTTGGCCTTAAACCGTTCAAGTTCGGTGGCATTATCTGTGGTCGTATACCCAAATACTTTAATCGATGGAAACCGATCGCGGATATGAAGAGCGGCCTCATGTCCATCCATTACAGGCATATTAAGATCTGCAAGGCATACGTCGGGCAATTCAGTGGTACTTTCGAGTTTTTTCAGGAGCTCCAGTCCGTTGCTGCAATTAAAACGCAGGTCAAATGTTTCATTGTTGACAAGCACTATTTTCATGAGCGTCCGCTGAAAGAGACTATCGTCCACAAATGCTATTTTTATTTTTCTTACAGTCTCAGTTGCCATCTTCTCCCTTCTGCAAAATATCCAATGGCAAATAGTCCTGTTTAGTTGGCGCTACGAACGTAACCTGTATAGCCCCGAAAGCATTTTCCATCTCCACGCTGATTGCATGAATTGCAGGCGGTATGTATTCTTGTTTGGCCTTTAATTGATCCTTCATTTCCGATTCTGTTTAAGTTTGAAATATATGCGTTAGTTACATAGCACTGTAGTCCAATTCAGACTACAACTTTTTTTAATTAACTGATTCATAAAGAATAAAAAATGAAATTATCTGTCTGAATAGGATTTGTCATGAAATGAATAGCGATTAAGGTGTAGTTTTTAATAATATTTATTAGATTATTTTTTGTAAGGTAAAATAGTTACATTTGATTATTGGAACTGTAGTCTGAATTGGACTTCTCTGGAAAACTTATATATTTATTTTCAGAAAATTAGATTCAAGTCCAATGATAAACTTCAAATTTACGCTGCTATATTCCTCCCCTTTTTCAACAATAACCCTCACGATTCTAGATGATTCTCAGACGGAACATGTGATCAATACTCCCCTTAAAATTTGCCCGGATTTATGGGATTTTGAAAAACAGCGCCCCCACAATATTTACCTCAAAAAAAATAAAAATTTAAATGCCAAGCTCGATAGACTAAAAATCGGAATCGCCGAATATCTGGGTAATGTCGCGGCAAAAAACAGCAAAATTTCGCACATCAAACTCCGCAAGATCATAACAGAAAATTGTGATGCCACAAAGAATTGTCGCCCCGCCAACAGCCTTCTAGATTATGTGGAAGCCTATATCCGGAGCCGCGCCCATCTTATTTCCGAACCGACTTCCAAGCGTTACCGGGTATTCCTCCATTTGCTTGAGCGATTTGAAGGCCATCGCAAAAAACACCTTTTACTGCACGAAGTCAATGCATCCTTTGTTAAAGAGTTCCTTGAATTTGGCGAGCTGGAAGAATACAATAAAAGTACGATCGGCCGCACCATACATTTTGTCCGGACGGTGCTCAATTTTCTGGAAAAAAGAGGGGTCAGAACCTATGTATATGAACTTGAACTTCCCAAGGAAAAGAAAGTCAATCTATTTGTCACCCTTAGTGAAGATGAGCTGGTAAAACTCAAGGAAACGGATGTCCCGCCAAGCCTACAGGCAGCCCGGGACTGGCTAATCATCAGCTGCTACACCGGCCAGCGCATTTCTGATTTCATGAATTTTGATATCCAGAACCTCGAGATAATCAAGGGAAAACCCTGTATCTCATTTGTCCAGCAGAAAACGCAAAAAGAAATTCTGCTGCCTTTACATCCGGTACCATTGACCATATTGTCAGGCAATTTAAACGTATTTCCCGAGAAGCTTACTGCGCAAAAGTATAATCTGCAGATCAAGGAAGTCGCGGAACTCGCCGGTATCAATAGCCTGGTCAAAGTCCGCAAAAGAAAGGGCTTCCGGGCGGTAGAAATGTTTGTCCAAAAATGGGAAGCGATCACGAGCCACATCGGAAGAAGAAGCTTTGCCTCAAATTTTTACGGTAAAATCCCTACTCCACTACTGATGGAAGCTACAGGTCACAGTACCGAGCAGATGTTCCATCGGTACATCAGTACCATTGATACCGAGCGGACAAGAACGTTGGGACAGTACCTGGAAGATGCTTATAACGATAAATTCAGGGTAGCCTAATTAGCGATTAGATCCGTAATTCGGTTACAAGTTTCCGTAATTGGGGTAAACATGCTGCAGGCTGTGCTTCGTAATTTTGGGTAACAAAAATAAGAAGCAGATGAAAACAAGAAAATTAGGCACGCAGGGACTTGAAATTCCAATGATCGGCTTAGGCTGTATGGGGATGAGCAGTTTTGCGTCCACTGGCGATATCTACGGCAAGGCCAACGAAAAAGAATCCATAGCTACCATTCACCGGTCCTTGGAACTGGGTGGCAACTTTTTGGATACGGCCGATCTGTATGGACCCTTTGAAAACGAAAGGTTGATCTCCAGGGCCATATGCGGCAAGCGAAACGACTATATCCTCGCCAGCAAGTTCGGCTTTGAGATTGATGATAACGACCAGGTGACCTGGCGTATAAACGGTCGGCCAGAATATATCCGGAAGTCTATCGAGCGCTCGCTGAAAAACCTCGATACCGATGTGATTGACCTCTATTATATGCACCGCCCCGACCCCAATGTACCCATCGAGGAAACCGTAGGTGCCATGGGCGAGCTGGTCACAGCGGGCAAGGTCAGGTACCTGGGCATTTCGGAAGTCAGTGCCGAGCAGATCAGCAAGGCACACGCGACCTTCCCGATCACGGCTGTGCAGAATGAAATCTCCTTATTCGGACGCGAAGTAGAGATCAATGGCGTATACAATCTGACCCAGGAACTGGGTATAGGCCTGGTCGCCTACTCCCCTTTGGGCCGTGGATTTATCACTGGTGAGATCAAGTCGCCGGACGATATTCCCGAAGATGATTTCCGCAGGCTTATCCCGAGGTTTCAGGGTGAGCAGTTTTATAAAAACCTCGATCTGGTGCGTGAACTCGAACAGATTGGAAAAGAAAAAGACGTTACCTCGTCGCAGCTGGCCCTTGCCTGGCTGATCCAAAAAGGAATCGTGCCGATACCGGGGACAAAAAGAGTGCGCTATGTGGAGCAGAATATCGCCGCAACAGACATCCTATTGACCGCCGAAGATCTGCAACGCATTGAGGCTATTCTGCCGGTCGGACTGGATACCGGGTCCCGCGATGTAAGTATTCCGCTGCAATCATAAAAAATATAAATGCCATGCCAGCAGAAAGCGCATGGCATTTTACTTAAATTAGGCTATTATTTAACAGGCAAAAAGAGCATGTCAAAGAAAGAACCCGTACTGATCAGGATCAATAGTATCGCTGACTATCATGAAGCGCTGCAGCTCCCCAAACCGCAGCATCCGCTTTTTAGCATCACGGATTTCTCCAAAAACAAGCATATACATCCAACGGTCGAGACCACCTTTCAGCTCAACCTGTACTGCATTTCCATCAAAGAAGATGCGCAATGCGTATTGGGGTATGGCCCACATCAGTACGACTTCCGGGAAGGTC
Organism: Sphingobacterium sp. UGAL515B_05; assembly: GCF_033097525.1. Classification (NCBI taxonomy): domain Bacteria; kingdom Pseudomonadati; phylum Bacteroidota; class Sphingobacteriia; order Sphingobacteriales; family Sphingobacteriaceae; genus Sphingobacterium; species Sphingobacterium sp. UGAL515B_05. Next base: position 5,073,934 of record NZ_CP109907.1, on the reverse strand, counting down.
TGATGACCTTCTTTAAACCCGGACAGACGATCAGTGTTGATCCCGATACTGCCCACGCCGAAGTAGGCTATTCCCTTGTTTTCCATCCCGATTTTATCCGCACCTATGACCTGGCACACAAAATCGGCAGTTACAGTTTTTTCGATTACGAAGTCAACGAAGCACTTTTTCTGTCCGACCGGGAGAAAGAGCAGATCCGAAATATCGGAAAAGGGATCTTAAGCGAATATGACAGTCCGATCGACAGCTATAGCCAGGATGCCATTGTCAGTTTCATCGAACTGCTGCTGGTGTATTCGCAGCGGTTTTATAACCGGCAATTTATTACACGTAAGGTACACAATGTGCCCTTGGTGAGCCGGTTTGAACAATTGTTGGATCAATATTTTGAAGCCGAAACCGAACGCAAGGGTTTACCGCAGGTGGGTTATTTTGCTGAGCGGCTGAATATGTCGAAAAACTATTTAAGCGATTTATTACGGTTGCAGACCGGTGAAAGTGCGCAGAACCATATCCAACATAAGCTCATTGAAAAAGCGAAAGATCTGCTGTCCAGATCAGAGCTTTCTGTTGCCGAAATTGCCTATCAGCTCGGTTTTGAACAGCCACAGTCACTCAATCGTCTATTCAAAAAGAAAACGGAGCTCTCACCGCTGGAGTTCAGACGGAAGATGGCCTCAAGCTAAAATAGCATCCTTAAAATCTGCTGTATATTGAACTGCGGGCCACCATACAGCAGACCTTTGGTCTTAGAGGCGATATCGAAGCGATAAATTACGCCAGATTTCGGTCGCAAAATGCTGATCGGAGTGTCTATTTTCAAAAAACCACTGGTCGCCTTTTTTTACGATTTTTTGATCAATTCCATCAAGCGAAATTGGCAATTCCGTATCGAGCTTTGATAAAGACTTTTTCAACAACACCAGTTGATAATCCTGTCCTTTGTAAGTTAAACGGAACACCTGTGAACGATGTGGTTCCCCGCTTATCCCGTCAATTGTGCCTTGCATAAATATAGATCTTCTAAAATTTTTAAAATACAGCAATTATGCCAATACGAATACGATAAAAAGTATAAAATCGAGCAAAAATCAGCTTAACATTGCATTGTTTTTATAACGAATATCAACAAATAATCGTGCCAAAGTCGATGAATTTTCCGCTCCATTGGCCATGATTTTTTTCACATATTTTGATTTCGTCATTTTGGCTACAATCAAGCTCAATTTGGCAACAGGTACCCGATGCCTTCTTTAGACATTTGTGGTATGGAATCAAACAATAACAGCATGCAAAAGACAATTTTCATTACAGGAGCTTCTTCCGGTTTGGGAAAAGCAACTGCCAAACTATTTCAACAGGCGGGTTGGAATGTGATCGCAACCATGCGAAATCCCGAAAATGAAACCGAACTTACCGGAATCGAAAACATCAGGCTACTAAAATTAGATGTTACCGATCCGGCCCAGATCAAAGAAACTGTAGTAAAAGCCATCGCTATAAGTAACATTGATGTCGTTTTCAATAATGCAGGTTATGGGTTAATGGGTGCCTTTGAAACGTTGAGCGACGAAAAAATACTTCGCCAAATCGACACCAATCTGTTGGGGGTACTGCGCGTTACACAAGCCTTTATCCCCCATTTTAGAGCACAGAAAAGCGGTCTATTTATTTCCACCACATCGATTGGTGGTTTTATGGGATTCCCGCTCAATTCCATGTACCATGCGACAAAATTTGCCCTGGAGGGCTGGAGCGAAAGCATGTCCTTTGAACTGAAAAAATTTGGAATAGCCATCAAAACAGTTGCTCCGGGAGGAATAGCGACAGATTTTGCAGGGCGTTCTTTGGATCTAAACCGAACTTCCGACTATCAGGACATTGAAGACAAACTGTTCGAACAAATGGGGCTGATGATGCAAAATGCATCCACGGCCGAGCAAATTGCCCAAGTGGTGTATGAAGCCGCCACGGACAATAAAGATCAGGTACGTTATCTGGCAGGTGAAGATGCACATGCACTCTATGAAAGACGATTGCAAATCGGAAAAGAAGCCTTCAGGCAAGAAATCGCAAAACAATTTGAGTCCTAATTTTTTAAATCAGCAACTGCCTTGCAAGGCAGTTGTTTTTTGTAAATTTGTATAACAAAAACAGCATGCATCGTATCAATTCCATATCCGAATTTCATCGGCAATTGTCCTTGCCGGCCCCATTACATCCGCTCGTCAGTGTAATTGATGTAGCTGGCATAAAGCCCGATGAAAGTGACATCTGGGAGCAGTTCTACGTGAATTTCTATAGTATTTCGCTGAAAAAAGACGTCAGTGCAAAAATAAAATATGGCCAACAGTATTACGATTTCGACAAAGGAACAATGAATTTTATTGCGCCCAGGCAGATTCAATCGTTGACGATGGCCGAAATCAGCAAGATGAATGTCGAATGCGGAAAAGGTTACATGCTGCTATTCCACCCTGATTTTTTGTATACCCACCCCCTAGCCACCAAAATAAAAAACTACAATTTCTTTTCGTATGCGCTTAACGAAGCATTACATCTCTCCGAACGCGAAGAAAAAGACATTATAGAAATTTTTCTTAAAATCGAACAAGAATATGAGCATATAGACAAGCATACCCAAGATATTATTTTGTCGCAAATTGATATGCTCTTGCAATACAGCAACCGTTTCTATGAGCGTCAATTCATTACTCGAAAGGCGGTTAACCATGCGCTGCTGACCCAATTGGAAAAATTGCTGGACGATTATTTCGACAGCGAAGAAACCTTAAAACAGGGGCTTCCGACCGTAGAGTATTTAGCCGAAAGCCTCCATGTATCAGCACGTTATTTAAGCGATTTGCTACGTTCCGTTACCGGCAAAAACACTCAGCAGCACATTCACGACAAGTTAATTGAAGAAGCCAAGGAACAACTCACGGCGACGAGCCTTTCCGTGGCCGAAATTGCCTACAAACTCGGTTTTGAACATCCACAATCGTTCAACAAACTGTTTAAGAAAAAAACCAATGTTTCACCTTTAGCGTTCAGACAGTCGTTTAACTGACAAAACAATATAAAATAAATTTTAGACATACCAGACCGCGGTCATCAGCTTGGTAGGGTCGGTCTTTTCTAACTAAGTTATCCATCAAATGGGTTATTATAAGGATAAGATTGAGCTGAAGATCGTTTGAAACAAATTCAATTTTCGGTTTGTTGTAGGTAGATCTTATCATTTCTGTCAATTTATCAGGTAAAATTTGACAGTTTTGCTGAAAAAAATTCAGTTTTTTAAGCTCGGTACCTTTTTTGTGAGATTTTTAATACAGTCGGCCGACTGATAGATTTAAATTATTGTTATACTTCATTAAAAGGAGGTTACTATGAAACTTGCAAAAAGAAACTGGAACAATTTTTCACTTTTTTCGCCCATGTTTGATAATTTTAACCGTGAGCTTTTAAACTGGGACAACAAAAATTACTCATCAACAAGTACCACCGTTCCTGCGGTCAACATCAAGGAAAACGCAGACAGCTTCGAAGTGGAGGTCGCCGCACCCGGCATGGCCAAAGGCGATTTCAAGGTGACCCTCGACGGCAATCTCTTGACCATATCCTCGGCTAAGGAGGAACAAAACGAAGAGCATAAGGACAACTACACCCGTCGGGAGTTCAGCTACCAATCTTTCCAACGCAGCTTCGAACTTCAAAAGGAGGTTGTCGATCAGGACAATATCCAGGCACACTATGAAAATGGCATGCTCCGATTGACAATACCGAAGAAAGAAGAAGCCAAACAGAAAGAACCGCGGATGATCGAAATATCCTAAAGATCCAAATAGCAAATTTTAATGGTTAGCCTCCCATGGAGGCTAACCTCTTTTTTCAGTCTTTAAAACGAAGATTATGAAAACGTCGAATTACTATATTGAATTACAGATGTACAGCCACGGACATTATATCACTATCGCCAGTTTTGACCAAAAAAGCTGCGAAAAAATTATTCATGAACTTTTTGATGAACTGCGCGGTGCGCCTGAGGCCTCAGACAGCAGACGTCTTCGCATCAATCTTCTCCTGAACGACGCTACAATTCAGCGGACACAATTACGATCCATCCACTGTACACTGGATGAGTTGGCCGAGAACACCAAGATTATCATCAAGAAGACATTCCGCTCGGTAAACTTTGACTGACGGAAGTGCGCTGCAGCATACAACACAAGCTGTCAGCCTATAGACCTTTTAAACACATTTTTTTTACACTATTTTTTTTATTTCAATCTTGATTTTTATCAAATTGATTTTTAATTTGGGTGCGGTTTTTCAAAAAGGTAGCTGATACCCAAACCGACATTTTTTAAAAGCTAATATTCTATTTAAATATAAATTTTAGTTATTGGATCATGTTAACAGAATTACTAATTACAAACACAGACCGACGTTTTTCTTTCAGGCCATTTCTTATCGCACTTATTGTGCTGGCCAACAGTTTCTATCTATCGGGGCAAGCCTTGAAGCCCCTCAAATCTGGTTTCGAAGCGAGGCTTGTCAATATTGAGGCCCCCAGCAACGAACCCTTTCGTTATACGACCACCTTGACCAACGGATCCGCTCAATTGGTTAACTACAGCCTGAATGCCCAGCTTCCCGATGGATGGCAGATTAGCTACCGCGTAGAAGGCTCGCAAGTGACTTCCCTTCAGATGCAGCCCAATAAAGCCCAGGAAATCAACATTGAAATCAGCTGTCCGATCACGGCCAAGCCCGATAAATATAAAATTCCGCTACGGGCCATATCCTCAACCGATACCTTAAAGCTTGAGCTCGAAGCAGTCGTCAAAGGCTCCTTTGCCCTTGAGTTGACCACCCCCAGTGGGCGGCTGAGCGACGAAGTGGTAGCCGGTAGCAGCAAGGAGATTCTACTTAAAGTCAAAAACACGGGCACCCTGCCACTCAATGCCCTGGAACTGACGTCCCAATTACCAAGCCGCTGGGAGGCAAGCTTCGATCCGTCGAACATCAAACAGCTCGAAGCAGGGAAATCTATTGACGTCAAAGTCAACCTAAAAGTTCCCGACAAAACTATTGCCGGTGACTATGCTTCCAAATTTGAGATCAAATCATCCAATAGTAGCGCCGACATTTCATTCCGTATGATTGTGAAAACTTCTTTGCTTTCTGGCTGGATCGGTATGCTTGTCATTGTATTGGCCATTGGTTTGGTGTATTTTCTCATCCGCAAATACGGCCGCAGATAAGGGCGCTACAAAAAGATTATCATGATGAAGGATCCTATCATTCAATTGACAGGCCTGACAAAAAGCTACGGCAAAGTAACCGCTGTAGATCAGTTGGACCTGCACATTTATCCCGGAGAGATCTTTGGCCTGCTCGGCCCCAATGGTGCCGGCAAGACAACCAGCATCCTCATGATGCTGGGCCTGACCGAGCCCACCTCTGGTACAGCCTATGTCTGTGGCCATAATGCTACGCGCAATCCGATCGCCGTGAAACGAAAAGTCGGCTACCTGCCTGACAATGTAGGTTTCTACCCGGATATGACGGCCCTGGAAAACCTAAGCTTTATTGCCAGATTAAATGGTCTCACAGAATCTTATGCACAAGCTTCTGCAAAAGACATGTTACATGTGGTGGGGCTCGAACGGGAAATGCATAAAAAAACGAGCGCTTTTTCCCGCGGTATGAAACAACGTCTAGGCTTGGCCGAAGTGCTGATCAAGGCTCCCGAGGTTGCCATCCTTGATGAGCCTACGCTTGGCATTGATCCCAAGGGTGTTGACGAATTCCTTGAGCTCATCAAGCAGCTCAGCAGGGAGCATAACCTAACGGTACTGCTTTCTTCACACCACCTCCACCAGGTGCAGCGTGTATGCGATCGGGTGGGTATTTTTGTTGGCGGAAAATTACTGGTTGAAGGATCGCTCGAAACCCTTGCCCATAACCTGCAGCAGCAGAAAGGTATCAGTACCGTCATTACCCTTGACCATGCCCAGGGCGATACCAAACGGTTTGAAGAAGCATTAAAGGCCCTGCCCGGACTCCGTGATCTTAAGGTGGACGGCTGTACGATCGAATTAAAAACAGACAGCGATACAACAGCAATGGCTGTACGCCTGCTGGTAAACAATGGCGCCGATATCGTTTCCGTGAGCCGCAACGATTACCAGCTCGACGATATTTATAATACATATTTTGAGAACAGCATAACTACAGATAATGCCTATGAAAAATCCAAGGGTTTCTTCAAAAGATACCAATAAACGGCCATCCTTTCCGATGCAGGTGCTGGTCCGCAAAGAAATTGCGGCACATATCCGCAGCTGGCGTTTTATTATACTGATCCTGCTCATCGTACTGACTTTCGGCGCATCCCTCTACGTTTCATCCATGGGGCTCAAAGACGCTGTCAGCAATATGCGCGATCCTGATCAGTCATTTCTCTATCTCAAGCTACTGACCACAACGGATAATTCCATTCCGCCATTTCATGTTTTTTTAAACTTTCTAGCGCCACTTTTGGGCATAGCCTTGGGTTTTGACGCCGTCAATGCAGAATACAACAACGGTACACTCACTCGTTTGCTGGCGCAGCCAATTTACCGAGACAACCTGCTGTTCGCCAAATTTCTGGCGCCACTGGCCGTGGTAGGCACATTATTTGTTGCGCTGGTCATGCTGATGATCGGTGGCGGTCTCCTCGGTACAGGTGTCCGGATAGAACCCCAGGAGTTGCTGCGTATCTTCGGTTTTACCTTGATCAGTGTGCTCTATGTCGCCTTCTGGCTGAGCCTTTCCATCCTGTTGTCGATCCGCTTTCGCCAGCCGGCCACCTCAGCACTTACCGCGATCGGCATCTGGTTGTTTTTTACGGTATTCTTTCCTATTCTGGTCAATCTGGCAATACGCCCTTTTTTACCTAACCCCAATTATATTTCGGAGCAGGAGTACATCGGCTATAATGAACTCATCTTAAATCTGCTCCGCTTATCACCGAGTCAGCTCTATACCGATGCCACCACTACCCTATTGATGCCCTCGGTACGCAGCTTAGGTCCCATTTCCATGGAACAGATGGTCGGTGCCATCCCCGCACCACTTTCCTTTCGGGAAAGTTTTCTGATGGTGTGGCCACAGGTCAGTAGCCTCTGTGCAGCCATGATGATCTGTTTTGCCTGGTCCTATTACATTTTTATGCGAAGGGAAATCAGAAGTTAAGCGTTTCCACCAAAGCAGCTTGTCAGAACTGCATTCACAAACTGTAAGGCGCACGCTTCCGTGCGCCTTTATTATTTCCTTTTCGCTCGCTCTTTTCGATCATTTCGCAAGCACCCTATTCACGTAGCCTATAGGTGGGGATGGCACAAGCACGCTCGTCAAAGGCTCCAATGCACTGGAGCTGACCGAAGCCAGGGCACAGCCAAAAACGCTACACACATGATGTTGCAATTAAAGTTTTGCTTACTGAAGAAATAAAAGATCAATAGCGTGCGTCTTGCTGCATTAGAATAAAAACACACCAAATAAAAACAAATTATACTGCATTTTGGTATATTTGTATACACTAAATAACAATTAAACTTAACAAATCAGGCTATGAAAATTCTATTGACCGGAGTGACGGGGTATATTGGAAAACGTCTTTTGCCTGTGTTGTTAGAACAGGGACATGAAATTATTTGTTGTGTAAGAGATAAGAATCGTTTTGATACCTCGGCAATCTCGGGGCATGTTCAAGTTGTTGAAGTCGATTTCCTGGATAACGAAAGTCTGAAAGAAATACCACTTGAAATTGATATTGCTTATTTCCTGATCCATTCCATGGCGACGCAGTCTGGTGATTTCCAGCAAATGGAAGCGCAATGCGCGACCAACTTCCGCAACTTTATGGAAAAAACCTGCGCACAACAGATCATTTATCTGAGCGGAATAATTAATTCAGATCACTTATCGAAGCATCTCGACTCGAGAAGAAACGTTGAAAACATCCTGGCCAGCGGGCGGATTCCGATCACCACCTTGCGCGCCGGTATCATCGTTGGCTCGGGAAGCGCATCTTTCGAGATCATTCGGGATCTTGTGGAAAAACTTCCGGTTATGATTACGCCCAAATGGTTGCAGACGAAATGTCAGCCTATCGCCATACGCAACGTGATCGAATTTATGATCGGTGTTATCGCCAACCCGCATACCTTTAACAGAAGCTATGATATCGGCGGTCCGGACATCCTTAGCTATAAAGAGATGCTGCTGCAATATGCTGCCGAACGAAAACTGAGGCGACAGATCTTTGTTATCCCGCTCATGACGCCGCGGCTTTCCTCCTACTGGCTCTATTTTGTTACCTCGACGTCCTATAACCTGGCCAAAAACCTGGTCGATAGCATGAAAGTAGAAGTGATCTGTAAACCCAATAATTTAGCGGACGAACTCAGCATTACGTTGATCAATTACAGGCAATCCATCCAATTAGCATTTCAAAAAATTGAAAGCGACAATGTGGTTTCCAGCTGGAAAGATGCACAGACCAGTCACATTTTATCGGGCGGGCTCAGCAGGCTGCTGGAAGTGCCCAGTTATGGTTGCTTTAAAGATGTCCGCTCGGTTCCCCTCCACAACAGTGAAGCATCATTGACGAAAATCTGGTCCATTGGAGGAAATTCTGGCTGGTATTATGGCAACTGGCTCTGGAAAATCCGTGGATTCATGGATCAATTGGTCGGCGGAGTGGGTATGCGAAGGGGACGAAAAAATAAGAGCGATCTGGCTGCAGGTGATGCACTTGATTTTTGGCGCGTACTGATCGCCGATAAAAAGACAAAACGATTGCTGCTCTATGCCGAAATGAAACTCCCGGGAGAGGCATGGCTAGAATTTAAAATCGAAAATAATATCCTGCTGCAGACCGCGACCTTCAGGCCCCTGGGCCTTGCCGGAAGACTCTACTGGTATGCCGTATGGCCTTTTCATGGCTTCATATTCAGGGGCATGATTAATAGAATTGCTAACACGTAGAAAAGTATTTTTAAACGATGATTTATAATGAACAGGCCATTGCGGCATTTGAAAGAAGATACAGAGCAAATTTTATAAACTCGCTGGGCGGCTTTAAAAGCCTGGTATTGATCGGTACAAAAAACAGAGACGGAAGTGAAAACCTTGCCACGTTCAGTAGTTTGTTCCACCTGGGGGCAGATCCGGCACTCTGTGGCATTATACTTCGGCCGGCGACAGATTTTAGCAGCACCCTGGATAATATCCTGGAGCAGAAATGGTATACGATTAATCATGTCTCACCCGGATTTGTACATGAGGCACACCAATGTAGTGCAAAATATCCTAAAGGTGTTAGCGAATTTGAACAGGTTGGACTAAGCCCTGAATACCTGGAAAATATTCCGGCCCCTTTTGTCCAAGAAAGCAAAATAAAATTCGCCTGCAGCTTTGTTCAGAAAACAGCCATTGAGCTGAACGGTACAACATTGATCATCGGCCAAATAACAACAGCTTTCGTGCCCGATAACTGTTTAAAAGAGGATGGTTATATCGATATCGAAGAAGCCGGGACAGTTACTTCTAGCGGTCTTGACAGCTATCACACCACAAGCCGGATTGAACGATTACCTTATGCGAAGCCTTAAACAACTTTTCGCTAGGATTTTCATAAAGAAAGCACAGAGTTCGGCTTTCTTCAGGACTTCACTTCCCAGCGCGGAAGATAATGTGTTACGCTATAGAATGTATTCTTTATCTTTGGTCTAATGGACATCAAGAAAAAATTTGGTAGTGCCTCATTTGGCGAAGACCTTATCTTACAGGCACTGAGTTGTTCTCCCGAGCCTACATCAATCTATACTGGAACAGAGATGACCATCCAGTTTGCCAATGAGGGCATGCTTTCCCTTTGGGGCAAAGACGCATCCGTTATTGGCAAAGCGCTGATCAGTGCTATTCCGGAACTGGAAGATCAGCCGTTCTTAGCTATTCTGCAAGAGGTTTGGCGTACGGGCAAATCCTATTCCGTGACCGAGGCACCAGCCAGACTCATTAAAAACGGTGTTCCGGTAACTGATTATTTCGATTATGAATACAGAGCCCTATTAGACGAAAACAATAAAACCTGGTGTATTTTAAACACTGCCCGCAACGTTACTTTAAGAAGGCAGCATCAGCAACAGATTCGGGAAAAAGAAAAAAAGGAACAAGGGCTGATGGAGGAAATGGCGGCAACGCTCGAAGAATTGACCGCTACAAATGATGAGCTCAACAGTTCCTTACAACTTCTGGCAGAAAGCCGTGAACAAGTGCGGACAATTATTGAGCAGGCACCTGTTGGCATAGCGATGCTGAAGGGTCCGGAACTTATTATTGATATAGCCAATCCGACAATATTAAAAATCTGGGGCCATCAGTTAGCCGATGTGCAGGGCCTGCCCCACGAAATCGCAAGGCCCGAACTGCAAGGCCAGCCCATGAACCAGTGGCTACGGGAAGCGTTCGAAAAAGGCGAACGTAAAACAAACAATGAACTTTCCATATTGCTGCGTCACAATGACGGGCTGCGGGAGGCTATTGTAAACTCGATCTATCAACCTATTTTTTCAACTGACAACAAAGTCACGGGAATTCTGATTATCCTGGAAGATATTACCGACCAAGTCCTTGAACGGCGGAAAAGTGAAAAAGATCAACACATGCTGTCCATGGCTATTGATGCCGGAGAGCTTGCGACGTTCTATTATGAGCCCAAAAATAATCTGTTCTCCGGAAATGCGCTGTTAAAATCATGGTTTGGTTTAGCCGATAAGGATCAATTGGATTTATCCGCCGCTATCTCTTCCATCGTAGAAGAGGATCGGGAACGTGTAATGGCTGCCATAACTGATGCACTTAGCGAAGAGTCGGACGGCAATTACTTTATTGAATACCGTATCGTCCACGCACAGGACCCGAACGTTAGACTTGTGCAGGCACGTGGCAAAGTATTTTACGATGCCAAGGGAAAAGCAGTAAGTCTGAACGGTACTTTACGGGATATTACCGAACAAAAAGCTGAGGAACAGCGGAAAAATGATTTCATAAGCATCGTTAGCCACGAACTGAAGACACCCTTAACCTCTATAAACGCCTATCTTCAATTGATGCAGCGTCAGGCATTCCTTACAGCAAACACGAGTTATCAAGACATTACGATGAAATCTCTTCGGCAGGTGCAAAATATGAAGAACTTAATCAATGGATTCTTAAACATCTCGCGATTCGACTCCGGCAGAATGATGATAGAAAGAGAAGTGTTTGATCTGAAGGAATTATTTACTGAACTTGAAGATGAATTTAAATTGAGGATCAATTCCCATCAGATTGTTGCTGACCTGACGCAAAGTCTATCCATTGCTGCTGACCCGAATAAGATTTCGCAGGTAATCCAAAATCTTGTGGAAAATGCGGCCAAATATTCGCCGATAGGAACCCAGATTACATTTGGCTATTTGCCAACGGCAAATCAGGATGTAGAGATTTTTGTCAGTGACGAGGGTATGGGGATTGCCGAAGAAGACCGGGATCAGATATTCGAGCGATTTTACAGGGCAGGAAAAGATAGAGTCGGAACAATCTCTGGATTCGGCATAGGCCTTTATCTCTGCCGTGAAATTGTAGAACTGCATAATGGACATATCGCTGTGGAGAGCAACTCGGCCGGAGGAACCACATTTAAGGTGCGGCTTCCCGCCCAGTAATGTAAACATTATAAGTTCTTTTCTTCGTTTCTTCGCAAAACACATACGCGGACATGTTGGTCATTTAATTGCCTTTAAATGACTTTTCTTTTTTTAGATAGGCTTACTTTTGTCGCAAATGTTTCCCGTTCGGGATTTAAGAAGAGCAAGATGAAGAAAGAATCGCGCATCATATCGCTCATTGTAGGTGGCACTTTACTTATGGAGATGCTCGACACCACAGCGATATCGACAGCCTTACCCAAAATGGCACATGATTTTGAGAGTGATGTTGTACACCTCAGTGCAGGTATTACCTCTTACACCGTCATGTTAGCTGTATTTATTCCAATCAGCGGCTGGATTGCCGACCGCTACGGCGCAAAAAAAGTTTTCAATTTGGCGATTATCGGATTTATACTTTCTTCAATCGCATGTGGACTGAGTACCAACCTAACATCTTTCGTCATTGCACGTATTTGCCAGGGTACAGCCGGAGCCCTCATGGTACCGGTGGGACGTCTTATTGTACTCAAGCACACCGAAAAGAAAGATCTGGTTGAAGCGATCGGTTATATTGCCTGGGCTGGGTTATTAGGCCCTATTATCGGCCCAGTGCTGGGTGGATTTTTTACAACCTATTTTAGCTGGCACTGGATTTTCTTTATCAATGTGCCCGTCGGTGTATTTGCGCTGTGGGCAGTGCATCAATTTATTCCAGCGATGGATTCCGAAAATAACCGTCCCCTTGATATTATCGGTTTTTTTATCAGCGGTATCGGTCTTGCCGGAATTATGCTGGGAACTGAAATGATCGGCGCAGCCAAAGGCGATTATACAAAACCACTGGCAACTATTGCGGTGAGCTTTGCGCTGATGGCCGTTTCGATCTGGCACTCCAAACGTATCAAGTATCCGTTGATTGATTATAGTATTCTGAACGTAAAAACCTTCCGGATTACGGTATTTTCAGGCTCCATTACCCGTATGGTGATCAATGTTGCTCCTTTTATATTGCCCCTTATGTTACAGCTGGGTTTTGGACTGAGCCCCTTTCACGCCGGACTCCTCTATATGGCCAACATGTTTGGTAGCATGAGCATGAAACCCGTAGCCATGTGGATAACACGCAGATTTGACTTCCGCAAGGTCCTGATCGGCAACGGTATTATTTTAACACTCGTAACCGCCGGACTCTCCCTGCTTTCCATACAAACGCCGATCTGGCTGGTGGCAATTGTATTCTTTTTCTCGGGCCTTACACGCTCGCTCCAATTTACCAGCCTAAATACCCTGGCTTACGCAGACGTGCCCAATGAACAGATGAGCAATGCAAATACGCTGTACAATACGGCACAACAAATGGCACTTGGTATGGGTATCGCCCTAGGCGCAGTGACACTACACCTGGCAAGCAGTTATTATCAGGATACGGTTTATCAGATGCGGGATTTTAGCTTGGCCTTGCAGTTAATTGCTGGCTTATCACTCCTATCCTTAATCGAGTATTTCAAAATTAAACCAAGCGACGGAGCCAATTTAAGGGGTATATCCTTAAAGAAAGAAGTGCAGAACGCCACTTAGTTTTTTAAATATTTGGTAGGCTTTTCGGTATTAGATAGGCTTTTGGGATTGTAGCCAAACTGCTTTTTAAACGCATGGGAAAAATGCGACAGATCTTCGAAGCCCAGATCAACAAAGATGTCCGAAGCAGACCGCTTTTCTTCCTTTAGGAGATAATGTGCTTCATCCAGTCTTTTTTTCAAAATCCATTGGTGCGGCGAGGTTTGGAAAACCTTTTCAAAATCGCGCTTAAAGGTGGCAAGGCTCCTGCCTGTGAGACGGGCAAAACGCTCTAAATTGACGTTATACCTGTAGTTCTGATTCATAAAGGCTTCAAGGTCTATTTTATGCGGTTCAGAAAAATCAAACAGGATATTTTTGAGCGCTGGTTTCGTTTGCAGGAGGATCAGCAGAAGTTCCTTGATTTTCAGGTCGGTGAGTGATTTATTATTCAAATTGCTTTGGAGAAGGGCCTTCAGCGACACGATAAAATTTTCAAGAACCGCATTGACATCAATTTTAACCAGCGCTTCTGTTACGGTTGAATGTTCTGCTTTCAGCTCATACTCATGCGCAAAATTCTTTAGCGTTTCGTCACTCAGGTAGATATTCAGACTTTCACAGGCCCCGTTTGGTGGCGGAATCTTTGCAAATTTCACCAGCTGGTTTTTTCGGATGAGATGAAAATCGCCCGGATGCGCAGTATGCTGGTCTTTATTGTCGGACAACATAAAACTTCCCGACAGCTGATATGAAATCGTATGCTGAGCCACAAAATTTTCCCCTTTTCTGCTCACCTGGTGGTAACAGGAATAGACAATATCGGAATTTTCCATCATAAAATTAGCGATCAAGACAAAGCGCCGCCCACACGACAACGCTTGTCAAATGTATAAAAAAATTAGCTTAGCACAGCTTTGATTTCAAGGTAAGGTTGCAAACCATATACACCATATTCCCGTCCAATACCCGACTGCTTGAATCCGCCAAACGGAACCATGGGGTCGTGACTGAATCCATTGATACAGATCCGCCCGGCATCGATTTCTGCAGCCACACGTTTGGCCCTTTCGCTATCCGCCGATGAGATGTAGGCCGCTAGTCCATAAGGCGTATCATTGGCAATTTCTATGGCTTCCGCTTCGGTTTGATAGGGAATAATACACAGAACGGGACCAAAAATTTCTTCCCGCGCAATGGTCATCGCATTGCTGACATTTGTAAAAATGGTGGCTTTCACAAAGTTGCCCTCTTCCAGACCTTCAGGTTTTCCCAATCCGCCGGTCAATAAGGTTGCCCCTTCCTCGATACCCGTTTTAATATACTGCTGTACGCGATCAAACTGCTTCACACTTACCATCGGTCCGATGTTGGTATCGGCATTTTGTGGCAGACCGACAACCATACTTTCCGCAGTGGCCTTGGCTAAGGCATTTACCCGATCGAGCTTATGCTGTGGCACCAGGAGTCTTGTCGGCGCTATACAGGCCTGACCGCTGTTCATATAAGCGCCGTATACGGCCATCGGAATTGCTTTATCGAAGTCTGCATCATCCAGTATAATATTGGGCGATTTTCCACCCAGTTCGAGCGTGATCCGTTTCATGGTATCTACCGCTCGTTTGGCGATGGATTTTCCTACGGCTGTAGAACCTGTAAACGAAATTTTGGCAATTCCGGGATTCTCGGTAAGTTCGGTGCCCACTACATTTCCGAGACCCGTTACCACATTGATTACACCTTTTGGTAAACCGGCTTCGTGAAAAGCTTCCATCAGCACATTCGTCTGCAAAGCACTCATTTCACTGGGTTTGACCACTACGGTACATCCTGCTGCGATTGCGGTAGCGACTTTACTGGCCACCGAACTGTTGCTGGCGTTCCAGGGCGTAATGATAGCGACAACACCGACAGGCTGAAATCGTACCGAGGCGGCGTTAATTGTCCGTTCAAATTCAAAACTGCTGAGCACTTCGATCATGCTGTCAAACCAGGCTCCGGTATGCGCGTTGCTCATGCTGACAAATTGATGCGTTCCGCCGTATTCTTCGATCATCGTATCGATAAAATCCTGCTTTCTCTTCTCAATCGCGGTTTTCAGTTTTGTCAAATAGCCGATACGTTCCGAAACGGTGGATTTTGAAAATGTCCGGAAGGCAGCTTTAGCCGCTGCAATGGCATTTTTTGTGTCGGTTACATCGGCTAAAGTGACTTGACCGATCTTTTGATTCGTAGACGGATTGATGAGCTCATAAATTTCCGTTCCGTGTGGGCTTACAAATTCCCCGTTGACATAAATCCTATTAACTGTTTTCATTTTGTTCCTATTTATAAAGCAAATTTAGCCGTACCATTTCAACCTAACTTGGCAAAAAAGCTCAATTATACTTTGCAAAAAAGCTCAGGTCCTACAAAAGGAGTATGGCTAGCCCTATTCAGTTCTGATTTTGGTAAACTATTGGATAAAATGTAAGCAATGAAAGGCCCCAAAGGACCTTTCATACTTTATGGAGATAATAGATGTTTACTTATTTTTCCAAAGGTAGCTTGACCCCCTCTTTGATTTCGTCATTGGCATGCAGCAAGATCTGATCACTGCTGTTTAGCTTTCCAAAAACTTCGGTAGAATCATGCGTGGATACCCCTTCTTTGATATCCACAAAATGTGTCTTGCCATCTATGAGCTGGATCACATACTGCCTTTCTGTAGAACGCACGATACTATTGGAAGGTACCAATAACGAATTGGCTCCGGCAGACAATGGAATATCGACCTCACAGTATAAACCAGGTTTGAGCTTATTATCCGAGTTGGCCACATCGACCTCTATTGCTTCAGACTGCATGGCGCCCAAGGAATTCGCTGAACGGGCTATCATCCCTTCAAACACCTTATTCGGGGTATTATTAAAACGATATGCAACCTTTTTCGAGAGGTCTACTTTATCGACATAGGTCTCGGGGATCTGCACTTCCAACCGTAATTTATTGAGATCCTGCAGGATCAACAGAGGTTGATCATTGCCTTTCCCCGGTCCGACCAGTGCTCCTTCGGAGACATTACGCTGTACAATCACACCATTGAATGGCGCTTTGATGTTCAGGTAAGATTGCAACATTTCAACTTCTTCCACATTTGCTTTTTCCGACATGGCGACTGCTTCGTCGGCTTTCATCTTCGAGAGGGCATTGTCTAGATCAAGTGGGGATACTGCGCCTTCCTCCTGTGCGGCATTTTTGAGTCTTTTATATTTATCTTTACTCGCAGAAGCGGTCTCCTGTGCCTGTACAAAACGTGAATGTGCGGCCTGTACCGCAGCGAGCATTTCTGGCGCCTCCAGCTGCATCAGCAGCTGCCCCTTTTTAACAACAGCCCCTCTGTCCACAAAGATATGCTTAACAAAGCTATTCATCTTGGCATAGATATTTACCTCATTAAAGGGTTTGAGCTTACCGGGTAAACGCACACTGCTGGACATGACTTTCTCTTGTATGACTGTTGTCTGATAGGTACTGGCCTTAGCCGGATTTTTTGGCGTCAGGTCAATCGGCTTTTCGGTTTGACCGCAAGCGGAAAGTAAGCCTGTCAGTAGTAGTAAATAGCCTATTTTTTTCATCCGTTTTATTTTCTTATTCATTACTCAATTGTGTCATTAAGGCATCACTGCCATTGGCGATTTTATCTTTAAATACGATTCTCTTCCTGCATAGCAACTTCCATCTTTATCGCCCTAGTTTATACTGCTGGGTTTAAATTCTGAAAGAACACTACATTTTTTTTAGTTAACACTATACTTGTCTTTTTCCACCAGTAACTTTTGATGATCGGGCTTGTCCTGCGGCAATAGTGATTCGGAATCGAACGTGGATTTTTCCTTCATCCACACAAACAGGAGCGGCAGGATAAAAAGAGCAGCAAAAGTGGAGGCAAACAGACCGCCGATCACGGCCCGGCCCAATGGTGCCGCCTGCTCACCCGTCTCCCCCATTCCCATGGCCATAGGAATCATTCCGGCAATCATTGCCATACTGGTCATCAGGATCGGACGTAGCCGCGTTGTCGCGCTGGCCAGCGCCGCCGTCCTTGCATTACGGAAATCCAATCGCAGTGCTTCCGCATTGGACACGATCAAAATAGCGTTGGCTACGGAGACACCAGTAGACATAATCATACCCATGTAGGATTGCAGATTGAGCGTCGACCCTGTGAGCAATAGCATCGCCAAGGATCCAAGGATCACCGCAGGAATAGTCACCAATGCGGTCAGCGAAAGCTTCACACTCTGATAATTCGCTGCCAGTAGTAGAAATATAACAACAACTGCACAGGCAAGCCCCAACTGCAAACTACCCATGGTATCAAGCAATAGTGTCGACATCCCTTTCATTTCCACCACAACACCACGCGGTGGAGCCGGGAGTTCACGAATAGCCTGTTGCACATCCGTTGTTGCCGTTCCCAGGTCTTTCTTATGGATATTTGCCATCACGGTCAAATACCGCCTAGGCCCCTGCCGGTCATACTCACCTGGTAGATACTGTGTATTAAAAGTGGCTATATCGCCCAAGGTCGGTGTGAGCTGCCCTTTCACCAGTGGAATTTCGCGCAGCTCGTCCATTGTATTCATCACATATTCAGGTACCTGCACCTGTACCTGATAAGTATAGGTATTGTTTTCATCGAGCCACTGGATCTTCTGCGTA
The DNA here is from genome assembly GCF_033097525.1 of Sphingobacterium sp. UGAL515B_05. NCBI lineage: Bacteria > Pseudomonadati > Bacteroidota > Sphingobacteriia > Sphingobacteriales > Sphingobacteriaceae > Sphingobacterium > Sphingobacterium sp. UGAL515B_05. The sequence continues at coordinate 5,055,923 of NZ_CP109907.1, read as the reverse complement.
AACCTGCTCGAGGAAGTGCTGGCCGTTACCGATCGTGCAATATCATCCATCTGCAGACCAAGCTGGGAGGCTTTGAGCCGGTCGATGGCAATGGAAATGGTTGGCAGCCGCAGCGGTTGTGCGATCTGCACATCACGCAGATAGCCGATGTGGCGCAATGCGCTGACAACCTGATCGGCATAGACCTTCAGTTCGTCCATTTTCTTTCCGGCTATGCGCACCTCGATCGGTGTTGCAGCCCCCTGGCTCATAATCTTTTCGGTCATATCGATAGGCTCAAAATTCAGGCGCAATTTGGGCAGTTTATAATGGATATTTCGTCGTAAAACATCTTTGAGTTCATCCATATTGACATGATAGTCTGCATTGAGGTTCACCTGGATAACGGCTTCATGCGTTCCGGTATTGAATACATAGAGGTTGCTGACTCCATAGCTGCTGGGCACCAGACCAACATAGGCCGAACTGATGGCGACCTGATGGTTCACCGTACTATCGATTACCTGCAGCACCTGTTTGACGGACTCTTCGGTACGCTCCAGCCGGGTTCCATCGGGCTCCTTGATCCTGACCTGAAACTGCCCATTGTTTACTTTTGGCATCATATCCTTGCCGATATACACAAATGCCGCAGCAGCAAGCACCAGCGTCAGCAGCAGATAACCGATGATGACTTTGCCCTTATGGCGCATGGAGCGGTATAGGTTGAAGCGATAACGCTTTTTGAACTTATCGAAAAAGCCCGGCGAGTCGGACTTAAAATGACCGATATGATGTTCTTTGAGCAGCCAGTTGGATAAAATAGGCACCAAGGTCTGCGCCATAAAGTACGAAGCGATCATCGTCAATCCAATGGATAAAGAAAGGGGCAGAAACATCGCCCGGGGAATTCCCGTCATCATAAAAGAAGGTGCAAATACGGCCAAAATACAGAACAGGATCAAAAGCAGCGGCACGGCAATCTCCTGACAGGCATTGTAGATCGCCTTACGTTTGTGCGTACCCTGTTCCTGATGCTGGTGTATGCTTTCGATGGTCACCGTGGCCTGATCCACGAGGATACCGATGGCCAGGGCCAAACCACTCAAGGTCATGATGTTGATGGTCTGGCCAAACAATGTCAGTAGCAGGACGCCGATCAGAATGGACACCGGTATGGTTACGATTACGATCAGGCTGCTCCGCCAGTCGCGCAGAAACAGAAGAACCATGAGACCGGTAAGCAAAGCGCCGAGCCCCCCTTCGTGCAAAAGGCTCTGCACCGAATTCATAACCGCTACTGATTGGTCAAATTCATAAGACACTTTCACATCCTCGGGCAGCAGATTCTGGATTTCCGGCAGCTTGGCCTTGAGGTTGCTGACCACTGCCCAGGTGGACGCATCCGATGTCTTAACAGCAGGGATATAAACAGAGCGCCGGCCATTGATCAGTGCATAACTTACCGTCACGTCCGAGGCGTCCGATACGCGTGCGACATCTTTGATATAAATCGGAATTCCATTTTTTGTCAGAATAGGGATATCCGCAAAATCTGCGACATTCTTGATCAGTGAATTGATGGTTGTCACATACATCGTGTTGTTGAGGTGCAGGTTACCGGATGGTGACATCACGTTAAATTTCGACAATGCCATCACCACCTCGTCGGCGGTCAGGTTGTAGCTCCGCAGTTTATTGGGGTCAACATTGACCGTAATCGTCCTGGAGTTTGCGCCAAAGGGTGGCGGTGCAGAGAGACCCGGTACTGCAGAAAACATGGGCCGCACCAGGGTACTTGCCATATCGTAGATCTCCTTGAGGCTTCTTGTCTTCGAAGATAGCACCAGTTGCCCCACCGGTAAGGAGGAAGCGTCAAAACGGACCACCTGTGGCGGCAGCGCCCCTGGCGGAAAAAACTTCATGGCGCGGTTTACCTGCAGTGCTACCTGCGCTGAGGCTTCGGCCATATCGGTATTTTCGTAAAAACTAAGTTTCAGGAGCGTAAGTCCCTGAATATTTTTGGCGGATATATTCTTGATTCCATTGACATAGAGAAACTGATCCTGCATCCGGGAGGAGAAAAAACCTTCCATCTGCTGGGGAGACATCCCGCCGTAAGATTCAATAACGTAAATGGTCGGTGAATTGAGCTGCGGAAAGATATCAATCGGTATTTTCAGTACAGCGAGTACCGAAAAGAGCAGTAGGCTCAGGGTGATGATCACTGTGGTAATCGGCCTTCGTAAAGCAGCTGTGACTAGTGACATAAGTAATTAGTTAAAAAGTTGAAGAAAGCCATCGACATTGTTCTGTGCCACCACCTGGTGGAACAATGCCAGATAATAATTATACTTGGCGGTGATGTAATCGCGCTCTGCCTGATTGAGCATGTTCTGGGCAACATTGACCTCCACAATATCGATGAGACCATTTTTATATAGGGAAAACTTCTGGCGGTAGGCGGCATTTGCAGCTTTGGTCTGACGCGGAATTTCCTTCAGACGTCTTTCTGCAGTCGCCACTTCAGTGGTAGACTGTGCAATATTCATGGCGATGTTGGCCTGTTGTTCCTGTAGCTTTTGACCAGCCTCGTCCACCATGAGGCGTTGCGTATTGAGTTTTACCTTTTTGCGGCGCAGATCAAACAGGTTGTAGTTGATTCCTAGACCAACAAGGTAGTTAGCGCGTTGTAGCCCAAAGCCATCGGCGAGCGAACCATAACTATTGTCGCTATGCACACTGGATGCCCTGCCCCATACAGCCCCCGAGAGAAACAGCTTGGGACGGTAACTGTTGGCAACCAGCTTTTCTTCCATCTTCGTTTTGTCGAACAATGCATTATAATAGGCTACCATAGGATGCTGACGGCCGCCATCGAGTTCAATTGGCGCGTTCTTTACCTGTTCGAAAAGAATCTTTTCCGCTGTGGTATCCGCTACAATCTGCGCTGGGGTCATACCCGCTAGCGTAGCCAGTTGAATTTGTAATTGCTGTTGCTGGTTATCCAGTTCAATGAGACCAAGTTGGCTACGCGATATTTCAGCATCGGCCATACTGGTATCCACGCCTGCCCGGATACCACTTTTAACCAGCGCAAAGATTGATTGCCGTATTTCCTGATTACGGGCTATACTGCGCGACTGGATACCGATGAGGTCATGCAATTTCAATAGCTGCAGATAACTATAAATCGTGAAGGACTGTAAGTCATACTTCGACTGTTCAAAACGACGGTTCTCCAAGGTCACCTCCGCCTGCGCAAGTTGGTCCTGGGCATTGAATTGACCAAAATTATAGACCTCCCACTGAAAAGCAGCAATGCCAAGATTGCTGCTCACAGCCTGGTAGTTATTATTGGGACGTATACCACCATTATTGGTCGGCACGAGACCAAATCCGAAGTAAGGCCCCGGCACATTATTATTGGAGCCGACGTCTGCCTGATACGACAGCTGTAGGCTCGGCAGACGGTTGTTTTTGACTTCTGCGGCGCGCGCCTGCTGCACCTGTGTACGTACATAGTCGGTGCGTAAGGATGGCGCATGCTGCGTTACCGAAGACAGCAGCTGGTTGAGTTTGATAGGCACATGACTCTCCTGTCCATAGCTAAAGAAGCTACAGCAGAGCAGCACATGCCCCATAAGGACAAGTTTCTGAAACATATAAAAAGCTTATTTTAAAATAGATGAATGTTTGCAGCTCCATTGGAGCCACTTCATACGATTAAAATGGCTTTTTTATCATAAAGTCAGCTGAAGATGACGGAGGTATAGCCGTTGGAGCGGCAATAATGCCTTAGACAGGAAGTTTCCAACTGTAAAGGTGCCGGCATCTGGAAAGAAGGTGTTAAAAAAATGAGTAATAAAAAACGCCTTTACTTTGGCGGTAAAGTGACGAAGCGGCGAGAGCGTCAGACAGGCGCTATCCTTTACATCAACCCAATCCAGGTACTCCTGTTTTCGTTTACTAAAGGCCTTGATAACGGTGATAAACTCATTCTCGCCCTGTGTCTTTGCCTGATGATACAATGAAAATCCGATCAAAGGCTTCACGATCAGCAGCATCGCGCTTACCAGTAAGAGAAATTGAAAGATGACCCGTCTTAACATAGGTTGTATGATATCTAAAGCACAGCATTTTGATCTGCGTACATTACAAATATAGACAATGACGCAGTAGCCTAATGTAACATTGACGTAACGAAAGCTTTTGTAAACATCATGTTGCAATTACTTGCTCCATACAAATGTTAGAGCCATAATAAATGCTTATAAAATATCAATTAACCCGGGCGGACATAATTTATCCACTAAAAATTCAAGTTCATCCAGTTCAAATGGTTTTGCCAAGAAAGCGTCGGCTCCACAATCAGCAGCTATCGCTTTACCTTGAAGGCTCGCCGACATCATAATCACTTTTATTGAGCTGTATTTTTGGGATGCCTTAAGTTGCCGTACAATCTCGTCGCCGGTCAGCGATGGCATCTGTAGATCCACAATCAACAGGTCAGGTTGCTTTTCGTCTATCGTAGACATGAGTCTCGGACTATGGGCAACGGGTATGACCTCCTGGTTTTCGTTCGCTAATGCGAGCTCTAGTACATCTAATATTAGTGTATCATCCTCGCAAATAATTATTTTCCTCTTCATGATCTATGTTGGCTCAATTTACCGTTGTTTTTAATATGACTTTGATAGGCCATCACCCAATAACTCCTATTCTCTCTTTCAACTATGGCCTATTAACGCAAAATAGGTAATTTATTAAAGAATATGGTCAAACAATCCAACGTATTACACAATGCTAATACAATTTAGCTCGATCAGCTTTTACAACTCGTCCTGTACTTTGAATATTCGCTATTTTTTTCATTATTAAAGAGTAACAGTTTTTTTCTTATTTAGTACAATTTAAGTTTTATATTATTACGTATATTTCATTGAAAAATTAAAAGCGGACTACATGCAGTAGCCCGCTTTTTGAAATAATCAATTTTAACGTAAGATCAGGTAAATAACACCATTCAAACTGTTATAGTTTTGATTATTTTATGACCACATAAAGAATGAGTTCCAATTTTTACATTTTCCTCATTGCGGCATTTACTACTGCGGGGGTTATCATACGGCCATTTAAGATCCAGGAAGCCATGTGGGCTGCTGTTGGTGCCATCCTGTTAATCCTCTTTGGACTGATCTCATTCCAAGCCGCCTGGACAGGTATCGGCAAGGGTCTTGATGTTTACCTATTTTTGATAGGGATGATGAGTTTGGCGGAGTCGGCGCGACGCGAAGGTCTGTTTGATTGGCTTGCCTCCCATGCCATCAAACTTTCCGCGGGTTCGACGACGAAACTTTTTGTGCTTATTTACCTGGTCGGGATCGTCGTTACAATCTTTATGTCTAATGATGCGACGGCAGTTGTGCTTACGCCAGCTGTAGCTTTGGCAGCATCAAAGGCAAAAGTGAAAAATCCGTTGCCCTACCTACTCATCTGCGCATTTATTGCCAATGCAGCATCCTTCGTACTACCTATATCCAACCCCGCCAATCTGGTGATCTATGGCGATCATATGCCATCCTTGGCGAGCTGGCTTGCACGATATACGCTACCGTCCATACTTTCCATCGGAGTCACCTTTCTGATACTCTATTTGACCCAAAAGAATAACTTAGCTCTTACTTTGCGGTCTGATATTGTTATAGAACAACTTGCTCGTGGCGGTAAGATGGCACTGGCGGGCATTGTCTTTACTTCATTGCTGTTAATGCTGGCCTCGGCTAAAAAATGGAATCTCGGGTATCCAACCGTTATTGCCGGTGTCAGCACCGCATTATTGGTGTCCCTCGCTGAAAGAAAAAATCCAATTGCGTTTTTCCGTCATATTTCATGGTCTGTCATCCCGCTAGTAGCCGGACTGTTTGTACTGGTTGAAGCTGTACAACAAACAGGTTTGATCGGTATGCTGGCGCAACACCTGTCTGCCAGTGCAGAAGAGGCACCGGGAAAAACAAGCTGGTTGGCAGGAATCATTATAGGCGTCGGCAGCAATGTGATCAACAACCTACCCGCCGGTCTGATTGCTGGTACTGCGCTATCTCAGATCCAGCTGCCCGATATGGTTAGGGGCGCCGTACTGATCGGTGTGGATCTGGGTCCGAATCTGTCCATCACGGGATCGTTAGCAACAATCTTATGGCTCAATGAACTCAGGCGCCATGGTTACACTATCAGCGCATGGAGGTTCCTCAAATTGGGACTGGTTATTATGATACCTGCCCTGCTAGCCGCTTTACTTGCCCTATTAATTTAAATGATTAACGTTTTTATTTAATGGAAGGGTAAAAGAGATATCGGTGCCTGGCCCCTCTTTATCGAGCACATGGATCTGACCACCATGGCGCAATATGATATCGGCGCAGAGAAACAGCCCGATACCGAAACCTTCAATATGGCTGTGACCTTTGGAGCGATAAAATTTCTCAAATACTTTTTTTCTATCCTCAGGTTTTATTCCTATACCAAGGTCGCTAATCAATACGGATATTTCATGCTGATCTGTTGTCATCGTAATGTGTATGGGTGATTTTTTATCACTGTATTTAATGGCATTATTGATCAGGTTGGTAATCACCTGTCCGATACGATAACCATCCGCTTCCAAAAATACGGTATCGTCGGGCAGATGTAAGTGCAGATCACTCTCGGGAAATATGAGCGCAGCATTATGACTTATTTCAAGGATAAGCTGGGTCAAATCTATCGTAGATCTATCGAGTTCGATTCCTTTAGCCATTACCATCACGGGGGCTACCATCTCATTGAGGAGACGATTAATACGGTCAGTGGCTTTGAGTGCATTTTCTACGAGTTTATTTGACAAAGCATTTTCTTGCGCTGTCAACTGCCTGTTCAGAAGCTGCAGGGTTCCTTTGACGGATGATAGCGGTGTCTTAATTTCATGCATGGCGATGCTCAACATTTCATCGCGCAAAATTTCAAGTTCCTTTTTCTCTGTAATATCAAGCGTTGTGCCCGAAATTATCTGTGGGCAGCCGTTCTCGTCATAAGTAACCGATCCACGTGCCTCAATCCAATGGATGCTATCATCACCATATCTTACACGATACTGTGCAATATAGGGTATGTGCTGCTCAATAGCCCTTGCGACACTCGCTTGCATCGCTTCCCGATCTTCATCCACAATACAGCCCAGCATATCACTATAGCTAAATTCCATTGCTGTATCCCACCCAAAATTTCTTTTGCATTGATCAGTACAGGACATGTAATTTTTTTCCAATAGGCTAACTTCCCAGAAACCCATACGAGCCTGTGCGAGCGCCTGCGCGAGATGTTTTTGGGATACCGTAAAGGTAGAATCCGCACCATGCAAGTTAATCATATAATTGATAGGTTTTAAAAGTACTTCTCAACTATGCAAAGGTACGTATTATAATAATATTAGCATTATTAATTTCACTCCTTATGATATCCTATGAATTTTGGGAATTTAACTGATTTTAGTCAGCAAAAGATGTGTGTTATAAGGAGGCTGAATCCCCCCATTCAGCCATCCTTAACAATCAGCAGAAACGAAATTCTGTCTTATTAGCTAGAACAGCTTGAAATTGAGATCGTTTGACTTAAAATGAAAATACGGACATCTAGTCATTGCAGTATTTTAAAGCACATAGCCCGAAAGCGACTTAATACACACTGATGAATAATTGCTAAATAACAATCAATGTTTTATATTTATAACACTGATCGTTATTGACCAGATTTAAAAATAAGCGATCATATGATGTTTATGTGCTATCGTGTAAAAAACTAATCTCCATGTTATGAAAATCGGCCCAACGTTAAGCGTAATACTTGTTGTTTTAGTAAGCTTTTCTCTTTATTATATGCTGTTTTTATTTTTCGGCCCCATTAAAAGAGAACTCGATACACTTACCCGGCAAGGGCTATTGAGCTATATACTTACTTATTTCATCATCGGAGTACCTATTTTTCTAGGAACTTACATCATTAATAAGCGCGAAGGCGTGTTTAAGAGCTTGGGCCTTTCTGGCAATTTTGTGACCGGAATAACATTAAGTCTTCTTTTTGTGTCGCCCATGCTGGCTGGAGGTCTTTTTATCTTCGGCCTGAATAAGGAGATCAGTATGCAAACTCTGGTTGCACAAACAGTCATCGCCGGTTTTATGGAAGAATTATATTTCAGGGGTTTTCTTTTTGGCCAGTTATTCCGAAAGACAAAACTGGGTTTTATCCCAGCGATATTTTTTGGCGCAGTCGTATTTGGTTCCGGGCATTTATATCAGAGCCAAGATATCAACAGGATGATGGGCATCTTTATCCTCACATTTCTGGGCGCAGTCTTTTTTGCTTGGCTTTTTACGGAATGGAATTATAACTTATGGGTTCCGATATGGACGCATACGCTGATGAACTTGACCTGGATTTTCTTCGACTTTGACAATACATCGTTAGGAGGCGTTTACGCAAACATATTGAGGGGATCTACCATTGCCTTTGCTATCGTATTTACCATAGTTTATAAAAAGAGGAATAGGCAGCGCTTAGCAGTAAACAAGCACACACTAATCCTTAAAAAAAGCGACAACTAGCTATTCTACTATAACCAAGAATGCCATTTTACAGATAAATACGTTCAGAGACGATTGTGAGTAACCGGAACAGCCCTATTTTTTTATATGCCGGAAATTGTATCGCTTATTTTAGTTTTATTAGCAAAAGAGATACATTTGAACATAAACAAACGTCCTTATGAACAGTGCTACTTCCATTTTCGAATCGAACCATAAAAAATTAGGCCTGATTTCTTTCGATTCCTCCTCGCTGGACCTGGTAAACGGCGAAACATTCCGCCATTACATTAAAATATTGCTCATTCCAGCTGGTTACGCACTAACGGTGGACTTCACGGCTTATGAAACCCAAAATCCCACCTTGCTTTTCATCAATACCAATCAATATCTTGACATTCAGTCGGCCAATGAAAATAAAGCCTTTTTAATCCATTACAACCGGGATTTCTACTGTATTCAGATTCATGATGAGGAGGTTGCCTGTGACGGACTCTTGTTCAATAATATTTTTGAGAATCCGATAGTGGACCTATTCGGCGATGAACTGCACGCCATACCCCAGTTATTCGCTCAGATCAGCAATGAGCTTGATTTTCAGGACCGCTCTTCGGAAGAAATGATCCGAACGTACCTCAAGCAGATTATCATCCGAGCAACGCGGCAGTGGAAAAAGCAGAACCTCCAAAATGAAACGCTCGACCTCGTCAGCATGGATCAGGACTTTTTCAGAAACTTCAGCCGACTGGTCAATATTCACTACAGGGAAAAACACAGCGTAGCCGATTATGCAGATCTACTGAACCTTGCCCCGAAAACGCTTTCCAACAAATTCCACAAACTCAACCTTGAAAATCCGAACGAGATGATCAAAAACAGGATCGTCCTTGAAGCCAAACGCCTGCTCCTTTACAGTGAGCTTACCATAAAGGAAATCGCTTATCAATTGGGTTATGAAGACCCGGCTTACTTCAACCGGATCTTTACGCAGAAATCGGGAAAAACTCCGGCGGCTTTTCGGAAAGAAATTAAAAATTAAACTATAAAAGGAAAAAAGTACAATTTATATCGACTTTTTGCTCTTTATTTAGATTGCCTATATGACATACCTTTGTCCTATAAGAAATTAACAATCAAAAATAAAGCGTATGAAACGTAATGCTACCGCCGTTTGGAACGGCACCATCAAAGAAGGAAACGGACATCTGACCACACAAAGTTCCGTTCTGAACCAGACCCAGTATTCATTCAACAGCCGCTTCGCTGAAGGTGTCGGTACAAATCCCGAAGAACTGCTTGCTGCTGCCCATGCAGGATGTTTTACAATGAAGCTGAGCCTTGATCTCACACAGGCGGGTTATCCCCCTAAAAGACTCGAAACAAAGTCCATTATTACCTTGGATAATGGTAAAATCACACAGTCGGAACTTCTACTTGATGCAGAAGTAGATGGCATCTCAGCGGAAGAATTTGAAAAAATTGCCCGAGAGGCCGAAAAAACCTGTCCCGTAAGCGCAGCATTCAGCTTCAAAATCATCTTAAACATCAACCTAAAAAAATAATCACGATGAAGACAATCTATTCAACAGTTTTAACATTGGCGGCACTCGCCATCACAAATTCCAATATCATGGCACAATCAAACCCCGCATCTCAAGACCCCAACATTGGCCGGGAAACAAGAGCATTCTTAAAAGAGTTGAACAGCGGCGACGGAAAACCGCTAGAAACACTTTCACCAAAAGACGCTAGACTGGTGTTGGTGGGCGCTCAAAAATCAGTAAGCTTCGATTATTCCGATATCCAGGAATCAGACAGAACCATTACCCAGGACGGGCAGACCGTAAAAATACATATCGTAAAACCCAAAGGTGCCCAAGCTGACCTACCCGTATTTATGTTCTTTCACGGCGGCGGATGGGTATTGGGAGACTACCCTACCCACAAAAGACTGGTTCGTGACCTTGTTGTCAACAGTGGTGCAGTAGCCGTGTTCCCGGATTACACCCCATCTCCGGAAGCCAGATTTCCCGTAGCCATCAATCAGGCTTATGCCGCAACAAAATGGGTTGCCGAGCATGGAAAAGAAATTGGGGTCGACGCGAGCAGGCTTGCTGTTGCCGGAAACAGTGTCGGTGGAAATATGGCAGCAGTGGTGGCATTGATGGCCAAAGACAAAAATGGTCCCAAGCTAAAACAGCAGGTACTTTTGTGGCCCGTAACAGACTCCGACTTCAGCAGAGCATCGTACACAAAATTTGCACAGGAACGGTTTTTAACAACGCCGTTGATGAAATGGATGTGGGATAATTACCTGCCTGACTTAAAAGAACGCGACAACAAATACGCGTCCCCACTGAAAGCTTCTCTGGAAGAGCTGAAAGGTTTGCCTCCTGCACTTGTTCAGGTGGCCGAAAATGATATTCTGCATGACGAGGGTGTCGCCTATGGAAGAAAATTGGATGATGCCGGTGTTCCAACGACTCTTACAGAGTATAAAGGCTTTATCCACGATTACGGGATGCTGAATCCGCTGGCGCATATCCACGCTGTACAGGAATCTGTGCTAGATGCAGCGACTGTTTTGCGAAAAGCACTGTTTGCGAAGTAAAATACCCTGCATTTCCAAAGAATAACACCAAATGGTTTGACTGTTTGGTGTTTTTTAAGTTTATAATAGCGTCTTAAGCATGTATTTCCCCTAATGACCGGAATTTCTTACAAAATCTTTTCCAATTCATTTCTATGATCCTCACCCCATTGGGCCGTTACCGCAATGACTGGTATAAGGCTTTCCCCTAGCCCAGTCAGTTCATATTCTACTTTCAGCGGAAGCTGATCAAAGACGACTTTATTGATTAATCCATGTTCAATCAATTGACCAAGCTGCACATCAAGTACACGTCGGGTTGCATTGGGGATTTTCCGCTGCAACTCACCCGGACGCTTGATACCTGAATGAATGGCCCAGAGCAGGTTTATTTTCCATTTGCCCTGAACCACCTGCAAAAACAGATGTAAACCGCAATCTAAATTAACCGGAAGCTTTTTTTCGTACATAGCTGATATATTTTACGAAGGCATAAAGTGGGTATAGATAAATTTATCCGTAATTGACACGGTTACTTGATGCCCTTAACTTAGCGGCAAAGTAAATATAAAAATATGAAGTACAAGATATTTGGATCAAAAACAGGACTGCATGCCAGTGAAATAATCTTAGGAGCTGCCAACTTTGGAACAAGAAAAGGCTATGGAGCCGATCCCGAAGAGTCAAAAAAGATTTTAACAGCTTATGCAGATGCGGGTGGTAATTTTATCGATATATCGGATGTCTATCAATTTGGGGAGGCAGAAGAAATCGTTGGTAACTATTTAAAGGGACAGCGAAATAATTTTATTATCTGTTCAAAATATACTAGAAGTAGTGATCCCAACCCTGCAATCAGTAATTTTGGGAATAACCGTAAATCTATGCGACAGGCTGTTGAACAAAGTCTGAAAAGATTGAAAACGGACTACATCGATATTTATATGCCGCATTACGATGATGGTGTAACTCCATGGGAAGAAATAGCTTTGGGACTTCAAGATTTGGTCAGCGAAGGGAAAATAGTGTATGCGGGACTCAGCAATTTCCCGGCATGGAAAGCATCGGCCATTGCATCAGCAACGAAAGTCACTGCTTTACAAATTGAATATAGTTTGTTGCAACGTACCGCAGACCGTGAACTGATGCCGATGGCAAAGGAATTTGGTCTTGGTGTGATGATGTACTCGCCACTGGCTGGCGGACTGTTGACCGCAAAATATAGAAAAGGAGAAGCCGGGCGCATCAGTCATTCTTCTGGCGCTGAATATTCGGAGGACGAGAAAACCAAACTGATCATTGATGAACTGGTATTAGTCGCGGAAAAATATGAAGCAACACCCGGTGAGATTGCATTTGCGTGGAATTTATCAAAAGAGGCATTTCCATTACTGGGAGCACGCAATAGCAATCAATTTGAGCAAATTATTAGCGCTACTGAAATTAATTTGACAGCTGATGAGCTAACCAAACTGGACGCTTTAAGCTCTATTAGCCTGGGGTATCCGCACGATCTGCTGAATACGGTAAGAGGTTGATTTTGAAGGATTGAATCTGATACAAACAGGAAAGAAGAAACATAAAACGTAATCGATAGTAATTCTTAAAGTTTATGAACTAAATTTGAATTTAAAATTGCGCACATGCCAAAAAGAGATCCCATTTTAGTAAACAGCATGGATTCCAGCAGCAGTATGGCTGTTGGAATATGGGATGGTTCAACTCCGGGCATCCTAAAAGCGCTGAATCCGCATCGGCATGACCACTATACCTGCATGCTTGTTGATGCGGGACAGCTGGAAGTTCTATTTGATTTTGAACAGCTGATCATGCCCGCGGGAACGCTTTTTGTTTGCCCTCCCCATCAGGTCCATCAGATCACCACGGTTTTAGGCGCATCCGGTTATTACATTTCCTTCGAAGGCCATCACATGACCAGGTCAGCCAAAGACATGCTTGATGCATCTTTAAATGAAACCCTTATTTTGTCCCTCTCAGCGCCCGAGCAACAATGGTTTACGTCCATCTTGGACTCGCTAATAAATTTGGACAGTATAAACTATAGTGCCAATAAGGAAGTGCAGCAGCCGCTGCTGTCAGCATTTATAACCCAGGCGGTAATTTGTCGAGATCACAGGTCGGCCGCTGTCTCCATAAGTCATAACCCCCGGGTTATGAGTATCGCCAACGAATTCAGAACTCTCGTCAAGCGTGATTACCGCAGCCTTAAACGCCCCGCAGCATATGCCCAGCAGTTAAATATCTCCGTGGCCCACCTGAACGATGTCGTTAAAATGGTGACGGGCTTATCCGCATCAGCGCTGATACAGAAGGAAGTACTGAGCGAAGCACAGCGCCTGCTCTATTATTCGCGATTGAGTATTAAGGAAATTGCGGTGCAGCTAGGCTATAAAGACACCAAGTACTTTATCAGGCTTTTCACAAAAAAAACTGGGCGATCACCGGGCGATTACAGAAAGACGCTACGTTTCAATCCGAACCTGGATTAGACAATCTTATACTATTTCAACTCAAACACGGCTTCTTTTTTGTCCACCTTTTACCGTTGTTTGTCAGTTTTCCGGCATTCATTTTTTGATCAATTTTGCATTATAGATAAGTTGTAAATTTAAATAGTTTAGCTATGAAAATCTTAGTAATCGGTGGTACAGGTCTTACTGGAAGGCTGGTCACAAAAAAACTGGCAAACCTTGGTCATCAGGTAATCATTGGTTCGCCTTCACATGGCGTGGATCTCATGACGGGAGAAGGTCTCTCCCAGGCCCTGGAAAATACAGAGATCGTCATCGATCTATCCAATTCCTCCTCTCCTGAAGAAGAAAATGCAATCCACTTTTTTCAGACCGCAGGAAAGAATCTGGTAAAAGCGGAGCGGACGGCAAACATCAGGCATCACCTCGTACTTTCCATTGTCGGAACGGACGATGCGCTGGAGATCGGATATCTTCGCGCCAAGAAATATCAGGAGGACAATATCAAAAACTCCGGAATACCTTATACCATCATTCGTTCGACACAGTTTTATGAGCATACTGATGCCATCATTGCCGTACAGGGTCAGGGTGACGAGGTATTTGTTTCCAAGATCGACTACCAACCCATTGCCCTGGAAGATGTGACAGACTACATTGTGCAGTTTGCACTCGAGGAGCCTAAAAATGGCACGGTCGAGATTGCGGGGCCTATAAAGGCCAATATGGACGATTTTGTCGCGAAATATATCGCGATCACCGGGAATCACATAAGGGTAGTTTCTGACGATGATAGCAAATATATGCATCTTGTTGTTCCTAAATCATTGCTCGTACCTGCTGGAGCATATTGTGCCGGCAAGGTTCATTTTGAGGACTGGGCACTAAATACAGCTGTGATTTAAGCCATCAGAAAAGAGAAATCACCGAGCTTTGCTGAGCTGGATATCTTATAGATCGATACGCTCAGTAGTTGGTGTATATCAATAGAAAGTGCTGGAATTTTTTCAAGGTTCCAGCACTTGCATTCCAAAAGTAAAGTCCCAAATTATAAAACCATTCCACCATCAATAAGGATTTCCGTTCCGGTCATGAAACTTGCCACATGGTTATCTGACAGATAAATAACAGCTTTTGCAACATCCTCAGCAGTTCCCATTTTTTGCAAAGGGATTCCGCTGATTAACCATTCATCAAGACCTTCCAATGTTTTTTCGTCCAATCCTGCTTTTGTCATAATCTCTGTTTTTGTGGGCCCCGGACTTACTAGATTTACCCTGATTTTTCTTGGTGCTAATTCTGCAGCAGCGGTCTTCGCAATGGAATTCAATGCTGCTTTGCTAGCCTGGTAAATCGAACTATTCGGTTTAGCGGTGGTCGCGACGTTGGATGAAAGAAATACCACTGAAGCACCATCGTTCAACAGGGGAATAAATTTGCTCAAAGTAAAATAAGCTCCTCTGAAATTAATATCCATTACATTGTCAAAATTTTCGGCACTCATATGTTCGATCGGACCTAAAGTTCCGGTGATGCCTGCATTAATAAACAGGATGTCAATTTTTCCGAATTCCTTTTCAATATAGCTTTTGAAATTTTCAATATCTTCCAATTTCCCCTGATCCGCCACAAAAGAAATAGCTCCTAGCTCTGCAGCAGCCTTCTCAATGGCTTCTTTTCGTCTTCCAGTGATAATGACATTGGCTCCTTCCGCGATTAACTCTTTTGCGGTGGCATAGCCTATTCCGCTGTTTCCACCTGTTACGATGGCTAATTTGTTATTCAACTTTTTCATTTTTTTATTTTTTTTACAAAGTTATCAGAGAAATGGTATACTTTTGTTATCAGTATAACTGAGTATATCAGTATCATGAATTATATCACTTAACTTTGTAACCATGGAAAGAGATCAGACAGAAGAACTTAGAGCGTTGCAGGACACCCTTTATTTCATTGGTGGCAAGTGGAGAATACCTGTTATTAATTCGCTTTGCAACGGCAACCGACGTTTTCGCGAAATTGAAAGAAGTATCCCCGGGATTACCACACGAATGCTTTCAAAGGAACTGAAAGAAATGGAATTAAATAAGTTGGTTAAACGAACTGTTTATCCCGATACGCCTGTTTTAATTGAATATGAACCCACTGCATATTGCAGGACTTTCGGGAATATTATTTCGGAAATGATTAACTGGGGTAGAGAACATCGAAAAATGATTGTGGAGGATAAAGTTTAGCCGCTCACGGTCAACTGGATTTTAGTTGGACTTTTGCTACTTGTTATTGAATCCGATTTGAAACGGGCTTTGCTATCTCATTTGGTGTCTTTCCGAATTCTTTCTTGAACGCAAAAGAAAAATGCGACAGATCTTCAAAACCTACTTCCAGATAGACATCACTCGGCTTTCTGGATTGCTCGGCAATTAGAAAATAGGACTCCTGCAATCTTTTTTTCTTGAGCCAGGTGCCCGGAGCCATTCCGAATACACGCTGAAAATCCCGCTTGAAGGTCGAGAGGCTCCTCCCCGTAAAAAATGCAAACTTTTCCAGGCTGATGTTAAACCTAAAATTTTTGTTCATGTATTCCTTTAAATTAATCCGGTCAGGTAACGAGAAATTAAACAATATATGAATGAGGTCAGGATTCGATTTTAACAGAATAATCAGTAATTCCTCTCTCTTGACATCAACAAAATCTGCACTGATCTCCAAATCGCCGGTATAATACGGTTCCAGAGATGTTATAAAATTCTTGATGAGCTTATTTTCCAGAATAAAAACAAAGGCGTCGCCGATGGCTGATGGCCGAATTTCATAAACATGCCGTTCAAGAAAGCGCTTCAGGAATTCCTCATCCAGGGTGATGATGATTTTTTCAAATTCATCATTGTCCTTATATTTCGTATAACGTACCAAATGATGTTTCCGGGCGATACAATAGTCGCCCGGTTTTATGCTGTAGTTTTTTTCGCCGTCATAAGCCTTCATATCTCCCTTCAATAAGTATAAAAAATAGTTTTCCGGTATATAGTTTTCGGGAGAGATCTCCGGACCCAGGTGACAGGATTGGATGTTGTTTACTTTCATGGTTTACCAAATATACTGATCCCTAAGGTTTAATCCTGTACCTGACTAAATTTTAAACTGTCCACGCTTGCAAGTATCGCCTGTTCTTTCGCACGCGGGTGCCAGCCGAGCATTTCTGTCGCCTTTTTGTTGGACATCTTTGTATACTCTTGGGGTGGTGTAGGCTGCAGAATAGCAATTTTTCCGGCCAGTTTGGGGCGTTCCTTTTTGATCAGTTCGGCTACATCATAAAAAGACATAGCCCCTTCCGAAGTTGCCAGAAATCGCTGTCCGGCCGCTTCAGGGTGTAACATCGCTTTGATATGGATATCAGCGACATCGCGAACATCCACCACACCAAATGTAAACGGTGCATTCTTCTTGACGAGTCCGTCAACAATACCCTTAACAACAGTATCCAGCGAGGCCGAGGAAATCCCGCCGAGGATGGGGCCAAAAATTCCGACGGGATTGATGACCGTTAACTCCATAGCTGTGACTGCATCCTCCATAAATTGCCAAGCGGCCTTTTCTGCTATTGTTTTTGACTTTATATAGGCCTGTATCGGGGCATTTTCATCGGTCCAGTCGAGCTCCGTAAAAACATGATTTTTGGGATCGATGCTATAACCGATTGCAGCAAATGAAGATGTGAGCACAACACGTTTGACGCCTGCCCTTTTCGCGGCTTTCAACGCTCGCAACGTACCTTCTCTGGCAGGGGTAATCAGCTCGTTTTCGTCGTTGGGCTGCTCGACGACAAATGGCGATGCCACATGCAGGACATAATCGCATCCCTGCGCCGCTTCATCCCAACCGCTGTCGGAAAGCAGATCGGCCTGATAAAAAGACAGCTGATCAAACGTGCTGATGCCGCCTTCGCTCAGCGCATCCAAGATTTCGTTCTTACGGGCGAGCGTGCGCAGTGTTGTTCTTACGGTAAATCCCCGCTCAAGTAGTGCAAGAATAGTATTAACGCCTAAAAATCCGGTACCACCGGTTACTAAAACTGTTTGATTGTTCATTTCGGATCAATTATTTGAATTTGTAGGTCAATTGTATGGCGTTTTCCGCATAATCCCACAGCCTTTTGGCAAGCGCTTCATCATTCATCGCTGCGGTATGATGATTTGATAGCGCCGGATATCCCGCATATTCTTTCGGACCATCCGGTCCGTAAAATTTTCCGCCTTCAACCGACGCATCTGTCGCTGCGAATAAGCTGGGAAGGGCTCCCTGCCAGGGATCCATCACCTGATCAAATGCAGCAAACATGCCTTCCAGATTTTCATCCGGTATATTCCGCTGTAAATCGGTGCGCGTAACACCCGGGTGCACCGCCACAGCAATCGCTGACATACGGGCATTCCTGAATCTCCGGTCCAGCTCATAGCTGAACAAGATATCTGCCAGTTTGCTCACCGCATATTCACGCCATTCGTCATAGCTCTTTTCCAATCTGAGGTTGTCAAAGTCAATGCTATCCACCAACGTAGCCGCCCCACTGGAAAGTGTCACTACCCGGGCGTTGGCGGCCTGCTTAAGCAGCGGCAACAAATATCCTGTCAGCGCAAAATGCCCCATAAAGTTTACACCGAACTGCAATTCAAATCCGTCATCCGTTTTAGCAGCTGGAGGCACCATTACTCCGGCATTGTTGACGAGTATATCCAGTTTTGTATGCTTTTGCATAAAGAGATCTGCAAATTCCCGAACCTGTCCAATGTTTACGAGGTCGAGTTTTCCATAGTCTAATGTTCCGGTCCCTGCCGTGTCGGATTGGATTATTTGGATCGCATTTTTTGCTTTTTCCACATCTCGTGCAGCGATGGTCACCTGTGCACCTGCTGCATACAATGCTTTTGCTGTTTCAAACCCTATGCCCGTGTTTGATCCCGTCACGATTGCTATTTTACCTGATAAATCAGGTATATTATTTTTTGTCCACATCATCCTTTGTTTTATTCTGCTACAAAATTCGTGGAATAACTGTTACGCCGTTTTGTTGTGAAGTTCAATTTTTCTTTGTTGTGGAGTTCACCTTTCCGTTCTATTCCGAAGGTTTGCGATGTTGTACGAGAATTCGTTCCGTTCCAATGCTGTTACCGGGCCTTGCCCTAATTTTTGGATATCATCGCCGATCAAATCTTTTAAATGCCCTGTTTTGATATACCTGTGTCCTTTAGGAATTTTTAAATAGAGGGAGCTAACGGAATACTTCTGGTTTATTGCTACAGCTCCCTGTATTCCTGAACTCTAATCTTCTATTTGCAGATGCGTACTCAAGGCAATCCGATTCCAACCATTGATGGCCACAATGAGCATAATGATCTGAGCAATCTGATTTTCAGTAAAAAATCGGGACGCCTTACTGTAGGTTTCTTCACTTAATCCCTGCTGGTGGATAAGGGTTATTTCCTCCGTCATTGCCAATATGACCTGCTCTTCCTCGGTGAAAAATTTGGTAGCCTCCCTCCAGGCACTCAACAAAAAGATACGCTCCGGTCTTTCACCGTTTTTAATGGCATCCTTGGTATGCATGCTGATACAGTACGCACAGTTGTTGATCTGTGATGCACGGATTTTGACGAGCTCTTTAAGCGTTTGTGAGATATCAATTTTTGAAAGATAACCTTCCAATCCTAACATTGCTTTGAATGCCAGTGGTTCTGTTGTGCTGATGTTAATTCGTTTTTCCATGATTCTTATTTTTTAATTTGATACTACAAATTTGGAAAATGGAGAGCCGGAAAAACTTAAACGGGTTTAAGAAAAATTCTTTTTGCGGATTTCGCTGAGATACTCCGGTGTAAAGCCCAAATAGGAAGCTACGAGATATTGAGGTACGCGCTGCAGAAATGCAGGCTGGTTTTTGAGGAATTGACGGTATAGCTCCTCCCTGGAGTGCTCGTAAAGCAGCTTGACACGCATCTGTGCAGCAGCATACGCTTTCTGGTACACCATGCGAAAATACTTCTCCATGACCGGGTGCTTTTCCAGTAGATCATCGAAGGCATGCTGGCGAATGACCAGCACTTCCGTAGGCTGTACAGCCTGGATGTAAAATTCTGTGGCGGTCTGATTGATATAAGAGAAGGTCTCTGTCATCCACCAGTTTTCAATGGCGAATTCAGTTGTCTGCTGCACACCCTTTTCATTGATAAAAAATTTTCGCAGAATTCCATCCAGTACAAAATAACTTGCTTTGCAGATCTGCCCTTCGGTCAATACGTTTTCTTTCTTCTTAAGCCGCTGCCGCTCGAAATATCCGGTTATATCGACAAATTCATCGTCAGAAATTTTTATAAATTTATCCAGGTGTTTTTTGAACTGTTCAAGCATTATTACACGTCTGTTTTTCATTATCTTTAGTTCAATTAAGATAATAAAAAATAAGATAACCTCTGCAACATTGGTTGGCGCTTTGTTTCTTTAGTTTATTTACTTAACTACCAAATGGGAGAATATTCGAGAGGGGTTAACACGTGTAAATCAAGAAAACATGTTTACAATAGAACAAATTGAAGCTGCTGATAGCAACGTAAAATCAGGCGCGGACTTTCCTGCCTATATCCAGGAGATCAAAAAATTAGGGGTTACCGCTTACGACGTTTTTGTTGCAGATGGGCACTCTGATTATTATGGTGATAATCATTACAAAACCAGCTCACCAGCTAGTCATGAACCATTGACTATTGGTGGTACTGTTGACGCTGAACAGTTCAAAAAAGGTTTAAAAGAGCATCAACAGGGCAAAACAGACTACCCCACTTTTATGGCAATGTGCGCAACGTGTGGTATCGAAAAATGGACTGTCTTTCTTGACAAGATGACCTGCGCGTATTATGATAATGCCGGGAATGAAATTCTGGTGGAAGAAATACCGCAGTAACACGATCCGCAATTGCGCAAATACACATCAAAGTTAAATTAAACATAGGAAAGAAAATGGGCCAATACTTTTGGATTGCTATACCAGCGGAGCTATTTTTTCAGCATTGCGGAGAAACGATGGAAAAACATCGGGCGCATGCCTATGTTGAGAAGATAAACCGTCGTTCAGGCAAACGGAGTTATCTGAAATACAGCAAGGAAAATCCGTCGGCGTTTCTGGAAAGCTTTTCATCAGCGGATTATCAGGAATTTTACCTGTCAACCTATCCTTTTTCAGATCAGGAAACCAGCGTAGATTCAGGTGTCTTCTATGATTCACCTGTAGCCGAATATACCATTGCAGGAAGCGGTGGCTATGAAACGGACCGGACAAGGGAAATTATCCACTTGCGGCAGATTATGAAGCAAGCGGACAAATCCGCAAAAGCATTTTTTGCCGCCTTACAGCGCAACCTCAAAAAGATCCCCGATCTACGCGATACCCTGAGCAGTGGAAATAAAAACCATTTTTACCTGCCGACATCAAAAAGTATCATTCCCCAAAATGCCCATAGTCGGCTTATAACGATGCCCTGGGAAGAACATTGCCTAAGCAAAGACCTGGTCTACCAACAGCAATGATTCAAATGAGGTATCAGATTGCTACGTTGCTACAGTCGTAGATTATCCACATTTTACTATTGCCGCTTCCCGAATCCAGCCGGGGACCGATCTGGATCCTAAAACGGGGCTAGTAACGCTACTTTTTCAACAAATTTTCATAATTATTTAACACAGCGTAAATATAGTATAAATAAACATTGTTTAGTATTACACAACTTATGTATATTTATATCCGATGAAAAAACGAGCAACATATTATGCTTTCAGTGGCGCCAACACCGCCCTGACCGAAGTCACTACACCTATTCCTACATTACATGATGGTGAAATTTTGGTCAATATCAGTTATACAACGCTCTGCGGTAGTGATCTTCATACCTATTGTGGTTTGCGCAATGAACCCTGCCCTACTATTCTGGGGCACGAAATTGTCGGTACCATCGCGGAAATATCGGCCAGGCATAGCGGACTCGACGTACAGGGAAATAAACTTCAGGCGGGAGATCTCATCACCTGGACGGTATTCGCCAGCGATCCGAATTCGGCCAATTATCAACCCGATACGCCACAAAAAAACGACCGCCTCTATAAATATGGTCATCGGAAGATTACAGAACAGGACGAGCTACATGGCGGATTAGCAACACATATTATCCTACGTCCCCATACTTGCATACGTTTGCTTCCTAAAGCTATTTCATTGCGGGTAGCAGCAACAATCAATTGTGCTGTGGCTACTTCAGCAGGTGCCATAAGGCTCGCTGGCACAATTGCCGGAAAAAATGTACATGTAGCCGGTATTGGATTATTGGGTTTGGTAACTATCGCCATGTGCAAGGAATTGGGCGCATCAAACATTATCGCATCTGATGTGAACCCGGCTCGATTAGAGATGGCAAAACATTTCGGTGCCAGCCATACCATCTATCTTTCCGAACGAGAAAACTGTGCACTATTGCAGGCAATCACGATCGACAGATTTATCGACATGAGCGGCTCGCCTGATGCCATGGAACTGGGCATAGAGACCTTGGGACTTCATGGTCGGGCTATACTGGTCGGTGCAGTTTTTCATCAACGCCCAACAAAAATAGATGCCGAACAAGTCATCCGGAAAATGCTTTGCATCAAAGGGCTTCACAATTATAACTATACTGACTTCTCTTTTGCGGTGGACTTTATTATCAACAACTGGCGGAAATATCCATTTGAATCCTTGGTCGAACGTGAATTTCCTTTAGACGAAGTCAATGCCGCGATCGATTACGCCCTTACGCATAAGCCAATTCGTGCAGGCATATACATGGACAGCTCAACGGCAAAACGATAATGGGAACGAAATTTAGAAGAGATCAATGGAAAATGTTGTTTGTGACGATGTTTTGCTATTTATTCTTTTATACCGGTCGTCACAATTTTGGCTGGGCGGCCAGGGGTATTTCCAAAGAACTAGACATTAGCTTTCAACAAGTGGGGTGGATCAGCTTTGCCATGCTCATGGGCTATGCTATCGGTCAGTTGATCAACGGAAATCTAGCAGACCGTTTAAGTCCCAAATTGATGATCATCACTGGGGGAAGTTTCTCCATTCTTTGCAACCTGTCGATTAGCTTTGCAAATTCTTATTCAACGATTCTTATCCTTTGGACGTTAAATGGTTATTTTCAGTCTATGGCCTGGGGATCTGGAGGTAAACTGATTTCCAATTGGTGGAGCAGCGCCGAACGCGGTAAAGCATTCGGTTTTTATACCATGGCTGCTGGAAGTTCTTCCGTTTTAACATTTTTCATGGCGTTAATACTCGTCCAGCAGGATCAGAGCTGGCGAACATTATTTAGATATCCTATCCTATTTCTTGCCGCTGCACTCCTTGTCTTTTTGCTCGTTGCCTATAGCTCGCCCAAAAGAAAAGGATATACAATACCTGAAGAAGAAACAATCGCCAAAAAACAGGAAAACTGGAAACAATCTTACCAGAAAGTGTTTCAGAACCGCAGCTTTATGATTGCTTCCCTTGCCATCGGCTTTCAGAGTATGGCGCGTTATGGTCTTATTTTCTGGGTACCGATTCACTTTTTAGGAAACAACTATAAGGCGTCTTCCGGCAATATGTGGCTTACCTTATTGATACCAGTAGGCATGGCCCTGGGTGCAGTTTCATTTGGTTATATCTCTGATCTCATTTTTGACAAAAACAGAAGCAAATCAATCGCTACAGGTATGCTTATAAGTAGTGTCATCGCCCTGCTTATTTACTTTGTGCCCATGCACAGCCATCTATTCATCGGCGCACTTATGTTCAGCTCCGGATTTTTCGTCTACGGCCCCCAAGCTAACTTTTGGACCTTATGTCCTGATCTTCTGGGCACCAAACTCGTCGGCACCGGTATAGGTATCATGAACATGTTTGCCTATGTATTTGCAGCCATTGGTGAGCCAATATTTGGTAAACTCATTGATTATACAGGCAATACCGCTAATATATTTCTATTTGTTGCACTCATATGCGCGATCTGCGCAACTATTATCAGCTTTGTTAAAACGAATAATCCAATCATAAATCATAATAAAAGCATGTCCTGAAACTTGTTTACTATCAATTATTTATAAAAAACGAAAAGATGATGAAAATAAACCTCTTCATGTTGCTATTCTTGCTCACATGCACGAACCTAAATGCCCAGCGTATTGTCGTTATTGCCTTAGATGGCTTTAGTACCGAAGGCTTTAAAGGATCTAAACATCCTAATCTTGACAAGCTATTTGATAAAGGCTTGATCACGCTCAGCAGCAGGCCCGTGATTCCTTCGGTTACGCTCCCCAATTGGACGAGCCACCTTACCGGTCAGGGTCCCGAAGAACATGGTATTACCGCTAATAACTGGACATTATCAAAACATCCCCTCAAAGCGATAGAAATTGATACAGATGGTTTTTCGCCGTCGATATTCAAACTATTGAAAGATAAAAAACCAAATGCAAAAACCGCATTCTATTACAATTGGGCCGAACTTATCAATCCGATCAATCAAAAATACCTTGATGAAGTTTCTTTTGAAGAGGACGATAAATACAAGAACAACTATGCTAAAGCACTAAAATTTATCGGCGAAAATAAAAATGGTCCTACACTCGTGTTTTTATATAGCGTCCATGTGGATCATGCGGGGCATGGCTATGGTTGGATGTCTCCCGAATACATTGCTGCAATTGAAGAAGTCGATGTCGAAATCGGCAAATTTGTTCAAAAGCTAAAAGACCAGAATCTTTATGATGACACCTATTTTCTACTGCTTTCAGATCATGGTGGAATCGCTAAGGGACATGGTGGGGTAAGCATGAATGAGATGCAAATACCTTTTGGTATTACCGGAAAAAAAATCAAAAACCTGGGCATGACAGATGCATTCTTTAATAGCAACAGAAATACATCCTGGATATTAGCCAAAATATTTGGAATAAAAGATCTTCCCAAATCTTGGACCGGTATTGCTCCTACTGAAATGTTCAAATAGAGGTGCCTGTTATGGGTATTCCGAACGCAATCTGCTAAAAAGATTACTCATCTAAAAAAAGGTTGCCCCTCAGATCTGAAGGGCAACCTTTTTTTAGAACTTCAACGTATAACTTTTCCCCACTTGGGTATGGAGGGTTTTCACTTGATCTTTATACTTGATTTTACAGGTACCGCCTTTACGGGAAAGCAGCTTTACTTCTTTTAACTGTCCTTTGTCCCAAGAATAGTTAAGGACGAAATTACCACGGGCAACAAAACCTTTGACCGCGCCAGTCTGCCATTCCTCGGGTAGTGCAGGCAGCAGTTCAATATAGCCCTGGTGACTTTGGAGCAACATCTCTGAAATGCCGGCGCCACCGCCGAAGTTTCCGTCAATTTGGAACGGCGGATGTGCACCAAATAAATTGGCATACACACCACCGCCGCCATATTTAATTGCCGCATCCTTTCCCACAAAGCGCATTAATTTTTTAACAGCATCGTATGCGCGTTCAGCATTCTGCATCCTTGCCCACAAATTTATTCTCCAGGTGATCGCCCAACCTGTTCCTTCGTTGGTCCTTAATTGAAGTGATTTACGTACCGCCTCAGCTAACTCAGGCGTTTCTGCGGTGGTGATGGTATAGCCCGGATAAGCGGCAAACAGATGAGACAGATGTCGATGATGGGGTTCTTTATCCGCCCAGTCGTGATACCACTCCTGCAAATTACCCTGCTTACCGATCTGATACGGATAAATTTTTGCGAAAGCCTGCTTTACTTGTGCCTGTATTTCTTTATCGATATTGAGGGCGGCCGCAGCTTTTAAATAATCAACAAATAGTTCCTTAATCATCGCCAAATCTGCTGTACTTCCGTACAAGGTCTGCCCGACATAGCCATTGTCGGTGATGTATACATTCTCTGGCGAAGTCGAAGGTGCAGTTACCAAATAACCTTTTTTATCCGCTGTCAAAAAGTCGAGGCAAAACTGCACCGCTCCTTTCATTACAGGATAAGCCTGATCGCGCAAAAAGGCCTCATCTTTGGTAAAGGCGTAATGTTCCCACAGATGTGTGCTCAACCAGACTCCGCCCATCGGCCAGTTGGCCCAACAGGGATCGCCTTCACCGCTATCTCCAACGGGATTGGTCATTGCCCACATATCGCTATTGTGGTGGCATACCCAGCCGCCGGCGTGATAGAAGTTTTGTGCAGTAATATGCCCCGGTTTTACCAATCGGCCAATAAAATCAAATAATGGGCGGTGCATTTCCGGAAGATCTGCGGTCTCTGCTCCCCAGTAGTTCATTTCGGCATTGATGTTTGTGGTATAATTGCTGCTCCAGGGCGGGCGTACCGATTCGTTCCAGATTCCCTGCAGATTGGCCGGGAGACCTCCCTCCCGTGAAGAGCTGATCAATAAGTACCGGCTATACTGATAAAAAAGAGCGATCAGACTATTGTCTCTATGGCCGGCAGCAAAGCGATTAAGTCTGTCTACAGTGGATAGGTTTTCGTTTTCAGCATCACCCAAGGTTAAAGATACCCGATTAAAATACTTTCCAAAGTCGGCATAATGTATCTTTTTTAAACTTTGATAATCGGTATTGGCGATTTTTGAAAGATAGCCAGCAGCGAGTTTATCTACGGATTTACCTTCTGTGCCCGGATTTTTATCGATGCCATTGTAGCTGGTTGCCATAGACAAAGCCAGCACAACTTCCGTGGCCCCGCTCACACTTAAGGTCGAATCTTGCAACTTTTGCTTGCCATCGGTTTTCAGTACCTTAAGCATAGATACAAAGCGCATCGCATTTGTGGTGTCATTCACAATAGCATTCGCGATATTACCCCTATAATTCGGTTCGGTATGCGCCGGTGCCCAACCGTTCATTTGGAGCATCCCCTGCCTTACCGAACTTCGCGAAAGCAATTTGCTATCAAAATGACAGGAAAAATTAAGTTTATCTTTTCCTTGCGCAGTTAAGCGAAAGATAATCACCTGTTGCGGATGTGACACCAATGTCTCCCGTGTATACCTGGTCTCCCCAATCCGGTAACTCACTTTTGAAATTGCCTGCTGAATATCCAGTTCCCGGCGGTAATCGCTCACATTCCCCTTGTGGGCAAAGTCGAAAAAGAGATTCCCCAGTGGCATAAAGGCCTCCGAGTAAGGTCCCTGCATAAAATGGGCTAAGGAATCGGCCTTTTTATAGTCTTCGTTAAATAGTGCCTCCCGGATGGGCTGCAAATAACGTTTTGCATCGGGATTGACCTTTGCGGCATCAATAGGACCACCCGACCATAAGGTGGCTTCATTTAAAGATATACGTTCTTTGTCCACTCCGCCATATACCATTGCCCCCAGGCGGCCATTTCCCAACGGCAAAGCTTCTTCAAACTGTGTTGCCGGTTTCGTATACCATAATTTTAGGGCATTGTTTTCCTGTGCCGTAGCAACAGCGTAAGCACTTGCAAAAAGCGCAATAAAAAAAACTCTCATCATTCATTTAGTTATGCTGTAAATACCTGATTAAAAACCAGCACCTTCTTGATTCACATCCGGTATTTCAAATTTAATATCCGATTTTAGATCGCTCTTGGACATGCCCTGAACCCGTAGTCGCGGCCTCGTCCCTTCAAATTTATTCCCCTCGATCCGTACCCCCGTACAATCGATGAGATGGAATGCCGGCTGTTCCTCTCCTCCAGATGCATTCATTTTTTCTATCCGGTTATCGGCAAATAGCAGTCCCTTGGTGCTCTTTGCGGACAACAGCGGAGCTCCATCCAGACGAAACAAATTGTCCATTATACGGATGTTTTGGTGTACATAATAATTTTTTACCTGTTCGCTGTTTTCGGGGTTTATCTTAATCGCATAACTACCCGGCGCACTGTTAAAACCACAGGCTATAAATTGGTTGTTCCTGATCGTGACATCCGCTACGGGACCAGACTCATACCAGCCCATCGCATCATTCTCGATGAGAATCGCATGCATGCCTGTACGGTAATACACATTGTTTTCGATCAGGACTTTCCGTCGTGTCGTAACCAGCGTTCCCCTGGAAATTGTACGTTCAAACCTTGAATTGGTTAAGGTAAGCGCCGGCGTCCAGGTGATGTTCTCCAGGGCATCGTCCAGTTGAAGCTGCTTTGGGACGGCTTTTTCCAGTTCGATAAGCATCTCCCGTTCGCTGACCAACGTAGCCGATTTAACCACTCCTTGACCGTAGATCTGCAATGCCTTTGCATGTAGAAATGCGATTGTATCCCCTTTAGCAAAAGCCATAAAACCATAACTCTGATGATGCATAAATCTTAATTTCAACTGCGTTGGTGAAATAATCTCTTTCACTTTCAGGTGTGTTCCATGCACATTAATGGGATCGTCATGCATCCCGCTAAACCGACAGTTGTTGATGGTAATCTGCCCTTTACAGCCCGAAAAGTGCATACCATCGGCCGATGAAGCGATCACGCGGCCACTACCTTTGGCCGGCTCCACATAAATACGGTCATAGTTTAAATTTTCACAGAATTGCGATACAATACCCAAACCGTGCATACTATTCATATGCACATTGTGTAGGCTGATATTCTTGCTTCGGTTTTGAAATACACCGACATAATCCCTTATGGCATCCCTGAGCGTAAGTACATCACCTGTATCGGCCTTAAATTTCGAAAAATCACCCTTAAATCTAATGCCAGTGGATCCGATTCTTTCAGCGCTGCTCGCTTGAAAAGGCACCCAGTTGCTGTAAAAAATCCGATCTTCATGTGGATTTACCCGGGCCAGAAAGAAACCTTTTGGATTGGGTATCCATTGTTCACCGTACCACTGTACTTTTCCGTCCATTATTGTGAATCTGCTGTCGGGATGGACAGCAACAGTTATTTCTGTCGGCGATAGCGATCGGACGGTCATTTCGGACATGCCGGGCCGCTCATAATCTACTGTGTAATTGCGTAATGTTATATTTTCGCAACTATCTAATACCCAGCTGATCATTTTCCCATGAAATACAAAGGTTGACCCGTTCCCTTCGAGCCGGATGTTTTTAAGGCCTTTAAAAAATAGGCCCACGCGCTGCCTTTTTACTGGAAATTCACTTTCAGACGAACTGTTCGAAATGTAATAATTGGTCTCGGTGGCATGATCTGGCCAAAAATCATATCTCCCTTTTGGAAAATTTAAGATCACATCCGATTGCCCTTTTGCCGCTTCAATCGCCTTCTTTACAGCAAGGGTCGCGTCAGCGAAACTATTGGGCTGGGCACCAAATTGCGTTACATCAATGGTTTGGCCATTCACCTGAAAAAAAATCAATACCCATATACTTAAAATTACTAGCCTCATTATGCTATCAAAAATTTATAATTGTCTTCACATTTAATAACACTATATCGTGTTTTCATAGCACGATATAGCTTTTTTCATCACCCTGTACTGTTAGTTGACGCTATAGGTATAGTCCTTAACCATCTTGGCATTTTTAATTGCCGGGAACTGGCTTTTGATACGGTCAAAATTGTCTTCCAAGAAGATATCTTGCGTATCGGCCCCAAATCCAGTGATGCGCACAGTTAACTTATCATTCAGCAGTTCTTCCTTTTTACGGCTGACACCCAGTATCCAGGGCGTACCGTCGTTGTAGCTATCGGTAAATGGTTCTTCACCGATATAGGCCGTGGCCTTATCGCCAAAGTAGCTCAGTTCCAACCGGACCTCATCTTTGCTCCGCGTCAAATCAGGCAGGGTAAACGCAAAGAGGCCCAATCTCTCTTCAGCAGCATAATGCGCTGGCTTGCTTTTGTCGTCTCTGGTTTCCACAGGCTTATTGTCTGCATTTAACCAGGTATCGTCCGTATTCCATACCTTGCGCACGCCATTTTTGTATAGGATTTCTATGGACGCAATTACATTGGCCCCGTTCTCTACTGATTCAAAACGGATTTCATTATTTCGCGAAAGTACATGGGTTTTAACATCGGCCTTTGCATATTCCCCCACAGTTTTAGGAGACAACTCCCTGCCGTTCCAATATACCTTTACCGCTTTATCAGAACTAAACCGCAATGTCGCTTCTGTTACATCGGCTAATGAAGTCCCGTCAAAAGCTTTCTTCAATACAATACCTGTTTTCGGGTATATCCAGCTGGCCTCATCCATTGGCCCCAATACTGTAGCTGTAGCTTGCAGCTGATCTGCTTTTTTTCCCTGATACACCTTATCTTCAAAAGACTTCTGCCCCTGGGACCTGTATAAACTGATCTTTTGCGTGGCATCTTCGGCGGTAATTAGCATCTTGCCCGCATCTACGGCCAGGCTTGAACTCGTCAACGCAACAAAATCCTTTTCTCCGAGCTTGCCTTTCCAAAGCTCATCGGATTGTTTTTCGGTAAGCGTTACGAGTTTGATCTGTTCGCCGTTTGTCTTGGTTAGGGTGATCACAGCTTCTTTTCCCGGCGTCACATTGGAAACAAAATATCGGTTCTTTTCTTTGGTCACTTTTGCGCCTTTGGCCTGGATTCTTTTGAGTTGGGTTGCATCGATGAGGTATTCTGCCGCAATTGCATCATCTTCAAAGAAAAAATAACTGGTTACCTTACCCTCACGATGACTTGTGATGGGCTGCGCTGTCCCATATTTCAGGTTGACGCCGTTCATATCTAAGTTAAAAGGCCACAAGAAATAGGATTTATTCACTATAGCGACCGGTTTTCTTGGAAAAGCCAATTCTTCATCCTGTAGTTTCAGCTTAAACTGTACCTGATCGAATGTGGGTCTATCGTAGCGGTAAAGGTAATTGGATACAAAAAGGTATCCCGATTTACCATCCGACCTGACAGACCACTGTAGATTATCTTTATTTTTATTGCTCAAAGGAAGGTAAGCCAGCATGGGTGCCAGTTCAGATCCAAAATCATTCATGAAATAATTGAGCTTTTTGGTTTCTGTCATCACTTTGCCAAGCGTTCCAAATTCACGGATCGGTGCCTGATAATCATAGCCAAAGTAAGGGCCATTGCCGTAGGTATTCTTTTCGCCCCGTGGGTTGGTACCACCTACATACATGTAGTAGCCCATAAGGTTGACACCAGTACCCAGGCGCAGGTTGATATTCTCGCCAGCCATTCCCCCGTCAACTACAGCCCTGCGGTGATAAAAAGTAGGAGCACCTACCCCCACTTCGCAGGTAAAAAACGGCGAGTCATTTTTTGAACCGTCGAAAGATTCCACATCCCCCTCAATCTTGATGATATCGGTCCCAATATTATCCGAAAGCCTATTGTAGGTAAAATATTCAAAATTTGTGGGTGGCGTCATTTTACCATGGTTGGTCACCCAGGGCGTTTCAATATAGAAACCACCATAGGGGACGACTTCCCCTTTGGGATATTCACTATCCATCCAGTGTGTCATGGTATACAAAGGCACATCAAAACCAGCTTCACGAGCCAGCTTTTTTAAGTTCATAAGGTGGGAAACCACAAGTCCTTTTTTGACGAATTCGTTTTCCAATTGCAAAGCCATAATTGGCCCGCCGTCTTTGTGCAACAATCCCTTGACCTGCTTAAAGACAGATTGATACCATTTTTTGGAATAATTAAGGTACAACGGATCATTGCTTCGGGTCACCAGTGCTTTATTGTTGACGATCCATTCGGGAAGCGCCCCATGCTGCATTTCGGCATTGCAATAAGGGCCGGCGCGGAGATGCACTTTCAATCCAAGTTCATCACATAACTGGACAAAACGTCGCAGGTCATGATTGCCAGACCAATTTTGCTGCCCTTCGGTTTCTTCATGCAGGCTCCACATGACGTAGGTCGCCACCATATTTACACCCGAGGCTTTCATTTTGAGCAGCGCGTCGCGCCAATAGCGATGATCCATACGGACATAGTGAAACTCGCCCATCACCGGAAGAACGGGCTTGCCGCCTTCTTCCATGTAAATATTATTGACGCGGATTTCTTTTCCTTTCGGACCGATAGGTTCTTTATTCAGGTAATTCAATGGAACTGTTCCGACATGTTGCAAATCCATTTGATATTGGGCACGCACCGCAGTCGAGCACAGTAAACAGGCAAGGGCTATATAACGATATTTCATTGTTCTCTTTAAAATTTATTTCATTCCAGTATTTCCGCCACCCTTCAAGGTCAGCTCCATTTTCGGATTGCTGGCCCAGGCTCCTCTTGTAAAATCAGGAATATCCACACTATCCGATCTCTTCTTAACGGAGCGCTCACTTAAGGGGGCGATCACACTCCACAGGGCAGCATCGTAGACGTCTTGATCCAGTGGCAGCCCGTTGCGAAGGCAATCAATCAGCCGCCAGTCCATCATAAAGTCCATTCCACCGTGGCCGCCTACCTTTTTCGCCATCTCGCCCACTTTGAGCACAATCTCGGGCGTGTATTGCTGTTCGAGCTTTTTCATCTCTTCGGCGGAAATCCAGTCATGACCAAAGGCAATCCGTTCAGGTTCGGGCCATTTTTGGGCCATTCCCTTGGTGCCACTGACCAGGTGTATGCGTGAATAGGGCCTTGGACTAGATACATCGTGCTGCAACATGATGGTCCTGCCTTTCTGGGTACGGATTGTCGTTGTATTCATATTTCCACGGAAGCTTTTATGGGCATACGGTTCATAAAAAGGATCTTTCGCAGCCAGCTCGAGGGCTTTGGCATGCATACTAAAATCATTCGATGACATTGAGGTCAAATAGCTCATCTTATCCCCGCGATTGATGTCCATCAACTGACAGATCGGCCCCAGACCATGTGTGGGATACAAATTTCCATTGCGAAAATTTTCTTTTAGGCGCCACATGTCGTAATAACTGTCTTTGGCAAAATTTTCCTGCAGCAAATTATGGAGGTAAGCCCCTTCCCCGTGCAGAATTTCGCCAAATAATCCCTGTCTTGCCATATTCAGTGTCATGAGCTCAAAAAAATCATAACAACAGTTTTCCAGCATCATACAGTGTTTCTTTGTTGCCTCGGAGGTTTCGACCAGCTGCCAGCATTCTTCGACTGTCGTTGCAATGGGTACTTCGACCGCGACATGCTTTCCGGCCTTCATGGCATAGAGCGCCATGGGCGTATGTAAATGCCAGGGCGTGCAGATATAGACCAAATCGATATCGGGCCGGTCACATAATTTCTTCCATTCCTCTTCCTGATCGGCATAAATGATGGGGGCTTCCCCTTTGACATATTTCGCCGCGCGTTCGGCGACCCCCCGACGGATATCGCTGATTGCTTTAACTTCCACGCCATCAATGTGCGCAATTCGGTATACCGCCGAAGCGCCTCTATTGCCGACACCGATAAACCCGATGCGCACCTTGTCCATTCGTGGAGCGGCATAGCCACACATATTAAACTTTTGTTTTGGGGCCTCAAAACGATCTACAGCTTCGTGCGCTGATACCTGTGGGGACTTTGCAAATATTCCACTGGACAACACACTCAAACTTGAAAGCCCGGCCAGCTTCAAAAAACTTCTTCTTTTTGGATTCATTTCGGTCATCTTATAATTATACACATGAAAATTTTACCGCGTCAGCAGATTGCCAGCCATACGACAGGTTCGGGCCCAAATGCCATGTTCGGTTCTTGGAAAGATTGGATTATGCCTCTTAAAAAATGATACAGGCATAATCCAATAATTTTATAAAGTTTTAATTTTTAAAGGTTACGACCTTAATGACCCAATCTTTCTTACCGCCATTGGCAGCGGTTACCTGGTAATGAAGTTCCTTATTGAGGTCTGCCGGATCCCCCAGTTTTGGCGTATCCCCGATAGGAGAAATTTTGGCCGCCGTAGAAATATCCGTATAAACCCACAGGTAATTCTGGTTTACCTTCTTGCGAATTTCTTCGGTGAAAGAGCCTGAAGCGGCCGGTACCTGAA
This sequence comes from Sphingobacterium sp. UGAL515B_05, assembly GCF_033097525.1. Lineage (NCBI taxonomy): Bacteria > Pseudomonadati > Bacteroidota > Sphingobacteriia > Sphingobacteriales > Sphingobacteriaceae > Sphingobacterium > Sphingobacterium sp. UGAL515B_05. The sequence goes on along the minus strand of NZ_CP109907.1, from coordinate 5,022,247 downwards.
TGTTCAATTCAATGCTGTTGTTGGAAGTATTGATTTTTTTCTCCACATCCAGCCTTTTGTATTCGACGACTGGTTGGCCATTCATCATTTTCCCACCTTCGTATCGATACTCCACATATACATTATCAATGTTATTGAGATCCCAGTTTTCATATTCTGGAAGACCTTTCTTCAAACAGCTGTTCATCAATACCACAAACAGTGGCAGCAATGCAATAAGTAGTATTCTTTTCATTTTAAATCGTTTCATAATCTTAATTACCATCCTGGATTTTGCGGGCCAAATTTGCTATTTCGGTCAAGATAACTTTGTGCAATCGGAAATAGATATCTCCGTTTCGCGTCAAATTCCCTGATGTCGTTGGATGAGAAAAAGGCACCTTGTACAACCGAAAAGTGTTTTCTGTCTTTACTGATATCCATTACTTTAGGTAGCGTTGTCAACTCGGGGATAATTCCGCCCGATGCGTTTCCATGATTGGCTTCACCGCCATACCTGCCCCAGCGCAGCAAACTCCAGTAATAATCATTCTCGAGTACCAGGTCAACTCTCCGTTCGCGTTTATAATCGGTCCATGCTGCCGCAAAATCGGCTGCTTGACTTGGTGGTAGCTGACCATGCACCACCCGGGTTTTGTTCATCATTTCCAAGGCCTTTGGCAGGTTTTTTTGCAAAAGATAAGCTTCAGCCATATTGAGATATACTCTTCCCAGTCTGGCAATCACATAGTGATAGTCGGTTGGAACACCGACATAAATGCGCGGGTTCACATTATTGTAAACACTTTTGCGCCAATACATATTGGTTAAAGACGTAAAATAGGCAAAGCCGTTCAACTTGAGCCAGCGACCGGAATTCCCCTTTACATCCGTGGTGAGTGTTTCGCCATAGAAAACTGCCGAAGAATCACTTAATACACTTGCATTCCAGCGTGCATCGCGATTTTGGTTGGTCAAACTCCAGATTGTGGCATTACTACCCGCCTTTATTGTGCCCCGATTGAGTTCTTTCTCTCCATTTGCTTTCGGGATAATGGTTGTAGCGATCGTTGCCTGTTCATCAACTGCTTTTTTAAACTGTGAGGCTTTGTCCCAGCGTACTGCAGCCTGTGGGTTTTCCGCATCAATGACAAGATAATCATCGGCCAGATCCTGAGAAGGCCCATGGTCGCCCCAGGCTTCAAATATCTTGATCGGCGATTTCAACAGTGGACTACCCCCAGACTGTTTTATATTATCGTTGTTCAGGTTTGGAATCATCACCTGCATCGGTGTACCTTCACAGGAAGTATTGATTGCTTTTCGGTAAATTCCATAGATGGTTTCTTTCGAATAGGGTTTTGCTTCGTTAAATATACCTCCATAATCAGCTTCCAGCTGATAGCCTCCGGACTGCACCAGTTCACCGTATTCAAGCACTTTTTTCAATAGTGGATTGGATGGGTTTACCGTAATCGGATTAGGATAGTTTTCGTAGGCCAGTGCCTGCAAGCAAACTTCGGTTAACATGGCGGCTGCCACATATTTATTGGTTCTGCCACCTACTTTTTCGGTAGGCAGATCCGCCACGGCTTCTTCAAGATCTTTAATGATATATTGGTAAGATTCACTTGGCGTAGCTGTACTTGGCAGGAGAAGTTCATCGTCGGGCGTCAGTACCTTATCAATCCAAACAATACGACCAACTCTTCGCGCAATGTTGTAGTAAGACATGCCACGCAGGAACTTGGCTTCCGCAATTAGTTCCTTTTTATCGGCTTCTGTTATTCCGGCAGAGCTTGTTACTTTAGCGATAATGACATTGCATCGTCTTATTTCGGCCCAGTTGTTGAATCCCATATCTGAAGTACGGTCAAGGCGTTCCGTGAAAACGGCGTTTGCGCCATTGTAAGTTCCGTCCATACTGATCAGGTTCATGGTCCATGCGTCCGTAGCAGGTCCACCTGCAAAACTGTTCATGATTCCATAGGTACTATAGATAAAGGTTTCGGCATTTGCCCGACTGTTCCAGATGACATCTTCGCCGATTTTATCATAAGGCTGTGTATCCAAAACATCTTTACACGCTGTAAATGTACCGGCCACTAACAGTCCAAAGGCTATATAGGAAAGTTTATTTAATTTTTTCATTTTGCTATCTAACTTAAAATCCAACATTTACACCCAGAGAAATCGTACGTTGGATGGGATAATTCTCATTATTCTGATCAGACTCGGGATCCACAAAATATTTCTTCGTATTCGAGAAAGTCAATAAGTTGGTACCGCTGGCAAACACGCGGAATTGTTTGAACTTGGTGTTTTTTAAAAGCTGCGCTTTTAAATCATAGCCGAGCTGGAAATATTTGAGTCTGACAAATCGCGAAGGCAAAATCCAGAAATCGCTGGTGACGAAATTATTATTTCCGTTTACACCCGTAGCGGTTACTTGACGTGGGAAAAGTGCATCCGTATTGTCTACGCGCCAGTAATCTTGCTGAAACTCATAAATCAACTTATTTTCGCCACTTCCCTGTATAATACTACCAAGGTACCTATCGCGATTGCCCGAGCCCATAATCACCGCTGATAGGCTCCAGGCCTTATAGCCCAGGTCGATGGTTGTACCATAATTAATCCGTGGAAAAGAATTGCTTCCAACGCGGATCTGATCTGCGCCATCTAATTTTCCATCGCCGTTAAAATCTGCATAACGCAGATCGCCAGCAATCACATTAATGGAACTTATCCTGCGCGGACCATATAACAGGTCTGCATTATTTTGATAAAAGCCTTGATTAATATATCCGCGCACTATGCCCAGATCAACGATACCCGTTTCCCGTGTATACGGATTTTTGACGGTAGCATCGTCTTCGGCTGGATTACGTTCCCATAGCTGATTGAAATAGGTAAAGTTTACCCCCAGTTTATACGTAAAATCCCCTTTTCTGTCATTCCATGTCAAGTTAAATTCTGCGCCATGCCGACGGAAAGCCCCAGCGTCATAATTAATAGGTGGAAGGCCTATCCCCAAGGTTGCGGCATACCGCGTATCGGCCACAACATACCCCGTAGTACGCTTGTAGAAATAGTCAAAAGTTCCTGTCAAACGGTTGTTGAGTGAAGCAAAATCTAACCCAAAGTTTCGTTCCCGAATACTATACCAGGAGAAATTGGTGCTTGGCAGACTTCCCGGCTCTGAGGATCCCTGCACAGGTTTATCATCCACAATCCAGCTGTTGGCATCGATGCTGTAGCCGGGTACATACGAGAACGGTGAAATTCCTTCTGCACTTCCAACTAAACCATACGATCCACGTAGACGGAGGTAATTCAAGATATTACGTTCACGTAGCGGCTGGAAAAAAGATTCTTCCGAAATGGCGTAACCACCGGATAACGCATAAAATGTACCCCATTGTCGTTGCTTAGGAAATAGATCCAGACCGTCGTAACGAAGTGATCCATCGAAAAAGTATTTGGATTTGTAGTTATAAGATAGCCGGCCCACATAACCCGCGCGGCCACTTTCAGATTCCGAACCATTTGCCAATTGATTGACTGTTGGCCCGGCAATAAACTGATCGAATAAAATCTGGTATTGTTGTCGGGTTGCAGAAACGGACGTACTTAGGTTTTTTGCCTGTTCGTATACACCCGTAAAATCAAAGGAATGATCGCCGAATTTTTTATTATACAGTAAATATCCTTGCAATAATAATGTACTTCCTTCTCCACGTGTAGCTGTTAGATTAGGCGGATTACCCAAAATTGGCGTCGTGCTGCCATTGGCATAAGAAGGCGCTGTTAAATTCCAGAGCTTGTTTTTGGAGTTCCACATATTATAATTTCCGTTGGCTTTTAAGGTCAAGCCCTCAAGAAATGGCGCATTGTATTCAAATGAAAGTATGCTATTAAATATGCGGGAATTGGACTTATTGTAACCAGAAGCATCCGACAGTTCTACGGCAGGATTATCGGTTGTGTTTGAAGAAGGGAGTCCAAATTCATTGTAAGCTAACTGCGAAGAACGCCTTTGCTGTATATGTTGATAAAATGCCGCATAGGAAGATGCCGTCGAAGAACTGGGAAGAATATTATCTTCGATATAGCCATCCAGTCCGGCGGTCACTTTTAAATTGACCTCTTTAAAGTTGCTGACCGTATTTAACCGATAGGTAATGCGTTTGTTATTATTGTTGTTGGTCCGCAGGTTACTATTTTGGTTGTAATAAGATCCGGAAGCATAATACGTCAACCGTTCCGTTCCAGAAGTGATCGCCAGATCATGTCTTTGTTCAGTTGCATAGTCTTTCAAGCCTACTTTTTGCCAATCTGTATTGGGGTATTCGTACGGTTTTTCCTGTGTCCTATAATACTCCAGTATATTGTCTGGAGTTGGCTGCTGCAGGCCTTCAAACTGATACACCGCATTGATGGCTTTTAAATTTTCATAAGAACTTAGTTTCTTTGGAAAAATAGTTGGCTGGGAGAACGTCTGATTGAATGTATAATTGATATCCATCGCGCCCTCCTTTCCTCTTTTCGTTGTCACGAGGATAACGCCGTTTCCGCCTTGCGCGCCATAAAGTGCTGTCGCGGCAGCATCTTTTAATACAGAATAGTTTTCAATATCGTTGGGATTGATATTTAGGAAATCATTCTGAGAACGGATGACATTGTCGATAACGTACAAGGGTGTTCCAGCTCCGCGAATGGAGACCGAACTTTTGGATCCGGGCGCACCCGAGCTACTCGTCACGATGACCCCCTGAATTCTACCGGCGATACCGTCGTTAATAGATTGCACCGGGATTTTAGCCACATTTCCCATATCCAATGTACTTACAGCACTATTGATATTACGCTTACTGCTTTGGCCATAACCCACCACCACAACTTCATCAAGAGAAGCCACGTCTTTGGCTAAACGAATGTTTAGGGGGTCGCCATTGGAGATTACCTCCTGGGCGACATAGCCAATTATCTTGATGGATATAGTCGCTCCGGCCTTGCTGTCTCTTAAAATGAATTCGCCGGAGGCATCTGTTGTCGTTCCGTTTCGTGTTCCTTTCTCGACGATTGTAACCCCTGCCAGCGGATTTCCATCCTCGTCCGTTACTTTACCTTTGACCATGCGCTGCTGTATCGGATTTTCCGCTTTAGGAAATAAGGTAATCATGCGCGCATTGATCTTGTAGTCGATTGGCAAACGACGGCTCAGGCTTTCCAGGGCCTTTTCGAGCTCCATGTTTTCCAAGGTAACATCTAGTTTGCCCAGTTTTTCGACAAAGTCGATATTGTAAAACAGGTCGTATTTTGACTGTTTGCCAATTTGGTCCAATACCTCCTTTAGGGTGACACTTTTCAGGTTGAGATTGATTTTTTGTGCATATACGGCAGCGTACGCATTCAACGTTCCCATCGCTGTCAATAAGACAATTAGTTTCATAAGCAGGATACCATAAATCAGGGGTCTACGCTTAATTTTTCGAAGCCGGTAGACAAGGCAATACAATCGCTTGTATTGAATGTTAAAATTCATACTTTTGTAATGTTAGGTTCTTAGAAAATTTGTTTTTTACTCCTAGCAACGATCGGATGTGCTGGTACCACGTCCGATTTTGCTTTTTTCTCAGCTTGGTTTTTCTTTGTTTCTCATAAATTTTTTATTGAATGGTTATTAGGTTATCCTTTTTGTATAATTTGATATTAGCCGTCTGATTGATGAGATCAATTATCTGGTCTAATGAAAAGTCCTGCGGAATTGTGCCCTGGAATCTCAGTTCCGGAATGCGCTCCCAATCGATACGGATGTCAAAATCATGTGCAAGATCCCGTAGCATCGTCTTTAACGCAACACCGTCATAGTATCTACGCCCTGTGATCCAACCCCTGATTTCTTTGTCATTTTTTATTTCAGCTTTTTCGTTGTTGGGACTATCCTTCGCTAACAGTAACTTTTTGCCCGGTGTCAAGAAATCGGCTTTGCCATAAGCATCGCCGTGCCGCTTGCGCACAGATACCTTTCCCTCAAACAATGCTGTACTGACGATATTTTCATCCGGATATTCGCGGACATTAAATTTGGTGCCATATACCTGGACCAGCTGTGTGGGCGTCTTCACAAAAAAAGGTTTTTGTGGATTGTGTGCTATTTCAAAATAACCTTCACCCAGCAGTTCTGTCTTCCGCTCCTGTGCGGCAAATTCCAGCGGGAATGTAAGGCGGGATGTAGAGTTGAGCGTCACGGCACTGCTGTCTGCAAAATAGAGCTGCATCCGTTTACCCTTTGCTATTTTCAATTGTATCTGCTCAGTTGCAAGGAGGCCATCCCCCTTACCCACTATTTCCAATCGGCCACCAGTTTTTTGGATCAATTGCAGCGGCCCCTTTTCAAATAATACTCGGGGCGATTCGATATTCGACGCCAGTGTGACCAGCTCGCCATTGGGCAATGTCAGTTCGGCCTGACGATCTTTAGGAAGATATACCTGGGTGTCGACAGAGCTGCCCAAATTTGCTTGTTGCCATTTTTGCCATCCAAAAAAGGTTGCACCAAACAGTAATACAGCGGCTGCAGCATAAGGCAGCCATTTCAAATAAGCAATTTTAGGCGATTTGGCGGGGTGAAAAAGTTCTTTGGCGAGGAAATCATCCGTTTTATCAAAAGAACGCTGCATCTGCTCCCTAAACTCTGCTGTCCAGCGTTCCTCGTCAATTTCATGTTGACGCATCAGATCAAACAAAAGCGGTTCATTTCTTTTGTCGCGGACGAACTGGAAAAAAGTCTCGAGTTCTTCGGCCGTGCAATTTCCCTTGATGTATTTTTTAAATAATTTGTTTAAATCTTCTTGATTCACTTGGCTTTTTTAATTGATTATTACAAGCACTACGAATCGTAACGGAAAACCAACTACTGAAAAATGAAAAAAAAGAGAAATAAATACAAAACATCTGATTTCCAGTTATTTTTAATTATACTGGAAGCCTTTACGATATGGTTGTTTACTGTGGAAATGGAGATATTGAGCAAGTTTGCCACCTCCTGGTAACTTCTGCCCTCCAATTTGCAGAGCACATAGACCTGCCTGCACTTTTCGGGTATGATGGCAAGGATGGTATCGAGATGATCGCGGACTTCTTTAAACGCCAGCAGCTCTTCGATATTATTTTCAGATGCAGTGGCATAAAACAATTTAAATGTCTCCAGTTTATTTCGGTCTGAAGCGACCTTTTTATAATAGTCGTAAACGAGATTTTGAGCAATGGTGTATAAGTAACTTCGAACAGACTGTTGCGGATCTATCTGTTCGCGCTGCTTCCAGAGGCGGATAAAAATATCCTGAAATATCTCCTGGCTAACTTCGTGGGAACGAACCAATTTAAAGACATAGCCATAGAGCTGAGGACGATAGAAGCCGTATAATAATTCAAAAGCTTTTTTGTCCCCTTGAATCAGTGCTATCAGCCGCTCCTTTTCTTTCGCTACATTCATTCTAATAGATGCTTGACGGGAATCCTTACAGCAACGCTATACTAGATTTCCCTGATAATAGATTTATAATTGTAAAAATTTGCTGCAAAATATAAAAAGAAACTTAGATAAGAATGTATAATAATCACAAAAGCATGTAAAATATCATGACACACTATTGTATTGTTACAGCTAAGGGATGGTGACAGTTTCCTTGATATCAAAAGAACAACCGTCATTGTTAAGGCCTACCTTTGCGATAACGGTATAAGTTCCGGCTTTACTGTAGGTATGGCTTGCCGTTAATCCGTTTAAGGTTTGAATCGTTCCATCGCCGAAATCCCATTTTATGGCAGTATCCATTTTATGGTCGCCGGAGTAGCTTACATTAAAGTCGATTTTTGACGCTGCATCGGCAGCTGCTTTGTGGTGAACGTCAACTAATATCGATTCTCCAAAACAGTCGACTATACTTTTTTCAACTTTACCACAAGAAAACAGGGTGAGCAAACTAAGAAGACAAAAGGTTTTAATAATTTTCATACGACTAAGATAGTTTATAAATTTCAAGCATTTAAATAAAAGCATTGTATCCGTAAATGCAACGATAAAAAGGGGTATTCATACCATTCCATTCCCCTTATCATTGGCAAATATAGTATATATAAACTTTGTTTAGTATTAGATTTTTACTTTTTTATCCTCATATCAGGTCAACATGTTGCAATTTCACTTTCTTAGACCGAGGTCTGCGGGTATGGTGTTTTTCCTGCCGAAGCAACTCGCTTCAATGCCCCCAGGTTTTTAGCTCCGGGGGCATTGAAATTGCGCCACGCAATGTTATTCTTGATCTTTGCGTTTAGTCCATTTGGCCAGTAACCTGCTTGTCACGTAACTGACCAAGGTCCCCAGGGCAGCCGTTAGGGCGGTCTGCAGCGCATCGCCCAGCGAGATGCTGGCCCAGATGGAACAGATGGTACCACCGATGGCCGAGATACGGATATCATTCCATTTCATCCGTCGCGCTCCTTTCTACGGGATTTTCGGTTCCGTTCTTAACGGACTCATCTTCCCTCGCGCTCTCCGAAGGATCGTTATCTGTAGGCAACACCGATGAAGACATCGTCTCACCCAATGCCGACCGATTGCTTTCGCTGTCGACGGGATTATCTTTTCCTTCCAGCGGCTGCTTGCCATCGTCTACCTCCGACTGTGGCTTAGCCTCATCCAACACCGTTTCCACGATGCCAAGCCCCAAGGCCAGGTATTTTAATACATTCCCTACTTTCCCCGGTAGCTTTACCGGCGCCGTCAGCAGCAGCTGCAGCACCTGTCCTATTTTATTGAAGATCTTTTTCATGCTTATTTTTTTTAGGGTGATCAATGGCCTGACGGCGGGTACCACTCATTCGACGAGCACGTCGACGAGCCCCTGGGCCATCAGTTCGGTAGCAAGTGGATACAACTTTTTGTACGCTATACCTGAAGCCAGCAGGCGGTAATCGCCATCTTCCAGCACGTACTGGCTACCGACCAAAATGCAGCCTGCAGTCTGTTTGTAGCTATTCCCTTTGTGGAAGTAGACATGGCTAAAACTCGGAATATCACGTATTTCCAACATTCCCCGGTGCATCTTTGGATAGTCGTCGTAGTAACGGCCATTCATTGCTCCGTCGCGGTTAAAGCCCAGCGGGTAAAGGCCTGCGGGAATAGCCGTTTCGCCCCTTATCTTCACCGGGCGAGGAATATTCTCCAGGCCGTAGCAGACAAACTGATTGTTCAGGTAGATTTCAGACAGGGTGCTATGCTTACCCTGTTTTGTGCGAAGTACTTTTATCGTTGATTTCATACGCAAGATTTAACTTATAAAAGACCGAGGTATTGACTTCTGGAGTACAGCTTTTTATCACGATCGTGTAGAAACAGGTACAGATGTACGGGCCTGTCATACAGGATAGACGGCAGCTCGATGATCATGTGGGCATCCTTCCGCAGGACCAGCTGCTCATTGATGGCGGCCTGTCCGCCAACAACGTCGTAAGCACAGAGAATGACCTGATCGTCCCATTGACTATAATCCCTAATGGCTGGAGACCTATTCCAGGTTAACTCAATGCTATTCGCCGTACGCAGGCATGTATCGACCACAACTGGCGAGAGCATACCATTGCTGATTTTGGCCAGCGGTGCCACTACCTTAAAATGCGGAAACTCCCCCTGTATCACATTGGTGAGGGTATGCGACATGGCCCGACCAAAAGCCGCGTGTACCGAACTATTGCGTTGGGCATAACCGCTGATGATGAGTGGATATAGCGGATTTAAAAACCGTCGTGCCAGCCGAAAGCGCTCCTGTGCGGCCTGTTTCCGTGTCGGATCTTTAGCCTGCTTTTTGAACTCTGAAATTACCTGCATCGCTTTTATCGTTTTTGTTTACAAATCAGGAGGAGCACAAGGTTCCTCCCGTTCAATTCATACCCTAAAGGCTAAGCCAGGTCAAATTCGCCCAGGTAAGTACTTTTGGATACTTTTTCGGCTTTGCGGTCCGTAAAGAAGATCCAGACATGCGCCTTACCGCCCAGCAGATGCGAGGGAATCTGAATGTCTACCGTCCCGCTAGCGCGCGTTGGCGAGGTCGGCGTCGTCATAAACTCGTCCTTTTCAGGCTGGTAGATCAAGATAATGACCTGATCGTCGGCCTTGGTCTTGTAAAGGGTACTTAGGGCGGTATCCCAGGAGAGCGATACAATTCCGGCACCTACTGCCGCCTCCATTGAACCGCCATTGAGGTAAGAGCCCGTACTGATTTCGATCTTGCTGTAATCCAAGCTAAAGTTTGGATAAGTACCGCTTATCGCCTGGGCGATATTCTGCTGCAGCGCTACATTATTTGGCGTCATCTTATCGCTTTTGGCGAGGCCAAATCCGACCTGCAGGATTGGCGTGATCGGCATCAGGAATTTGGAGATTTTTAGAAAACGCTCCTGTTGGATCAGCTGTTCTTCGGACATGCCTTTCGTCCGCTTTTTGGGCAAACCTTTGAGGTAGTTGATGGATTTCCAGGATGAGGCGATCACCGCGCCTACCTTACCACTAGCCTTTCCGATTACACCATTGTTGATTGTTGCCATGTTGTTTGTTATTTAAATTAAAGACCACATAAAGCATTCACTTATACCGGTATGTATTGCTTTACTTCGACAAACATACAACATCGAATAGCCCGATGTCAAGAGCGCAAGGCAGGTTGGCGGAGACCTGTCGGCGGTCCCCTCAGATTTGTCGGTGGCCTGTCGGAGACGGCCTAAAATCAATCGAAAAAGCACCCAGATTGGCCTTTGTTTCGGCCCAGCTCCGTACCAGCTTCGAAACGTGAACAGATACTGTACAGCTCCGCAACAGCTATTCACCAGTCTCCGAACAGAAAAATACTGGTGAAGGGCTGGTCAATAGCTGGTGCCCAATTGTTGCGCGCCGAAGGCTTTACGAAGCAGGTACGAACAAGCTACGGAGCTAAGGCATGCGACGGGGCCACTTCCTGTACTCGCCCACATAGAGCTGCACCACATCTTTTTTGAGAAATAGATCTGCATTGCCCTCCTTGTAGGCAGCCTTGAGCAGGCCTTTGGCGATGCGCCGTTCGATGGTGCGCACACTCTTGCTCAGAAAGGAAGCCACTTCGTGGATGGTCATTGTGCCGCTAAGCTTTTGGAGCTCCGTATAGTGCTCTTCCTGCAGCAGGTCGATGATGCGGTCCAACTTGGCCTCTAACGGCGTATATTCGATGCTTGATTTTAGTTGAAAAGAATAGTTGATTTTTAGGTGAATAGCTGTCCCATTGGACACATAACGGGGCGTAATCTCCTTTTGATCAGGAGATCCTTTAACAAAAAACATAAATTGGCGTGGTTAGTTCGACTAACCGCCGAAATCCAGCGCTACGGCAGACCTGTTGTCTACTGCGCCCGGTCTATCTAAGTTTATACTTGTGGGATACATTAGTCGAGCGGAATAAGGTAATCCCATCCCTTATGCTCCAGGTTATTCACGTTATCCAAAAATTTTGTTATTTTTTTGTTTTTCCGTATCCATTGCGTTGCCACCAACAGCTTTTGGATATCCATTTTATTCATTGCCTGCTGCAGGTTGTCAAATACCTCTTTGCGCAATTCAAGTTTACCGGCATTGTGCGCTACCGGATAGCGGACAAGCATCATATTGACGCGGCAGCTGCTGCTGATTCGGAAATACCATTTATCCAGTCCGATGGCCTCCAGTTCCTGCATAAAGCGATCGGCTTTCCGTCTTGTGCCGTCCACCAAAATGACTTCTTTCTCGCCTCGGGTTGAAAAGTAAAACGGTACATCAAACATGCGCACAGCTTTCTTTCTTGTAAAGTCAGGTTCAAATTTAGCGTGGCCATAGAGAATATCATAAAGCGATCCGATAACGATCTTCTGATCCAACACGCTGGGATGAACCACCGGCACTACTTTTTCTACGATCTTTTCCAGCTCGACTACTCTTGCTGGAAGTTGGCTACCGAACAGGGAGATTTCATGCTGCGGTGTGAAGCACCACAGGTCACCCTTTTTAAAAACATAATAAACATATAAAAAGCAACTTATCCCCAGTTTTGGTATGTAATGATATAGGTAACTTTTAAATAACATAGCGCTGTTGCTACTTTGGTGCGCATAAGCGATCAGATAGATAAAACAAAGGTAAACAAGCAGCAGGGCGACTGTTGTGGCAAAGACCACCAGTAATCTTTCTCCAAGTGGAATTTCCTTAAGCTGCAACTTGCCATCCTTAAACAGTTCCAATTCGGGATATTTTTTTTGCCATTTTATCCAGGCTATTTTTAAACCGATGCGGATCAGCAGTGCCGCAATGATAATGGCCAATGCAAAAGTTATCGTCCAGACGCTATAGGTGTACGTTCCGAACCGTTCGAGTTTAATTCCTTTATTTCCGATCAGATTAAATAGCATGGAAAAGCATAAGCTTCCCAGGCATAGCTTTAAAAACTGCTTCATACGAGTCCGTCAAGTGCCAATTGCTAGGTTATATTCACATGTTTGAACATGCAAATTAATCAAAATTCTCAAATGTTCGGAATTATTTCGCGTGCTACAAAAAGATTAACCTACTAAATGTGGTCGGTTATTTTGAAATACTGGTTTTAGTAAGTTGTAAATTCAACATTTGTCAAAAGTTTACATGTATGAGAGAAAATTTTGACAATGCAGGTGTAGCCCGGAAAGTGGCCACGCTTCTCGCCTTACCGATGGCCGATCGGGCCATAGAACTGGAATCGTTGGCCGGCAATTTTGAAGGCTGGATGAAAGACAATTTTAATCTGCAGGCGCATCAGCTTGCACAGCTCGCGGCGATGCCGATCAATTTCCAGAACAAACTCGGCAGAGCGATCGCTAATTATACCATGTGGGGATTGGCTGTCCAATTTCAAAAGGACGAGAAGAAAGACGAAGATCCCGAATTTAAGGATCTTATCATTCAAGGCCACGAACAGTGGCAAGATGAAGCGGGAATAGCGCTGCTGACGCCACTGTTTATACGGATTGCATACCGCTATTCGAGGCGGTAATTCAATCTGACGTTATCCAACACCATTCCCACTGATCATTCCGAAATCCTGGTCGGTGGGATAAAAAGAACTTAAACAATTATGAAAACAGCATTACATATCGACATTGCCCAACTTTTTGGCGAGCCGGTCAGTTTCCAAACTGGGGCTTTCCGCCCTCGGCTAAGTATGCCCAATGCGGATTTTCAACTGTATGAAAATCAACATGGGCAGGCCTGCCTGCAGCAGTTTGATGGACTGCTCGGCTTTATCAATCTTTTGGAGCTTCATATACCGAGCGATATTGTGATCTCCTTACAGGTAAAATATCCAGATATCCACAGTTTCTATGTCATGGCTAACAATACGACAATTCAGCTCGAAGATCTCAGTCAGCAGGTCAGCTATCCTATTTCTTCCGGTCGGGGCCGTTATTTCTACTTATCCACAGGTGATTATCGACTTCATATTCCTGCCGGCAGGTATACAATTGTCAACTTTTATTTCCGCGGCAGTATTTTCCGTGACGGCAATGAGCGTCCTTTCCGGTTTCTTCAGCCATTGATAGCTGCTTACCGGCAGAAAGATCCAAATACATGCTGCAGTATCGATTTTCGTATAGGAACCATAACTATTTTTCTGATGAAGGCCATTATGGCCAAAATCAAAAAAGGCGACCTCGACACGGAGGTCAATATCCTCTGGGGGATCAAGAAGCTGATCAATCTATCGAAGGAAAAGATCTTTGAAGAATATGAAAAGATTTCGGAATCCCAGTTAAAAGCCAAAGAAGCCCATGCTATCATTAAGCAGACTGTGACCGAAAATGGGCAGGATTTTAAACTGGATGATATTGCTTGGCAGCTCGGGATAAGTATGGACTATCTGCATCAACTTATCCATAGTTATTATGGGCTAAGCCCCCAAGAGCTGAAGATAGCATTTATGTTGGATCTCGCCAAGAAGTATATCCTGGATGGTATGCACACCGATACCATAGCCTATGAACTGGGCTACTCGTCACCAAGCAGCTTTGCCCGCTTTTTTAAAAAGAAGACGGGCATGACGGCTAGGGATTTTTTTAAGCGGTATATCCAAGACGATCGCTAAGCCTGTATATACTACTCTCCAGATTCGGCCAAGTCTAGCGCTGATTTAAGGCCGAACTTTGGAATAAGATGGTCGCGAAAAAGGAAAGCCTGAGTGGGCAAGGAAATAGTCGCGGCAGATAAATCGTTAATAATATGAAAAGAGCTGAAATATACCATTGGACTTATCTACTATTAAGATGCGGAATGATCTTATTCTGGCTCTATGTTGGCATGGACAAAATATGGATTCATGATGCATTTGAACTCTCACTGGTTCATCAACCGCTTATTGGCGCCTTTGTACCTGTACTTTCCTGGTTGATGCCACTGTTGGAAATCTCTTTGGCCGTCTTACTTTTTATGCCGAGTAAGAAGCTGGAATATCTAGGTTGGTCAGGATGCCTTCTTTTGATTCTTATTTTCAGTAGCTACATCGCATTGGGTGTATTCGGCGTACTAAAAAATGCGCCTTGCATGTGCAGCAGCTTTTTGACCAACGTCAACCGGATCACACACCTCTGGATAAACGCATTGTTATTTATCCTATCCCTCGCAGGTTTTTTCATCAGTAGTAAACCGTCAAATAAGACAACTCAACGTATTCAAAATAAGCGCTATAAAAACAGAATAAATCTGTTCCTCCTATTTTTTATTGTTATCATCATTGGTCATATTCAAGCGCTGTTGAAAGGAAAATCGAAGAATGCTTTCGACTACCCTATGCAGGGCGCCCCCTTCCCGAGCGAGCTTGTAGAGGGGTTAAAGTAATTCGGCTACAGCATAGGATAACCAGACCGTAGTTTCAGAAAAAAGCTATGGTAAATTATAAACACAAATTGTCGCAGACCAAAAAGTATTTAAAAAAGAAAAATAACAGCGGTCTGCTGTACAGAAAGGAGGATAGTCATATGACTAGTATCTTCAATCGCAAAGGCTACATGATGTTAGCGATAGCCTTCGCGGTATGTTTCAATGGCGCAAAAGCTGTTGAAAAATTATCCGGCAAATCTTTTGCCAGCGTGATGCTTTATTTCCATGGTGATCCGACAAATAAATCGGAAGTGGAAGATGAATCCAATTGGACAACTTTGCCAAATGGTCAGAGCTGTAACGCAGAGCCGGAAGCAGCTTGTGCCCTTGAGGTAGATGCTTCTGATGTAAGTGGCGGTACGCTGGATGATTCCAAAGTTCAGATTGAGGCTATCCAAGCGGAAACCGGAGCTGGCTATCTACCCAGCGAAGCAGCCAGCTCTAACGCAACACAATTTGATCCTATAAATAGAGCTTTATAGTTCGAAAATTGGTGCAATCGGTTTACTGATCGCAATTTAGGCGGCTTACTCCAGTAAGCCGCCTTTACTTTTAGCGTGGATTCTGTGGCATACCTGTGATTCTGATGATATCGTCGGGCAAGGCAATGGCATACCGGTTGTCATTTGGTTTGAGTTCCACTTGACCATCTTCTCCTTGCCGGATTAGATGGATTTCTCGACCTTCGAGATTGAGCCTTTTGATGTCCATCCAGCGCAGTCCTCTATAGACTAATTCTTTACGCCGTTCCAATAAGATTGTATCCAGTAGACTTGTAGCATTCATCATGGTGATTGGCATAAATGTTCCCGTTTTATAGCGTTTTTCCAGTAATAGATTAAGATCAGCCAGCGCTGCACCCAACTTCCCTTCTCTTGCCAGACATTCAGCTCTAGTGAGATAAATCTCGTCTGTCGCAATTCCTCCAAATAGTGCAAGCGCACCGGTATACTGCCCTTTAAAATTTATAATACCCTTAGTAATCTTAAAAAACAGCTGCTTGCGCAAATCATTTGTACCATATGCCCGATATAAAAGCGTATCGATACTGGAATAAGCTGCTGTCACCGTCGACGATCGCAATTGAGTAAAAAAGGCAGTCTCCCTATTAAAAATCGTGAAGGGATAATTTACCGAAGCTTTTACATCCCCTTGGTCATTGTAGTCCATTAATTCGTGCTTTATGTCGAGATACATATTGGCATATACGAGCGCCTGTTTATAATTGCGCATCGAAAGATAGGTTCTCGCCAATAAGCCATATACGGCCAATTTGCTGGGGCGCATTGTATGTATTGCTTCTGTCGGCAGTAATGGTTCGGCAGCGTGCAGATCGGCGAGCACCTGGTTATACCCTTGTTCGACAGAGGAGCGCACCGACTTGACGTTAAAATCAGACGTCTCTCTTAACACAATGCCAAGGTCAGTTTTCGCGGTATTCGTGTCGAAGGCTTTTGAATGAGTCCATAAAAGACTGAGGTATGCCGCCGAACGAAACAATAATGCAGACCCCTTGATACGGTCCCAATCGAGCCCATTGCCGCTATCTCTTTGAATATCCGCTATTTTCTCTAATACCAAATTGGCATTATAAACAGTTGTATACATGGCAGACCAGTCGTTGGCATAATTGTACACTGTTTCCTTCCATAGATACTGCTCCTTTGATTCAACCGCAAGGGTATTTAGATTCTCTAGGGGTATATAGACATTGTCGGAAGAGCGCTCGCCAAGTCCACCATAATTTAGATTCATGTTTTTGGAGTTATCCAACAGCCCCTGTAAATCTTCAAGGCTGTTGGGTACGACCAACCTATTGTTGGACTGTATATCCAGATACTTGTTGCATGACAACAAGAGCAAAGGACATAACAATATCATTATAATTATCTTTTTCATCTTTTAAACATTAAAATAGGTAAACACAGCTGTTAATAATCTACCTGGATTCCGATCGAGAACACCTTAGGCGGGGATAGTCGATAAGGATATTCAGGATCTATTTTCTGTCTATTACTTCGCCATAATATGCCCAGATTGGCAAAGTTTCCATAGAGTCTTACATTCGTTTTATTGCCCTTTTGATCAAATGCCTTCTGGCAGGAGAAATTAACGTATTCGAGCCGTATATGATCTCCCTTCAAAACATGTATTTCCGACTGCGTATAAAATGCATCTGCAGACGAAACGAGCGGGTACGACATTTTTGGCGTATTGGTGCGCAGCTCATCCCCTTCCTTTTGCCACCTATCTTCAAAATCCGGATAAGCATTTCCGCTTTGGAACAGGTTAAAATAAGAAGTTGCAGGTTTTAAGAAATAATAGTCTGCCTTGAAACTTAAATTGATGCCGAGGGAGAATTCATGCCATGAAAAACTGTTGATCAAATTTCCAAACACCTGTGGCTTGGCAGAGCCAAAGAAACGGATACTTCCATCGCTAGTGGATGCTTCCACAGAAGCTGACCGGATTTTGGAATAATCGGTACTCTTTTCACCATTGACATAGCCCTGAGCTATCCCTTGTTCGTTCAGTCCTGCCCAACGGTATGCGGCGATCGCATTCAGCGGCATGCCCACAAGAGGAGTTATTTTGTTGCCGTTTCCTAGAAAACTCAATACCCCCTGATTCAAGGATTTATAGTAAGCCGTTGTCTTGTTGGAATTTGTACTGAGATTTAACCGCGTATCCCATTTTACACCTGTCAGTGTATTCTTTGAACTGATACTGATATCGAGTCCATTACCTTTCATAGACGCTACATTCTTCGTGACCACATTACTTGCTCCCCAAGTCGTGTAATCATATTCTGTAGAACCATAAAGATCCTTACCCGATTTTACATAATAATCTACAACACCACTGATACGACCATTCAAGAAGCTATAATCCAAACCAAAGTTTATCGTACCTACTTTTTCCCAGCGTAATGACGGGTCATTGAGTTTGGAAATATTGAGGATCCGATATTTCGTGTACGCATCCGTCTGCACATTGGCAACAGGCTGTGGTGTTTTTGAAACATCAACATTTCCACTGTAACCATAAGCTGCTCTCAGCTTTAGCATATCTATCCAGCTGCTCTTCATAAAATGCTCTTTACCCAATTCCCAGAAACCGCCAACCGACCACAAGGGCGACCACTTGTCGTTGGTCAAAGCACCGAATATATTTGCTCCATCCTGTCTGAGCGAAGCGGATAGAGCATATTTTTCCTTCCAAATAGTTGAAAAATTGGCAAAGGTAGATATGTATCTATTGATCGTCTTCGAGAAATCAGGTGCACCGAGTATATTCTGATACAGATCATCAGGATTAGTCTTGAATAAGGTCACATAATCTACTGGCGCATAAGCCAAAGGCAGGTCATTGTAACCATAGGCGGTAAATGAATTGCCTTTCTGGCTATTTTCCCTGATTTCCGCACCAAGGATTCCCACAATGTGGTATGCCCCAAAACGCTTATCAACATTTCCCTGTCCCCGGATCGTATAAGACTGTCCATCAGTCAGCGAATTTCTTAATAGACCTGATTGAGGCACAGGATAAGTCAGCTTTCCATTGGCATCCATCTGAATATATTTATTTATCGTTGATCTCGCATCATAGCTTTCCAAGGTACTATTGGTTTCGCCCTTTATAGACTGCAGTTGATATTGACCCGAAAGGCTGAGTTTTAAAAATGATTTTACCTGATAAGCCAAACCAAAGGTAGCGTATAGCTCCGTCAGCTTTGAAGCCGTATTGCTGTATTTATATTCCGACATTGGATAATAAGACCAGTCCAAAAATCCTGCACTGTATTTCTGGTCCACATAGAGTTGCCTGTAATCCCTCTCAAATGGAATTTCATGCCCCTTATCATCCACAAATTGCAGGTACGGAACCGATTTTCCATTGTAGGTCAGGCCGGTAAGATCAGGTCTTCCCGACTTGGATAAAGCATTGGTATAATTCATCCCGAAGTCAATCTGCAGTTTACTGATCGGTTTGAAGGTATTCGAAAACAAGAGATTGATTTTCCTATTTCTATCATTCAACTGGGACCTGTCAGTGGTATAGCCTGTCGCAAAACCATAAGCATGTTTGGCACCACCGCCGGAAATATTCAGATTGTACTGCTGTGTAAATGGACGTTCATAAAATGCATCAGCATAGTTTTTTAAACCATCCTGCAGCAATAGATTATTGATGAGTTTGGCCGAATCAAGCGAACTGATCAGCTCCTTTTTTCTTTTATCCAGGATATCGATTACAGGTGTCATAGCAGCATAGCCTACGCTGTTGAGGAAAACATTATAATACCCCTTGTCAAAGAGCATTTTTTCCACCCCAATAAAATCCTGATTTGAAAGTCGGTATAACTGTGTCAGATCAGACTTTTGATTGAACAAAAAGTTACTGTTAAACGATATTTTCGACCGTTCATTGGTGCCTAGTTTCCCTTTTTTGCTCGTAAGTACAATGACACCGTTACCAGCCCGGGCGCCCCAGATAGCAGCTGCTGCCGCATCTTTTAATATAGATACCGATTCAATAGAGTTCGGGTCGATGTTGGCGATATTGCCCTCATAGATAAAACCATCCAACACGATCAAGGGGTCCATTTGTCCATTTATTGTACTCAAGCCACGGATGGACACATTCAACTTTTGAATGATCGGGTTTTGAATGGGCTGATTGTCAAACCGTATCGCTGGCACCATATTGTTTAGGCGCTGCATGATATTGGTACCCGTCTGTTGCTTCAACATATCTTCGGTTATAATACCTACCGCGCCCGTTACCTCATTGGGCTTAAGGGTCTGATAGCCCGTATTCACTTCGACGACATCAAGATATTGGTCAGAATGCTTTATCGATAGCGGTTCCTTCTGAAAGAAATAATCTACCGAAACTGTGACGGTTGTGTAACCGACACCTGAGACGATTACCGAGTCTTTCCGATTCATTCCTGTCAGGCTAAATCTGCCTTCTCTGTCGGTTTTAGTTTTTCTATTCCCCAATTTTGAACGAACAGTAATACCGGCGATGGTATGCTGTGCCTCCTTATCCATAATGACACCCTGTACCACTATCCGTTGCTCCTGTTGGGCCTTGCCCAACAGGAAACACACACTGCAGAACAGTGTCAACCATAATGCTCTCATGATTATTTGGTGAGATAGATGTACGGAAATTCTTTAAAAGCCTTTGTCCTCGTCAGTATAATGCCTTTGTCTTTAAAAAAGTCTAGCTTTTCCTTCTCGGTTCGGTAGATAAAACCAGCGGGAATTGTTATATCGACACGGGTCATCTCCGACTGATCGATTTCGATAGGTACTTCAAAAGCATAAGACAGGCCAGACAGAATACTATAGATCGGTATCTTTTGTGCATAAGATTCATTATCGGGCGAGCTCGCTTTGGATATGACCATGTTGTGTTTTGTCTTTAACTTTTCAAATGCAGGTGTGTAAGATACTTTGTAGCATTCGACTGTATCTTTTCGCCTTTCTACGGCAATTTTAAAAAAGTGGACAAAATCTTTTCTATAAACCTCCCGAATCACCTTTTTGGTCACCGAATCCCGATTAAAATATTCGTACCAATACCTTTCTTTAATCAATTTGAGCTTAAAGTCTATTCCTAATCCAGGCGCATAGTAAGCATTCCTCACACTATAGTCCTTCATCTCCAATGGGAATGCATACGTCAGCATAAAGCTTAGGGTATGGTTTCCGATCCGTAAATAGGTCGTTCCATCTCTATAATCTGTATTTGGATAATCATCCAAAAAATTATCCCTTTGTTTAGCAAATGCGGAATAATAATAGGTGCTTGTTGTGTCAAATAATGATCCACCACCTCCTCTTCCTTCTCCACCGGTGTTGTAATAGATTCCTTTGCTTTTGATATTTCCTTTTACACCTTTGTGCCAGGCTTCAATATTACCATCTGTCAAGTTGTTTGCATTAGTCGTGGCTACAAACTCACCTTTGGAGTTGATCACAGCAGTTGTTGGCAAGGTATTGTGTTCAAAAAGTGCTGTAAATATGGTGTCGTCCAATATGGAACCTAGTTTAGGAACGTAATTAAAATCCTCCCTATATTTTTGGAAACGAGTCTTGATCCGCTGTGGGGTATCCTTATTGCGTTTACTATTGACCATCAGGATGACCATATCCTTATTGAACCGATCCTGTATCAGCTCCATTTTAGGAATTCCCTCGATACAGGCTTTACAGCCCGTAGACCAGAAATCAAGGACAATCACTTTGCCTTTGAAATCAGCCAGCTTCACCATCTTTTTCTTGCCGTCAAAATAATTGAGTTCCAAGGGTATTTTCCAGACAGCATCAGGTATAGGCTCACCTAGATTGAGTGCGATTAGCCCATTTAGCCCATTGGCCCCGCTGTCCTTGCGGGGCGTCTGAGCCGATAAACTAAACATAAAACACAATGCGAATAGCATCATAAGTACTACCTTATCCAATAAGGCAGTGAATGATTTTGATAATTTTATCATCTGCTTATGGATTAGATATTATTCTGAAATTCTGTTAAAGAAACTGTGGATCCTTTGCTTTGCTTCCAGATCGGTCGTAATGACTTCGGCAGGCTCTGCAAAGGCAAATGCTAACGCATCGATTTCGATCTTGCGAAAATGCAACAGGAAATAAGCGATCAATACACGGCACATTTTCATCAAAAATGTATGCATCTCCTTCACATCAGTAGAATTTTGTTGCGCCTCACTCTTTCTATAGTTTTCAAAGAGTGCCCATAGGCTTTCCTGACAGTCGGTGATGGTATGTTGGGACCAGAACTCCCGAATGGTATTTAATGGATTGTATCCATTGTCGTATATTTCATAACATGCTAGCTCAAAAGGTAGCAGATTGCTTGATTTTTGGTTCATAATTTAGTTTCATCAAGTATGACAAACCAGAGGTACTACGGAAAATAAGGCCATAGCATTGCCCTTCGCGATTTTTTCGCGTTAAAAAGGCTTGTCACTGCACAGATCAAATGCGACCTATGCCAAATGGACAAATACGATTAAAAGTCCGAAAAGCGCCTTGATACAATTTCAAAGCATAAATAGGGTTAATTATGGCGCTCCCTGCCGGAAAGAAGTAAAAACCGACCTACAGTACAATTGTATTGCAATAAAAACTAAAGGTAAAAAGTTTGGAGTCAAGGAAAATTTACTTAATTTTAAGGTGGAAAAGTAAAATAAAGCTGTTTCATTGACCAATATTACCCCTTAATGCAATCCTTGGTATTTATAGGTCGGTGACAGGCGTAAAAAAAAGGAAAATTAAACTGAACTGGGTTCAGCTGTCTTTTCGTTTACAGGAAAGTCAACACCTCCCCTTTTTATTGCTCTTTACAGCCTGTTTTTGATTGAGTGCATCCTATTCGGGCGCGCGGAATATGTTCTTTAAAAGTGATTTACGGGAATACCTTGTCAATCCAACTTGGATCGATTGCGGATAATGGGTGGTGTTTTTTGTTTTCGTTCTCATAATTATTTTGGTTTTTATGTGAACGACCTTAAATGCAGAAGGCAGGGTTATCTGTCTCATACCTGAATCCAGGGACTAGCAGCCCTCAAAGCGGTAATCAACAGGCCCTGCCTAAAGACTGCGTAAATATACACAATATCTTTAGACGTGGGTTAAACCTGCTGCCTCGCTTTGAATTTAAAGTTGCTAGTTTTTGGATTCAGAGGCTCGTTCAACTCACTCGCCACTTACGTGGAGTTAGTTAACTATTTTATAACCAATCCTTGATTGGATATAAAATATACAAACAAGGATTAAGACGACCAAATATTTGGTCGTAAAATTTATTTGCATGATTGAAATTTATCAAACAAAAGCTATATTTCGAATAGAGTACGAATTGATTTGCAATATCAAAATTCTGCGTGAGAAAAATGGTTGGTCACAAGAAGTATTGAGCGAAAAAATGGGTTTTGCCGTAAAATTTGTAGGTAAATGCGAATCGCTCGACCAACCTGAAAAGTATAACCTTCGCCATATGGGAATATTAAAGAATGTGTTTGGTTTGAAAAGCTTGGATGATTTTTTTCCCAATGGAATTCCTAAAGATGAGCAAATAGTAATCCATTATAAAAAAGTACCGAAGAAAAAAGCTGACGGGACTGAATCGAAATTGATGGAAAATCTAGTCGTTGATATTGTAGTTGTTGATGCGGAGACTAAAGCGGAAGGAAATAAACAGAATGGCAAATGACAAGAAGAAATTAAATTTTAATCGTTAAATCGTACTCAAATTAGTCTATCAGTACTAATCAATTGACAACTTAAACAATGAAAATAAAAGAATTACAGTTACTGTCTGAAGCGCTTTGGGAAAGCGTCAAAATGGATTTATCATTTTTTTCTCCAATCCAATTGTTTGTTAAGAAATTATCTGAGGTTAATTATTCCGATCCTGCGAACCTAATAGAGATTACAATGTATTCAGATAAAATCGACGATTTTTTTTCTGATTATCGCGATGACAATGGCGATAGCATTTACATACCTCCAATTGAAGCCTCCAAAAATGATAAAACGGTAAGAAATATTTCTAAAATAGTTAAGGAATTAAATTTTCTTTCAAGGGAAGAATTATTAAAAGAATTTAGCTCGGCTGAAGCAAAGCCAAAACTGAAATCTAAAGGAAAAGGGAAAATTTTTATCGGACATGGCAGAAGCAAATTATGGGCTAGGTTACAGATATATTTAAATGAAGAACTGAATCTCGAAACGATTACCTTTGAAGCGGAATCTAGAACTAGCGAAACTATAATTAATATTTTAAATGAGTTTCTTGATAATTCATCGTTTGCAATATTAGTAATGACTGCTGAGGATGAAACTACCGAGGGAAAATCTAGAGCTAGACAAAATGTAATACATGAAGCAGGATTATTTCAAGGGCGTCTCGGTTTTGACAAAGTTATTATATTGAAACAAGGCGGCCTAGAGGAATTCACAAATATTGCAGGTTTACAATATATTCCTTTTTCAGATGAAAACATTGAACAGTCATTTTATGAACTCCAAAGGAAGTTTAAGAAGCTTGGGATGATCTAATTTCTATCTTATAAAAACCACGCATGAATTTAACTATAAATTTATAAATAAAAAAATGAATAGAGAATTACCTTACATGAGCAGTCCAGGTTCACTGCCAAAAATTTTAAATAAAATTATTGAAGCTAGCGTACCTGAATCTTTTAACGCCGATTTTTTAGGTACAAAACTAGGCTTTCCTGGTGGTAATCAAAGATCGTTTATCTCATGGGCAAAAAAATGTACTTTGCTTAATCAAGATGGAACTATACCACAACTATATAAAAATTTTCGTAATCCTGATACACGAGGTTCCGCTATGGCAAAAGCATTAAGAGTTGGATATGAAGAGTTATATGCTAGAAATGAATATGCTCATGATTTACCAGAGAAGGACCTAAAAAAACTTATTACAGAAATAACAGGTAAGCCACATGACAATTCCACTGTATCCGCGATTTTGAGATCTTTTAGTAATGCGAAAGAGTTTGCCAACTTTGAATCAAAAACTTCTGAAAGCGAATACAATTCGACTAATAGAAATGAAATAATTAATGAATATGATACTCAAAAAGTTGATCTAGAACCAAAACAAGTTAGTAAACTAAACTTGGGATTAAATTACACAATAAACTTAGTATTGCCTAAGACAGATGACCCTTCAATTTATGACGCAATTTTTAAATCACTAAAAAACAACCTTTTAAATGAATAACAACCTTGACAAAATAAAATTATTTAGCCTTGCTAATTCACTTGCAGAGTACCATTTGGATAAAGTAGAAAATGAATTTGATTTAAACTTGGGCCGGGATCCTAAAGCTGAAATTCAAAAGAAAGATTATTATCTACAATTTGATTCGAACTTTAGAAAAGAGGCAAAATATATGGCTGAA
The DNA here is from genome assembly GCF_033097525.1 of Sphingobacterium sp. UGAL515B_05. Classification (NCBI taxonomy): domain Bacteria; kingdom Pseudomonadati; phylum Bacteroidota; class Sphingobacteriia; order Sphingobacteriales; family Sphingobacteriaceae; genus Sphingobacterium; species Sphingobacterium sp. UGAL515B_05. The sequence continues at coordinate 4,997,330 of NZ_CP109907.1, read as the reverse complement.
CATTACGAGGTATTTTATTGTCTTGAAAAATCAATTCGAGGTTTAATACTCGAGCTCATGGAAGAAAAATATGGTGAAAATTGGTGGGAGGAGAAAGTGAATGAACCAATCAAAAAAAATGTGAAAGATAATATAAAGAGAGATGAAGACTCAGGTTTTACAATTAGATCTGAAGAGAAAATAGACTATACAACTTTTGGGGAGCTAAGCCAAATTGTAACAGGAAATTGGGAGGCATTTGATGTTTTGTTCAAACGTGGTCAAAGATCCTTTCAGAAAATCATGACCAACTTAAATCAACTAAGAGGACCAATAGCTCATTGTAGTCCTTTGGCAGAAGATGAAGTTGTTCGATTAGAATTAACAGTAAAAGATTGGTTTCGTTTAATGGAATAGGCAAGTCAAAACACCTAGTCAAGTAGATCAATCGCTTCTTACACAATTCATTTCTAATGGACCTGACCCAGAAAGTTAGCTCAATAAATATAAAGCTTCCGAAACCAGAAACCCTCAGAATGACAAGGCAAAAGAGACTGATAGAGGTCATACAACCCGGAAATTTCAGTATTAAAAAAGCACGCAACCAATGGTCTGCGAAAAGATAGTTAGGCATCACTACACAGGTTGAGGAACTATATATCCAAGCATTTGGGAGTGTAACGTCAACTGTGTCGAGAGTGTAACACCAACTGTGTCATTGGATTACTTTCCTGTTTGAGTCTCCTCCCAAATCTAATACAAAGTTGGGATATTAGGATCGCAAGTTGCTCCATTTACGATTGATTGGTTAAGCATAATTTTTTTACGTTCAAAATTCGATAATCAATTAAATTTTTATTTCTTCTTTCGAAAATTCACAAGAAAGCAAATAAAAATAAGCGAAATAATAATTAAACCCCACAGTCTTAAATTATCTGGTTTTCTTCCTAATAGATCATTAAAAACATCTGGCAAATCATTGAGAACTGAGATGATGGTTAAAACTGAAATACCAATTAAGAAACCATTTAGTTTCCGTGAGAAACGCTCTTGACGTAAACCATCTAACATTTCAATTTTTGACCGTACTGCATTCAACTCTAAATCTATTTCCATAGCCTCTCTAATTTTAACATGTATTAGGTTAGGTAGGAAGTTATAAGAAATGTGTTTCAGATCGTATTTTTGAAGAAATGAGTAAAGTTGTTCTTTTGAAAATTTGTTACCCTTTTCTTCTAGGTCGGAGTTTGTCTTGAAGAGATAAAACTTGACATAAATATTGAAAAGGAAAATCTTAAAATATGATTCGCAAATCATACTTATTGTCTGATCTTCTTTCATGTAATCTTTTTCCCCAATCAAAACAAAAGAATCAAACAATGCTAAACCTGACCAGTTTTGGAACACGGATATCCTCTTGGAAACGATAGATTCAAAATAACTCGATGCTGGCGAGTTTAGTCCTACCTTCGATTTGGATGTAGAATAATCCGTCAAAGTACCAATTTCATATAAAGCCTCCTCATGCGAATATCCAGAAGGAAACTTTTCAACTTCAATCGCTATAAAAGTTTTCAATTTATCACCGCTGTAGTTATAAGTGTTTGACGATTTGTTAATTCTACACTTAATATTAGTAGATGGATTATCTTCACAACGTAATATATTATTTTCGATAAACTCTAATACAGACATCTTAGTATTTCCCATAAAGACAACAGATTGAAACCTTCTAAGATCTCTCAATAATTGTATTGTATCTCCAAAAGAAGTTTGTTGATCAAACCGAATTTTGAAACTATATATTCCCAACCCAATTGTATCATCAAAGAATGACAATCTTACATCGTCAACAATCACCTTTTCATTATTTATCTTCAGTAAATAAGTATTTTCATTTACTATCTGAAGATAATCATCAGAACAATCATTTAATATGAACTTCCGAAAAACGGGGTAATACTGATTGCGAATAATATCTGAATAGTTGCATTTAACCTTAAAATGCTTATCTCTTTTTTGGATTGTATATTTCTCATCCTTTGTGTACGAAAATAGACCAGAAAAAACTACTACAGATCTATTAATTACTGGCCCAGAAACCGCCCCTGATGCTTTAAAAAACTTTCTTAATAATTCTCTCAACCCCATTTATTAAATCTTCTAAATCATTATTATTCGGTTCTCTTTCTCCATTGTGACTGCATAAATTCCTTAAATCACCTAACCGCTGAATATTACGCCAAGTACCCGTATCTATAACATCCTCTTTTTTCAGTAGCTCGTTTAAATCATTAATAGTCGGTTTTGACTTGGCTACCTTAATTGTATGATCAATGCAAACTTGCTTTAAATGTTTTTCTAGAACTACTCCACAGATGACACCTGCTGCTCTATATAATTTGTTTTTTGACAGCTGTTTTGCTACTTCAACTTCTGAATCAAACAAATCTGCTTGCACTAATTGCTCTATATTAAATAATCTGCTTTCAAAACGGGCTTTTACGGATTCAAGTATCGATAATTGCTGCTGAAATACCGGCACAGCTGCGCTGGGACCAACTTTTACATCTCCAGTCGCTTTAGTAACTGAGAGTCCAATTAAATAGTCTTCAATTACGTAATTTCCATACTCAACATTTTTTCTTAACCTCGGTTTTTCATAGGCCTTGACAAAATCTTCAAAACGGTCAGGTAGAAGCTGCTTGATTAAAACTTTCGACTCGGAATACCATTCCTGATATTTAAACTTGAAACTCGGCATTTTCTTCTTAACCTCCTCATATTTATCTCCCAATCTAACCCTATATGCTTTTTCAGCTTCGATAGGCGTTGTTTCAAAGTACATAGACATCATCAATCTCTTCCCGGTGGCACAGAGTTTATCTATATCTTCTATATATTTATCGATGTTTCTCATATTCTGTTGTATTTCATTCAAATATTACCAATATTACTTCAAAGTAAGTATATTTATATATAAGCTCTTCAAATGATAAATTGACATATCTACCAAAGGCTCGTACATAAATGCATTGATATGAATATTTTCGGGAGTCATCAAATTTACTCGATCTAACACATTCAAATTAGTGCTTTCAGGATTGAAGGACTTATATCTGTCATATAAGTATACTGTAGGATTCGGATGATTTCTATCTCTATACTCCTCTGGCAATTTACTAAGAAGATATTTTTCAGCTTCGATTCGTATCGCCATTGCTACAACGATTTTATTATACAATGATACTTCATCTACCTCATCTTCTTCTACAATGTCATTAGCAATTTCCCGAATAAAACCAACAATATCCTTATCTCCAAATTCTATTACAAGATCATCAAGGCCTTTCAAGCGTGCTTTATACACAAATAAAATATCTTTAACTTTTATGGCATTTGATTCAGCTTTTAAATGAAGAGCATTAGTCAACATTTTATAATCCTCACACTGTTTACTATCAGAGAACTCAATTAAATTCCTAACAAAAGGTATGCAACTCAAGAATGCCCTAGGAGATCCGATTTCGGCTATGAAATCTTCGAAAATATTTTTGCTATTAAATCCTTCGATCAGTCGGATTTCCTTATCATCACTTTTTGTAGCAAGATAAAATGCTGGGCTCGGCCTGTACAAATACAATCTCGCTGTTACTGTTCTGTAAAAGTCGAAGTTATGTGTTAAAATTAGAATATTAAATTTACCAGACTCTTTAAGATCTCTGATATATTCTATAATAGCATATTTATTCTTATAATCGAATGAGTCCGCTATATCATCAAAGACTAATAGTTGCGGCTCAGTAGCACTTTTCCTTGATTCGATCTCAAATAAAAACTGCAAAATAAAATATGCCCTCCGTTCGCCTCTACTCAATATATTTAGAAGATCCTCTTTTCTTTTATTTACAGCAAGCGCTTCAGTCCCATCAGAATAATGAAATTCTAAACTTGCCGTTTGTTTTTTTAAAATTATATCATCATGGTTAGTTAAAACGACTTCAAATGGAACATAAAATCTATCATTAAATTTTTTAATGATTTGCTTCCATAATTCAGACTCTCGTTTTGCTTCTTCTACAATTCGTCCTAGTTCTTCTTTTTTAGATTGATAAAAATTAATCAAAGCCTTTGTATCCGATTCCATTTCAGACAAAAAACTCATCCATACTTTTTGCTTGAAACCATCGTAGTCTTTTAATTCAACAAGCAATAAATTCTCCTTCTCAATTACTCTTTTGAAGGATCTGAGCTCGACATTTGACGCTATTGCTTTATCTACTTTTTCAAACGACGCCTTTAATTTCACATCATTTACAATCTTTTCGATCTCTTGCTTTACAACATCTTGCAGCTGTTGCGAATTACAAATTTCTGTACCATCATCCAACACAAACTTATGACCAGCTTCAAAAAATGAATTATCTTCTATTGATTTTAATAATTCATTAGCTTGGTAAGTTCCAAATGACTTGCCGTCTGACTCTTTAAAAAACTTTGAATTAGATATCAAAATTTTATAATCTGCCATATACTTATCTAAAACAGCAGTATTCCTATCTAGAAACTTTTTTACATTTCCTTTTGTATCAAATATATCATTATACCTGAAGCTATACTGGTTCCGATTATTTGGAACACATTGATAAACACGCTCTACGATATCAAAAAAAGTATCCTTATGGTTCTCTTTAAATGTTTCCATTATCTCTTTTTCACAATCATAACTTTGAGATATATTCTTCAGTTTTTTGATAAATTCAGTCCTCTGAAAATCTAATTCCTGATAGATTGTATCGTATCTTTGTTTAAGTTCTTTACTTGCAATAAAAGAACTTATCTTATCGGATCCGTCAATAGTAGCATTTTCAGCATTTATTACTAAAATACTATCAGGTGAAATTTTTTCACCATCTACCAATATTTCGTATTTAGAAGTTCTGGTTTCGTACACCCTATCCCGAGGCATTTCATTTAAGATGTTCTTAGCGAGAGAATCGAAGGTCTTTGCAAATGAGGTCTTCATTGTCCCATTTGGAGCATATATTAAAAATGTATTAGTTTGCTTTTCTGCAAAGTTAAAATCATGCTGGAACTTACCTATTCCAAAGCAATACTCAAGATCTACGGAGAGTGTATTCATATACATTGTGCTGTTTTTACTGGATATTTTAAAATCTATTTTTCTTCTCGATGTAACATCTTGTCAGAAGCTAAAAAAGTATATTCTTGATATTCGATATTTACACTAAGCCCAATAATAGCATCAGCACGAATTGTCTGTGCACGATGCTTGAGCGTTTCGGTAACACGCTTGTACATTTCCTGCATCTTCTTCTCATAGCTAGTAGAGCGACCTCTAAAGAAATCTACATAGCTCGCTCTTATATCGCTAAAGATGTTGGTGCCGATAACAACATTGGCAGCTATTGGATCATTATATCGTGAAATCTCCCTCCCTTCGATGGAATTGGTCGTGGTTACTATCATGGCATGCTACTTTTCAATCGGGCAAGGTTAATACCCAAGCCTAATATACATTATTTATTCTGAATTAATATGTTTACAGATATTAACTTTCAAGATTATTACAAACTGTAAGGCGAAGGTATTGCTTTGAAAGTAGGATTGGTTACGGGAAACCGTAATTGATTTATTTAACCGTTTTAATTAGACAATAAAGATAAACACCAGGTAGTAATTTCTGTATATGAATACATAAAGATAAGGTACAACAGAATAAGACCGTAGGACAGTGGAAAGGTTCAGGATATTGAAAAGCTCACCGAAAGTGAAAAGGATCACGTAGTTGCACTATTTGACGCATTCATCGCCAAAGGCAAGATGCAGGCGATACTCAAATAAAACATCAACGTCTAATCTTTATAGGATTGAGGGTTTTATCTCAAAGGTACCATTCGGTTCTTTTCTATAAGCAAAAAAGCCGGGCTCCATATCAGAAAGAGTCAACAGCTCCTCATCTATGTTCAATATCTCTACCATGGAAATAACTTTATAGTCCGATTCTTCAACCGCTCTGTCACTAATAAATTCCCACATTCCATCCTCTAAATGATGATAAACTCTAGTTATTTGATCCGTCTTATTCAAAACAAATGATGTTGTCAAAACTGCCTCGTTGGCATCAGAAAAATAAGTAAACACTGTCATATCGAAATGTCTTTCAAACATCTAAAGCACCGCTTAAAAGTATCGATATTCCTGGGAACATCAAAAAAGCGGCAATGATCCATATATAGGCCGCACTGAACGGGATGATAATGTTAAAATATCTTCAAAAAAGGCTAAATACTACTGGAATCTTCAAATCTTGTACGTCTAATAAGGATGAATATCATCGCAAAATAAAAATCTGGCCGTGGATCGTAACAAAAAGGACAGCCTCATGACTGTCCCTTCAACACTTGTTAGCAACACATAAGCACCTTTTTCTTTTAAACGCGCTTCTTATTTGATTTGTTGATTGAATAATAAAATGAGTAAACAACAGTGGTTGCTGTTACTAGTCCTACAATTATATATCTCGAAATTCCAGGATTTGGATCTAAGAAATAAAGTACCAATACCGTGATAACAGCGCAAAGAATATATGCCAAAAAATAAATTAAAAAATTTCTCATAAGCCAAAAATATTTGGAACTGTAATGTTGGTTGTAGATTTATCGAAAACAAATTTATCCCAATATGTAGGTATCGCCAAACCTGAAAATATTAGTTTTGTTGGTTGCACTTCTTGTTCTGCAAATGGATCTATAAAGACTCGAACAGAGTTTCCAACAGCCCCAGTGACAGCACCTCCTATAGCGCCTGTAAAAGCACCAGGGGCAGCACCGACACCTCCGGCAAGAGATCCGACAACAGCACCGCCAACGGCTCCCGCTATTCCACCTCCAATTCCCCCTGCTGCATCTGCACCACATAATTTATGTAATGTTTTGCGTAAAGAGTTCCAGTCGAAAGCTTTTTTGCTAGATGAAAGATTACTTTGATTCTTGAATATTGCCGATGAAGAATTTGCAATCATTTCATTCCCAAGTCGATTTGCCCAATATGAGTAAGAATCTAAGAGGGTCTCTGCTCCTGCAACAATAATAGTTTGCTCAAGTTGATTTAAACCAAGGAATTTTTGAGATTGGAGAATTGAATTTATTAACGTTTCCCCATGGGAGTAACTATCAGGTTCAACACTTGTAACCATTATGGCTACCTCGTAAAAATCTCTACTAAACTTACCATAATCTGAAACATCATAATAATCGAGTGCAGAAGATTCGAATTTTGGTATTATATGTAATTCATTTGTTTGCTGAATATTTTGGGCAGAAAGAAAATCTGAAATTATTGACTGAGCTTCTAACATGGGAAATGGTGTGCCACCACCGCCACCGCCCGTTTCAGGGGGAGGACCAACTGGGCCAACTGGAACGTTTGCACGTTTTACAAAGGATGTGTTTTGAGTTTGATTATTAAAATAAAAATCTAACCCATTGCTGTGCAATTTCATTTTTTCCTTAATTTCTTTTCTGTTTACTTTTAGTTTAAACTCGGAATTTCCAGAAGTGCTCTCTTTTTTGCACGAATTACAAACTAATACTACTACGAGTACTAGGACCCCAATGGTTTTTCTCATATCTAAGTTTTTTATGGTTTTACTTAAAATTACCAAAAATTATCCATGTTTCTGTCCACTTAGATATTTTAAACTGTAAATATAATGTTACATTATCACTATAAAAATATAATTATCACAAATAAGAAAATATATTAACAACTGTAAGGCTAGGGTATGATTTTAAATGAGAGGTTGGTTACGGGAAACCGTAATTGATTTATTCGGCCGTTTTAATAGGGATTAAAATAAACAAAAAGCCTCCCTTATAACCGTTAAGGGAAGCAATTTTGGCTAGATGTCCGCTTGGGCTAGATGTTAACCGGCTTTGGGCATTCATTTACTGTAAAGATCGCGAGATTAGTTGAGATAATTGTTGTTCATTTCTTAGAAAAAGTTGTTCAAAAATCCCTTTCTAATAGTAATTTAATTCCAAAAGGTTATTTCACTTCATCAAATAGTATTATCAGTTTCACAATCACTCCAAATCCACCCACTTTTAGATAACGACTGACGTCTTTTATCAAAAAGTTCTTCCCTGATCATTCACACCTGATCCGTCAACGTAAAATATTTTTTGGTACTTAGATCATCTATAGTCAAGTATCCGGTAACAGAAAATCTATTGACAGCTAGTACTCCGTGCTCAACAGCTCGAAATATTTTTTTTAAAAACCAAACAGGATTCGATCCTCCCAGACTCAAGGTTTTTTATTCCGTTTATATCCTTTTTCATCGAATATCGTCCTTTATCCACTTTAATCCCCCGCCTTGGATCATGGCTATATACTTTTGCACGTGATCATCGGTCAATAAGCCATTGTCTTCGAGGTGGTAATTGAACTGCTTAGTGAAGGTGTAATATTGATTACCAACAATGTAAATAATCCTTGTTTAAAAGGGATGGTCGACAAGATTGTTGATAAGGATATTGTCTTCAAAGCAAATGAATCATTAAAGTCGATATTTGGCGCAAATGCAAAATTTAATGTAATATTCGCTCTACTTCATCATGATCTGTAAAATTTCATTTCCCTTAAGGACTAGACTGGGCGGTAGATTTCAAATAAACGGGTTCTTTCCCACTTTTGGTGGTAAATCTATCATATATATCTAGTGCTCATTGATACGAAATATCCAAAGAAGAAGAAAAATCAGTTTTAGCTATTTAAAATATACGTTATATTTATTCGAAAGTAATAGCATCATATAGCCCCGCTAAAACAAATGACAGAAACAGAAAAATATCTTGCCGACTTTAAAACAGCTGTTACAAGCGTATATCCCATTTCGGATAAGACATTTGATTTGTTGGCTGAGGCAACTTACATTCAGCAATTTAAGAAAAATGAAGTTTTACTGAGAGAGGGTCGTGTCGCCAATGACATCTTCTTTGTTTGTAAAGGAGCCTTAAACTCTTATTTTATTGATGAAAAAGGAGCTATCTGGAATAAATGGATTTATTTGGAGAGGGATTTTGCGAGCACAAGATTTTCGGCAATCATAAAAACGCCCAACGATTTTAAATTGCAAGCTATTGAAAACACTACTGTAGTATGTATGCCTTATCATCAAACAAGAGCAGCTATTAATCAAAATGATGAACTAAAAAACCTTTACATTGCCTATTTGGAGAAAAAATGGATAGTCATTAATGAAGAAAGAGAAATTTCTTTACTGACCGAAAGTGCAACCACAAGATATCTCAAATTGCTGGCGGCACATCCGGGAATTGACAGCAGAATTCCACTACAATATATTGCTTCGCACCTGAGCATTACCCCAACACAGTTGAGCCGAATACGTAAAGCGCTAGCCAAATAAAAAAATCATTACGCTCAACCTATGTAGAGTGCATTCTCGAAATCACACTTTATTTTTGCTTATTATCAAACAATAATAAGGCATACTATTAAACTCTTTGAAATAGAACGCATCGTACTATTAATTGAAGAATGAAATAGGAGAACGTAATAATTAACAATTGAAATTAAATTATGCAAACAATTTCCAAAACACTAAAAATATTTCTAACCGCACTGATTCTTTCCAATATCGTACTGATGGCTTTTGTGGTCTACTTTTTTTTGAACAACAAGCAAAGCTTAACCGCGGAAAGAATAGATATCAAAGACAGATCTGGAAATAATCGTGTCGTTATTGCAAACACAGATAACATTCCGCAACCTATTATCAATGGGAAGACGTATAAAAGGGCTTACGCTCCCGCGGGTATGATTTTCTATGATAAAAATGGCGACGAAAGAGGTGGTTTGGCAATTACTGATAATGAAGAGACTAACTTGAATGCCCTCGCATTTGATTATCAGAATGCCGATGCCATTGGTATCTTGGCACAGGATAATAAACACGACAATTATTTCAGGGCTGGTCTATTGATCAATGATAAAGATCTATCCGGTAAGCCGGGGCATAATATTAACCGGATAAACCTGCTAACCGAGAATGGGAACGCTTCTTTGGTGATGAAAGATAACAATGAGATACCGAGAATTATTCTAAAAGTGGACAGTCTGGGTAACCCTTCTATCGAAATGTTGGACGATAAGGGAAAAGTGAAATGGAAACAATAAGTTATAATCGAGAACTGTGCTGTCATTGATAAAATCACGATCTCCGTTTAAGCGATCGAAGCATAAACCGAAAAACGAAAAAGCAACCTATATCCGTAATCTCATTCGACAGCAGTTTGATATTGTATCGCATGGAACCCTAACAGATTTATCCGTTTGGATGGACACGGACAAGACCAGTAAAGATCATTGCTAATTTGCAAAAAAGAAAAGCTATCTCGTCGCCCCGCTATCCGTAAATGGTTGGATCGGGGTACGTATATGGATGATGTAGCTCCATTTGATCAATTATGTTTAAATTCACGTTACAATGATAACTTGCTACGGCCCATGATCAATATACTCTATACCTTTCATGCTTTTTCGGCTGGTGCATTTCTACTGCTCGGCACCTTAATCTTTTTGGGTGTCAACCACACTTCTTCCCAAGCAGATCGGTGGTTAGGAACATGGTATTATTTGATGGCATGCTTATTTACTCAGCTTTTTCTTGAAGGTTTTCATATCGAGAGCGAGGGATTGATCCATACGCTGGAACTCCCGCGATGGGCTACACTCCCCTGCTTCTACCTGGCCGTTCACGACATGGTCAAACCAACAGCAAAAAATCGATATTGGGGCCTACATTTTGTTCCATTCCTCGCTTTCGTTTTATTCTCCATCATCTATTTAATACCCGGACTTTCTAATAGACACATCCATCTGCCTCAATTACCGCAATGGACCATCTTTGCTATCAAATATTTCTTTTTCGCACAATGTATCTTTTATTGGATTGCCTGTTATAACCTCTTTAAAATACACCAGAAAAACATTCGCCAGCTATCTTCCTATACAGAAAAGATAAACATGGCCTGGTTAAAGTATCTATTGATTGCGCTATTATTGATGATTGTTGCCCGTCTGCTGGCTATGGTTCATTTAGTTTTTAGTGCTGTCGCCCCAATTTTATATTTTATGGGCACAGTGGCACTTGGGTACGCCACGCTAACACAACGCTCAATTTACACAATTGAGTCTACAGAAAACCTCATCAACGAAGCGCAGCATAAAAAGGTTAAAGCAGAAGAGCGGCTTACAGCACAACAGGTAGGCACATTAAAAGAAAAACTAGTACAAAAAACTACAGCTGAAAAGCTATATCTCGACCCGGCTTTGACACTATCATCCCTCGCGGAGCATATCGGAATCAATCCGCACGATCTGTCCTACATCATAAACAATGGACTGGAGAAAAATTTTTACCAGTTTATCAACGAACTTCGCACGGAGGAAGCGAAAAAGCTTTTATTATCCGAAGAGGCAAAGCAACTTGATATGTTTGGAATCGCAATAAGGGCAGGCTTCAATTCAAGAACAACCTTTTATGCCAGCTTCAAAAAAACAACAGGCATTACGCCTACAGAATATATGAAAGTCCATAGTAAACAATCAAACTAACCCGACACAATGAAGTTTGTTCGATTGCATCCATTCGGACGGTTAGCCTATCAAAAAGACCTACTCTTGTATCATATCAACAAAAAAAATTATGATACAATACATCAAACCAAGCGGGTACTCGAGAGCGATCCGCCAATTTTCCAAAGCAACATATGGCCTTCTGGTGGGAGCATGTTGTCTTTTTGCTTCGATTGATACATTTGCACAGCCCAGCCCTAAAGATAGCCCCCAGCAACAACAGTTGGTTCCGCTAAAATCATTTCAAGGCTACTACCAGCTACCCAATAAAGTAGCTTTCATTGCTTTCGAGGAACAAGACAACAACCTGTATGCGACACAGCTATGGGATCAGCAAAAAAGATATCAGCTGGTCCGTAAAGATGATACGCATTTTGAATCCAAAAACGAAGGATATGCCATAGAATTTTTAAAGGATGATTCCGGCGATTTTAGCCAAACCAAGATCCTAGGTAGAATTGTATGTGAGCGCGTGTCATTTGACCCCAATAAAATTGCGACTCTAACCGCATCCCAACTGAAACAGCATGCCGGAACTTATCTAAAGGTAAATGACAACAACTTTAAGATTCAAATAGAACCCTCCTCAACAGGCTTAATGCTTACGCAATTGTGGGATAACAAAACAATTTCATTTACTCCTCGTTCTGAATTTTTCTTCCTCAATGATGATGGTACCTTCCCATTGACATTTTCTGTTGCCAATGGAAAGGTGCAGCAAATGCAGTGTTTCGAAAATGATCTTTGGCTAAAAACTGATCAATAATCCTAATAAAAAAATATTATGAACAGATTTATTGCCTGCTTATTCCTGCTGCTTCTGCTGGGTACAGCTCAGCTTAGCGCCCAACAGGTAGCAGATGAACAGTTTCATTATCCCATTACCGATTCGCACCACAGGATCGGTGATGGACCTCTACTCCTATTTGACGAGGCACACAACAATCCGGTTACTTTGAGAGGAGCCTACGCTCCTTTTTCAGATCTCCTTCTAACTGATGGATATCGCCTCCGAAGTGTTAAAGAAAAAATCTCTTACGATCAATTAAAAGAAGCAAAAATCTATATCAGCATAAATGCCTTATATAATCCGGAAAACTGGAAATTACCCACCTATTCGGCCTTTACCGATCAGGAGATAGAAACTCTCCGTCAATGGGTATTTGATGGTGGAAGCTTATTTCTAGTCACCGACCACATGCCCTGTGGCGGGTCTGTACAAAAGCTTGGTGCGGCATTTGGAATTCATATCGTGAACGGTTTTGCCTTACCTAAGAATGGACGTCCCGAGATCTTCTCAAAGGATAGAGAAACACTGTTATCCAATGAAATAACCACTGGATCAGGTAGGGAAATAGACAGTATCTTGTGCTGGGGTGGAACTGGGTTTATCGTACCAACAAAGGCACATATTATTTCTTTATTAAATGAAGAATATGATATCTACCTACCCAATGATGCTAATCAGATAAAAAGACCTATTCCAGATGATATTCCCCGATTGTCGGGCAAAGGGTTTGCAAACGGCGCATACCTTAGGTTTGGGAAAGGCAGGATTGTGGTATTCGGAGATGGCGCTCCTTTTTCGGCACAACTCCATGGCATCAAAAGTGAAAAAAGAGGAATGAACCATCCGGCCGCAACACAACATGCGCAATTTTTGCTCAATATAGTTCATTGGCTTGACCAATGAATTTATTTGACTAGACATACAGTATATTGTACGGTCATATACCATTTTCGAGAATTAACAGCTAACGCAGTTTTGTACGTCGGTGGTTTAATAAATACCTGTCGACTCTCCATATTCATCTCTTTAACAAATTCATCTCTTTTTCTATCAGGATTTGCACTTTTGGATTTCTGCATCTGAGAAAGGGCGGGCTTTAGCGAAGATAATTCATTGACAGCATTTCCTTCTAAAAAATAGATGGCACGAAACATTTCTTCGCCAGAATACTGCGATTTTGCATCTTCATTTGCATCCTTTGTACAGCTATAAATAATAATAGAGCCGACAATCACACTCAAAGTGATCAAAATTAATTGTTTGATTTTCATAAAATAAAAAATAAAATGGTTAAAATTTATTGCTTTTTTAATTTTTCATTAATTTTAGCTTGTAATACACTATCAAAGTCTATAATATACTTGGAAGACTTTGTAAATATCATTAAGTATTTTTTATCGCTTGTTGATATAATGGTTACTATTTCATCATCTGGCAACTCAAATTTCCCTTTACGGACATTACCCATTTGAAACCCACTTATCTTTTTCGTTTGAATAGGTGTAGATATCTTCTCCACGGATAGAATATCATCAATATTTATTGTTTTTCCGTAAGGACCAGAAATGAATAACTTATTATCATTCAATTTTATAGTTGGGTTACTTAACCCTATAGAAATAGCAGTTATAATTGCAATAATAATTGCCGTCCCAGCAACTAAGACCAACACGTTAGTTTTAGAACTACTTCTATAATAATTTAAGGACTTATATATTAAAAGGAAAAAGCCAAAAAAAGGATATAATACAGAGAATATAATACCAATATTCGCATTATCGAACATCTCGAATAATATAACTCCAATGACAATATAGGAAACAGCCAATATCAAAAGATAATTTTTGAAAAATTTCAAATATTTTACCAATTCAAATTGTTGCTTTTCAATTTCTGACATCGAATTATACCCTGCAAGAATATACCGGGCATTTTTTTCGTTGATAACGATTGCCATAATCAGCATTATAGAAAAAAACAAATACAATAACATTCTTCTGAAGAAAATTGATTAAAAATATGTCGCGTTTATAATTATCGTCAAATGTAAACAATATATTATTTACATAAAAATAAAAATAAATATCTAGTTAGTTATTTTTAAAATTTGATATTTTTATTTTTTCAAAAAGCTAAAACACTCTTTACCAAAACAATATGTGTCTTAAAAAAATCAATACCAAATTATTTTATCATTTTTACACAAAAAAATTCTTTCTAAATTATGATTTGTACCAATCTCTTTAAGTCTATAAAATGAATTTGAAGGTATTTTATCAAAATTCAGGACAGAATCAGTTTCACAATACTTAACTGAAACAACTTCCCAGTAATTTTTTTTATTCAGAATAGACAACGCATATTTTGAATTAGCTTTTACCCAGGAATTTTCGCCTTCATTTATTTTTTGTATTTTAATTTTTATCCTAACATTCGTATTTGGCTCTGAATAAATCATCTTACCAGATGAGTCCAATATAAAGGCTCGATCAACAAACTTATAAGAGCTTCCTTCAGGAACACCTACTTGATACAGCATGTTTTTAGACATCTTATTGAATATAGCAAACCGACTATTTGTAATTCGACCATAAAACAATGGCATCCATTGCCCATAATTAAAAACACAGATATACGCTAATTTATCACTTTGTCGATTTATGAACGTGTATTTTAAGTTGGAAACGTCCGCATACTGGTCGGTTACATCCAGAAGATGATTTGATTTTAAGAATTCTGGAATATAGCTTTTTTGGGGCTCAATAAGTGCTTTAATTGAATCGTCCCAAACATTAACCTTTTTGAAACTGAATCTAAAAACTTTTGCAGTTCTGTTTAAAAATGAACCTTTGGATGGTTTGAAGCTATAAGTATACTCATTAGGATTAGTTTCAATTTTTCTATAAAAAACTTCTGTCGCATGACTTCCGTTCCTAGATCCCCAAAGGGGCACTATATCAATTGTACTTGGTATTCCCACTGATCGATTTGCATAAACAAATAAATGAGATAATGTATAGCACTCCCCTTTTCCAATGGCTAATATTTCATTTAAAGATGGGTTTTTGGTTAGTTTAAAAGCATTTTCTGAATAATTGATTGATTGATATAATTTTGCGATGATAGATGCATTTACTTTGTCTGTATCCTCTTCTCCATTTCTGACAAATTTATTAATAGAATCTTGATATTGTTTTTGAAAATATGTCCTCCAACCACTCGGGTATTCTAACAGTACTTTATATGGTAGCAAATAATTTAAAAAGATATCTTTCGGTATTTGTTTGCTCCAAGGAAAGGTATTCCATTGACTTACAGCAGAATTTATATTTTGCTCCAGAAATTCAGTTGTAAGAATCTTACTATCTCTAACAAATAGAGAATGGTACGATAATTTATTCTTTGATATTATTGATCTTAAAGAACTTTCCGAAGTAATAGTGTCTAGAAAATAAGGAATAGAATCAAAATCATGATCCTTAAAAAAAATGATTTTTTCTGATGTTAGATCATCAAAATTGTCTTTGATAAATAGCAAAGATTGTAATCTTATACTGTCAGCGGCATTTTTTGAAAATTTATTTTCCAAATACAAAAAATCAATTTTATTTTCTGATTTGCAGCTAAAAATAAAAAACATAAGAAATATTAATACAGGTTGTAAATGGGATTTCATAAATTAACTTTTCATGATGAAAATAATTTAAAACTATTTGAACTAAAATTAACAATATATTAAGAATAAAAAAATACTTTGAACAGCATTCTATTGAAGATATTTATCATTATGCGGAACTGCTGCGAAATTGTCCGTGCCCTATCTGCAACAATACTCGGGACAAGTTAAATGGGACAATCTACCACAGTATCAAAAGTATCATAGTTATGAGTATCACCGAAACTAGATGGGTCATTGCCTGCCCGGATTGTTTGGACAAGCAAAATCGAAAAGCCATTGTGTCCTGCTCACTTCTTGGTTGGTGGGGAATTCCCTGGGGGATACTGTCCCCCCCCCCGTGTACATCTATAGAAATTTAAAGGTAAAGGGAGAAAACAGGATCAGCGATCCAAACGGCGCGCTTCTACAGTATAGCACCCATTTATGAAACCCCAACTGGATATGGTGGTTGCCATTCATCTATTGGTGGAGCAGTCATCCAAAATAAAGAAACTTAGAGTTTTTCGACCTCTTCGACAGAAAGCCCTGTGCCCCTAGCAATATCAGCTATAGGTAGCCCCATTTCCTTAAATGCTTTAGCAGTCTCGAGAGCTTTTTTACGCTCTCCTTCTGCTAGTCCTTTGGCTTTACCTTCTGCTAGTCCTTTGGCTTTACCTTCTGCTAGACCTTTGGCTTTACCCTCTGCTAGACCTTCTGCTAGACCTTTAGCGTGACCTAAAGCTTCTCCGGATTTCTTGGCCGAATTAAATACGCTCTCAGCATCACGCTTATGTTTTAAACTTGCTTCGTATGACATTAGCTCCTCCTCCGTTAATTTACCTATCTCTCCTATCTCAAAGATAAGACCAAATATTCTTTTATCCAAAAATGATGGCAATCTATCCATGGTACTCAAATGTTTAAGTAAGTACAACCACTGATCCATAACTGTCTTTAGTTCCTCTGGCTGTTTATTAAATAATGGAAGCGAAATCATTTTATATCCCAATTTATCATAGAATATTTCTTTGGTCAATTTGTCACACAGCGCAACATCATAGAAATAAGGCCGCTCTGTGACACGGGATATACCGGTACTTCCATTTCTGTCCATATCAAACTCCAAAATACCAATAAAGTAAACCTCCGGTAGGTAATAATCACTCCCCTTTTTACCTCGCGCTAATTGTTTATTGATGAGGCGTGAGGTATAGTACACTGCACGGTCCTTAAAAAATTCTTGAAAGAGCTGCTGCATCTCAATGATGAAAACCTCGCCATCGCTGCCTATACAATGTAAATCAAATACAACACGACGCATTTCCTCATAATCACCATCATGTTCTACAGGCTTATATCTTAGATCCGAAATTATCTTCTCTCCATGAAATAGACTATTGAGAAACTCAATCAGTAAGATTTTGTTGTCCTCCCTACCAAAGTAAAATTTCCAACCGAAATCAGTACGTGGATCTACATACCTACCCAAATGTTTTTTTGATCTAGCCATAATATTTATTAATTGGTTATCAGTCAAATATACAATAATAAATTTAAAAATACTAAAATAATTAGTAAAAAAACACAAGTAGACAAGTAAATTATATTGATAATCAATCGCACGAGCTAAAAAGTTACAGAAAGACTATTCTTTATCAAATTTTATGAATTACTTAGTATGTCATAAATTAGAACAATAACCTAGTAAATAATATCGATTATGTATAAATTACTTTTAATCACTTTTCTTAACGTTTGTTGTCTTAATAGCAGTTCCGCACATTATCCTATTAACGCTTTAGATAATTACTCTTATTTGCATTGTTGTAACCATACGTGATTGCCGTTCCATTATCTACACATATCCCTCTGAATAAGCGGGTTCCCTATGATAATGCGTCTCAAGCTATAAATAATTTAAACATTAGCGGTGTAAGAGAAGCGCATCTGCCGGCCTCAATTCTCAATAGGCATCGTCCACTTTTTAGAGATTTCGGGACTTTAGATATTCAACCAAATTCTCACAATTACAGATCTGCACTCAGATCGATTATAGCTATTTCATCAGCAATTCATATTTTAATCTAGCATCATTGTCTTGGGGCTCTTTTTCAAGGTATAACTTTAGATATTCAATAGCCTGTTTTTTTTGACCAGAAACCATGTATGCCTCACTGATGTAATAATAGCCGTTGGCTGAATTAGGGAAAAAGTGAAGATTCAGCTTAAACAAATCGATTGCCTGATTCGCTTTCTTTTCGAACAGGAACTTATAAGCATATCTTTCAATCAGATTTTCCCTCAATGAATATTTCTTAGAATTCTGTTCTATTGCGTTAATACCAGCTTCATAACCTTTATCGCGTACAGTTTGGATGATATCCTTCGTGTAAAAGAAATTGTCAATGGATGGTGCTGAACCTACTAATTGCTTTTTGATCAGATTACTTGCTTCCCAATAATTTTCGACTTCTCCGTTGGTTAGAATCACAACAGTATAGCCCAAATCCGGATAAATCATAAGTTCACAAGCAATACCATCGTGTCCACCGGTATGTCCAAAGACGCGGTGTCCGTTGATTTTGTTTTCTTCAAATCCGTAGCCGTACATTCCCTCTCGGTACTTTACTTTGCCCGATGTACTAAGCGTAATACTTTCTTTACTCAATAATATATTCCTTTGCAAAGCATTGGCAAAATTTAGCAGATCATCGGCTGTTGAATAGCCGCCACCAGCTGGTGTTCCTTTGTATAGATTTGAGGAAATATTACTTTTCCATTGTCCCGGCTCTTCCAATGACATGGTGTAGCCGGTGGCCAAATTTGGGATTACATGATCCAATTCGTATGCATCCGTATTGATCATTTTTGCGGGTTTGTATATGTGTTCTTTTACAAAATCAAAATAATTCTGACCCGATACCTTTTCAATAATTAATCCTAAAACCATATATCCAGAATTGCTATAGTAGAAGTTACTACCTGGTGCAAATGCTAATTTTTTATCTACAAACAGTGGGAGATAATCAGAAACTGTTTTGAAGTTTACTTTTGCAAGCTTGTCATAGTCCTCCCAAAAACTTTGCATTCCTGAAGTGTGTGTTAATAATTGATGGATGGTCACAGAGTCGGCAACCGTTTTATTGGGATAATCGGTGAGATATTGACCTACTTTATCCTGAATCGAAATTTTACCGGATTCCACCAATTGCATGATTCCCATTGCAGTGAACATCTTGTTGATAGATGCTAAGTTGAACTTTGTGTCCGGTTTATTTTTAACACGGTCTGGCAAATTGGAAAAGCCAAAGGCTTCCCGATAGATTGGCTTACCATCTTTTGCAATCAGAACAACCCCGCTTAAGTTATTTTCTTTTTTAAGATTTTTCAGTTGGGTTTTTATCGGATCAATGAAATTTCTCAAATTTTGGGCGTGGATTGCAACAGCCGGCAAAAGAACAATGAAGCAGATGGCTATAATAAAATAGATTTGACGAATGGTCATAGTGTTTTGATTTATGATTAAGCAGCAAAGCTACTTTAGGCCGAAAAGAAAAAATTGTACAATTGTAAACCTAACTATAAAAACAGCCAGTGAATTTGCTTTTTTTCCAGCGCTGTCGTCTTTTCAAAAAAAGCCTTTGGCGAAAACCCTGTCACTGATTTAAACTCCCTGATCATATGCGACTGGTCAAAATAGTCAACACTATAGGCGATATCTGTTAAGTTGTTTTTTGCTTTATAGGATGAATATTTATTAACCGCATTTCTAAATTTTAGTATTTTTTTGAATTCAGATGGTGTCTTGCAGATATGCCTGCGAAAGTGTTTGTTTAATGTGGTGCGCGAAATAGCATTCTTTTCGCATAGTTCTGTTATGTTTACTACGTCATTTTCTTCACACATCATTTCAGATAAAATAGTTTCAAGGAAACTGTGCTGAAATCCTCTTAATTTGGATAACCAATATCTTTCAATGGTTTCGATTTTTTCGATGTCATTTTGCAAAGAAAGAATGTCGATCATTACTCTTCTGTAATCTTCAAAAGGTACAAATTCAGAAAAGCTGGAGCTGTTGTAATGGTTTAATTCGTGCTCCAAAAATGAATTAATAGCTAGGGGTTTAAAATAGATAGTGATTTCGTTTATTGTTCCTTCGTATTGTACAAACACAGGCTTATTAAAATCAGATACCAAATTAGTTTCCACTTCGTTATGATCGCATTGTCTGATGACTAATTGATTGCCGTTACTGATCGATTTTGATTTTTCACTGCTCGAAACAATGGTAAAAATAGATGGGAAAGTGATATACTTAGCAGGCTCTTCTTCCGAGCTATGGGTGAGTATATAAATACACTCAATGTATTTTTTAAGTAAAGGATTAATGGGGGAATAAACTTTTATTTTCATAGGTTTTGCTAGAGCCTAATTTACTTTTTATAAATATATAAAATTGGACTCATCGCTGGCTTGTATTCTTGTCATTTCTTTACCTCATCCTCAGAAAATCGGTTGCCAAAACAATTTCATTCATCTGCGATTCTGGATATTCAAGTTTTGACCTGTTTTTAGATAAACATTTCAGGTGTCAGATCCCCCAAACTGCTGTGGTGCCCGAAGTTGTTGTATTCTTCCCTCCAGACTTCATTTTCTCCTTGGCATCTTCCAATGAAAGGAACCAATGCGCGTTCAGACACTCGTAACGAAAACTTCCATTTAATAATTCAATATACGGATGATCTGTTGGTTTTCCTGGCCTGGAGAAAGGCAATAGAATAAGCATTATTTTTGACAGTAGTGATGTATATTAGCTTTCTGAATTAAAACGATTTAAAATCAGCGAACGCAGAAGTTCTTCATGTTCATCTCCCCAGTTTCCCAATACGGCAATAACGGGAATCAAAGTCTCGCCGAATTCGGTAAGACTATATTCAACTTTTGGAGGTACCACGGGGTATATTTTCTTTGTAATCAGTCCATGATCTTCCAACTCCTTTAACTGGATATTTAAAACCCTACGCGAAGCATCTGGGATCTTACGCTGCAATTCACTTGGTCGTTGATATCCCTGATCAATAAACCAGAGCAAACGTATTTTCCATTTGCCGTAAAGTACTTCACCGATCAAGTCAAGACCACAGTTCAGGTTCGGAATTATTTTTCTCTCATACATATTCCAAAATTAAAGGTATGTTCCGATTTGCACAATAGGGGAATAATTTATCCCTATATGATTCGTAATTCCGTACTTGTGCCAACTGTTTTTATAGCCCAATTTTGTCCTATAAACAATTTGTAAAAATGGAACAATTTAATTTCAACAATGAATTATCAGGCAAAATAGCCTTGGTGACCGGCGGTACCAAAGGTGCCGGAAGAGCAATTGGCGAAAGACTGCTACAGGCAGGAGCAACAGTTATAATAACTGCAAGAAACGCACCTGAGAAAGAAAACAGTAACCTGCATTTCATCGCATCGGATTTGAGTAATGCAGAAGGTACCCAAAAAGTGGTCAGCGAGATCCTTACGAACTATGGAAGACTGGATATTTTGATAAACAATCTTGGAGGCTCATCAACCCCCGCAGGCGGGTTTGCAGCGCTAAGCGATGCGGATTGGGAATCTACGCTACAGACTAATCTTTTGGCTCCGATTCGTCTAGATAGAGGATTTTTACCGCAGATGATCGATCGGAAAACAGGCGTTATCATCCATATAGCGTCAATTCAGGGCAAATTGCCACTGTATGATTCGACTTTGCCGTATGCCGCAGCAAAGGCAGGACTGCGAAACTACAGTAAAAGTTTATCGAATGAAGTGACACCGAAAGGTGTTCGTGTACTGACTGTTTCACCTGGATGGATTAATACCACAGCATCGGAAGCATGGCTGGGTGAAATTGCAAGAAACGCCAACAGTACGGTAGAAGAAGCGCAACAAGGTGTAATGGATGCATTGGGTGGAATCCCCTTCGGACGACCCGCTGAACCTATAGAGGTGGCTGAATTCGTCGGTTTCCTTGTCTCACCGAGAGCCAGCTATCTAACAGGAACTGAATATATAATCGATGGTGGAACAGTACCAACAATTTAATATAATTTAAAAATAGAAAATATGAACTTACCTACAGTAATCTCCGAGTTAGTAAAAGCACAGAACAATTTCGATAGTGCTGCCTATGTCCGATGCTTTACAGAAACTGCCGTAGTCTTTGACGAAGGCAAAACCCATAACGGAAGAGTAGAAATTGAACAATGGATGGATAAATCCAATAAGGAGTATCAAGCTTCTATGAAGCCATTGGTTTATGACGAAAAGGAAAATATTCTATCTGCGGAAATTGATGGGTCTTTTCCTGGAAGTCCAGTCATTTTAAAATTCCACTTTCAGTTGTCTAATGGCCTTATTCAATCACTGAACATTACTGAATAGAATAATAAAAAAATTAGATTCAAAAAAAGCTGAAGTATTTACTCCAGCTTTTTTTGATATCATTGCTCGCCGCAATAATCACCGTTGCGCCTGCATTTAACAGGTGTTCAGCTATTACCTTTCCCCCCGCCTTTTGTACCACCTGAAGTGGAATACAGTCTTACAGAATTTGGAAAGACTTTAATCCCCGTTATTTCAGCACTAGGAAATTGGGGGGATGAGCATCAATTACTTTCCAACAATCACTTTTCGATGTTAACTCTTCCCGAAATTATCGGGCAAGAGTTGCTTCAAGTTCTATCTTTAAAGTTTCAAAAAGTGCCTTGACTTCCAACACTGTACTACTCTGCTGTACTTTATTTTTGCTAAGCCACTGTTGAATAACATCGAAGTTTTCAAATAATTCAGAAGAATCGGTGGTGTAGATATTTAGTCGGACAAGATCTTTAACTTCATAACCACTTTGTAGAATAACTTTTTCAAGATTTTCAATAGTATGAAAAATCTGCCTTCTCATATCAGCAATACTCGATATTCCCTCATCATTAATGGCACATTGTCCTGATACATATAAAGTTGAATCTGCATGTTTAACTTCAATTGCCTGCACATAATTTCTGGCATCCTGCCATTTCCAGGGATTGATTACTTTCTTTTCCATTGTTGTAAATTTATTGTGAGACAAAGCTCCCGATAATTTTACATAACCCCGTGTGACAAACCTCACAATTTAATAAAATCAGGAAAACAGGCGACTTAACGTTTCCCTGGACACACCTAGGTAAGAAGCAAGCAGCGATTTTGGGATTCTTTGTATCAATGCCGGATTTCGGGCAATCAACTGCTCATATCTTTCTTTGGCACCTGAAGTTAAAAAAGATAGGATGCGCTGCTGCGAACCTATATGGCCCGCAATTGATTTGCGTAGGAAAAAGCGCTCCATCTTTTGTAAATGATTGCACAATCGATCAAAATCATCCAACGATAGACATAGTAATTCAGTGTTCTCTAGGCATTCCAAAGTAAATGAAGCATTTCCATTTGTATAAAAGGCAGAAACGTCCGTTTCCCACCAATCTTCCATTGCAAATGAAACAATATGCTCCTTAATATTTTCATCGGTATAATAAAGTTTAAGAAGCCCCGACAATACGAAGTATAGATATTTTACCTCTTCGCCTTCCTTAAAAATACATTCAGATTTTTTATAGTGCTTGTAAATAAAACATGCTCTTATAAATGCAAACTCTTCTTCGGTAAGCGCAACAACGTTCTCTATATGTTCTTTTAATAAATTATATTTATTTTCCATTGGGTGATAGGTACCAATTGTGGCTGATTTTAGTTTGTTTTTAATTTATTTCAACCCATTCCAAAAATTCTAATTATCTACGTTAAGCCCAATAATAGCATCAGCACGAATAGCCTGAGCACTTTGCTTGAGCGTTACGGTAGACAGTAGTTGGGATATTATCTTTCCATTTCAGCAATAATAGTTGCAATCAATTTTTCTGCATCATGATATTGGAGAATAGAGGCTGCCTGACCTGCCCAAAACGATTTCAATTCAGGATTCGATTCGGAATTTGCAGGATACGCTCCCAGTTTACCAACTATTTTCCCTTGTAATGGATAAGGGGCAAAACTATTTTGAAATTCTTTTAACTCCTCTGTCAAGCGGTTTTTTATTCCTCGTGATAACCTTCCAGTAAAAACTTTGGTCAATGTTGTATAACGGGCTTCTTTTGAGAATAATTTTTCACGATGTATTTTACTTGCTCCAGATTGCCGGGTAGCCAGAAAAGCAGTTCCTATTTGCACCGCATCGGCACCTAATGCCATTGCCGCTTTTACCCCACGGGCATCGGCAATACCGCCAGCGGCTATAATAGGGATTTTTACAGTATCCGCGACTTGCGGAATCAATGAAAACGTTCCTATTAAACTTTCCTCAGGTTTATCCAAAAATGAAACCCGATGCCCACCTGCATCAAATCCTGTGGCTACCACAGCATCTACTCCTGCATGTTCTATCGCGATAGCTTCATCTAACGTAGTAGCAGTTCCTATCGTTATGATCCCTAAGCTCCGGCATTTCTCCAAAATTGCTTCAGCGGGTATGCCATAAACAAAACTAAAAACCGTTGGCTTTATCTCAAAAATAGCTTCAATCTGCTCTTCAAACTTAGGGCTACCTTGCAAAGGAAATGTGGGTGGTTCTGCACCGACCTCTTCAAAGTATGGCTCCAAAAGTTTGATAACTTGCTGGAACTTGCTTTCATCAAAATCTCCTGCCGTAGCATCTTGACCATTAACCCATAGATTAATGTTAAATGGTTTTGCGGTCAATTTTTTGATGCCTCTAGAAATAGAAATTAGTTCGGCAGCACCATAAGGCTGCCCACCGTAAGATCCCAATCCACCCTTATTTGAAACTAGTGCTGTAAGATCCTCCGAGGATAATTTTCCACCAAAGGGACCTTGAACGAGGGGTAAATCTATTCCAAGAAGTTTAGTGAATTTTGTTTTTGTCCACATATGAATAAATTTAGCGTTGCCCAACTAATTTGAACTGTAGTACAAACTCATCATAAATCAATTTGTCGCCCAAATTCGGAATAAACTTTCCTGACCCATACCGAATATTGTACAATGTACGATCAATTTTGATTTCGCCCAATGCATGCAAGAAATCGTTAAATATTTCCACAGTTGCCGTAAAATGAATGGGCTGTGTAATGTCCTTAATGGTCAAATCGCCACTAATAATGTAATGCGTATTTTCCTTTCTCCCATTCCTGATTTTCAAAGATGCTTTCTTAAATTGATCGACCGAGAAAAAATCATCGTGGTTTAAATGATGAAAAAATTCCATGTAAATAGATTTGTCAGAAATATCGGTGATTACAATTGAAGTCATGTCAATATGTATTTCTCCATCGATGATCTCATCGTTTTCAAAACTCAAAAAACCATTTTTGATTTGAATAGTTCCTGTGTGTAAGCCTAGAACTTTCTTCCCTGTCCAATTGACAGTGCTGCTTTCTGTTTGAATGTTAAATGTTGTCATTGTGCTAGATTTTTAATTTGACAAGACAAAATTCAGGGTATTCTTTAAAGATAGAAAGGACATACCTCACAAAAAAAATGTGAGGTAGATCAATTGTTTGGTGAGTATAAGCGACTCAGTGTTTCTCTTGTAACACCAAGATAAGCAGCTAAAATGTGCTTGGGCAACTTTTGCACCAATGATGGATACTCCCCTACAAACTTTTCATAACGTTCCTTTGCAGAGCTGCTCAATAACGATAGGATTCTGTTTTGCAACGCCACGTTCCTGCGGTTTGTTTTCTTTCTGAAAAAATGTTCGACTTGATGGAATTCGCGACAGAGCTTTTCTCTGTTTTCATTGCTAAGGCATAGCACTTCGGTATCTTCCAGACAATCAATATTTACTTTTGCATTCTTTTGATAATAATAGGCTTCATAATCTGTTATCCACCAATCCTGAATAGCGAATAGAAGAATATGTATTTTCCCGATTTCGTCAGTATAATACGATTTCACACAGCCAGAGAGCAAAAAATAATCATTTAATACGGACTGACCTTCCTGTATAAGGAATTGATGCTTTTTGAATTTCCTAAAGCTGAAATGGCTCAGGATATAATCAAACTCGACATCTGATATATCGATATATTTTCCGAACTGTTCTCGCAGGATTTTACTCATGTCCAAATTTACATTTATATCTTTAATCGTCTTCCATTATTTTTTGCCATCCAATTACTTTCCACTATTTCCCTAAGTGGACCATCGGGGTGCAAGCGACATTTCCTCCAGTTAATTTATTTCTAGACTCATTTTGGTGAAATCTTATAGAATACAAAATTATGAATTACGGTGTTAAAGTTTGAATCTGAAAATCCTTCAATATTTTAACATGCGCTATTTTTCCATTTGGATTTTTTTATAAGTTTACTTTACGGAATAAAATCGGCTGATTTTAATCGAAAGAAAACTTTTACACCAATATAAATGATTTTTCGAAATATGTTATTGGTCTTATGAAAGCATATAACGGAGAAAATTCTTCAATAGTCGATTCCTCAACTATCCATGAAATGTTTTCGCTGCAGAACCAAAATGTGCCTATTGAAAGTAATAAAAAAGGCTTAGGCTGGTTTATGTTTAAAAATGATTCCAATTTTGCTGTCTATCACGCTGGAAGTGCAGGATTTGCACAGGCAAAACTGCTATTAATTCCCAAAAGTAAATTTGCGGTAATTGTCATGACAAACTCAGCAGAAGGTGGTGCAATTGCAGAAGAATTTTGTTTCAGTTTCTTGAACAAGTACCAACTGAAGATTAGCGACCTATTTCCTGCTCCTATAACAGGAAAAATTCACAGTTCATCGGCCCCAATCAAATTATCTAATCATAGCCTGAAAAGACATGTAGGTAATTATGCGCAGGCCGAAGGGTATATCAAAGTCATTTTAGAAAAAGATCGTCTCAAACTTATTGATGGGGAAAGACAATATTTTCTTACTCCTTTATCAAAGGATGAATTTCTGCCTATCGAAATATTTCCAAATGATAGCTTAGTGGAAAGAAATAACAAAAGATTTGTTTTTAAGAAAGTTAATACCGAAACTTTTTTATTTCAAAGAATTGAAGATCGTGAACGCGAGTATGGACTAAAGCTCAAAAACCTTGATCGTTCTTCATGGGAGAATGCATTAGGAAAATACAAGCATTTCGGTTATCAGATGCTAATTGGAGATACAAAATTTAGAGAAGTTGAAATTTATATTTCAAAAGAAAAAGTTTTAATGATGAAGTTTACGACATTTGGCAGTGTTAGGTCTATACCTTTATATGTAATATCACCTAAATACGCTGTTACATGTGGAATAAATGCAGGTTTTGGAGGATTTAATGTTTCCTTATCTCAAAAAGACAATCAACAAGTGGTTGACTTTGCCGGTCTGACATTTAGAAAGGACCGATGAAACACCCAAAAATTAAAATTTTATTTGCACTAGCGTGGTTCACATGTATGGTCGTTTCTAGGCAATGGCTGGCGGAAAGTCTTGGTCCAAGTGAAGGGAAACAGAACATCTTAGTGACGCATCATTCACCGAGCATTCGTTCCCTGCCAATGAAGTATTTAGACCATCCGATCAGGACAGCCTACGCCTTGGAGCTATTACTGTTTTACGACAAAACGACTTTTAGAGCCGCCTTTTAGAACCGTATCCAATGCATGTGTTAATTCATCCATTGAGATTATCTGCACCATGTCTGATAGAAATTCAGGTTTGAAATCCTTTGCAAGTAAATTCCAGATCTCTTCCTTAAATTGTAATGGTTGCTCCACCGAATCTATTCCGATCAGCTTGACCCCTCTTAATATAAATGGATATATGCTGGTATTTAGATCTCCAGAGGCCACATTTCCACAACAGGTTACTACTCCGTTATAATGTAGTGATTTTATTATGCCGGATAGGATCTTCCCTCCTACACAGTCAATACCTGCCGCAAAATCGTTACGTGATAGGGCACACGCGTCATATTTTGTAATAAAATCTTCTCTTGATATGACTTCAGAAACACCAAGAGTACGCTGAAAATAATCAGTGCTCTTCCCGGATATGGCGACGACATTATACCCGATCTTTGACAAAATAGCCGCAGAAAGACTCCCTACCCCTCCGGTAGCTCCACTTACTACAACTTTCCCGCTGTTGGGGATAATCCCTGATTTAATCAAGTTATAAACAGAAATACCAGCTGTCAAACCTGCCGTACCAAATGACATGGCTTCCAATGGGGTTAGTCCCGCCGGTAATGGGATGATCCACTCCGCTGGAACACTAATATATTGGCCAAATCCTCCCCAAGTATTCATTCCCAGATCATACCCTGTTACAATCACATTATCTCCCTTATTGAATCGACTGGATTTACAAGAAACTATCTTTCCTACAGCATCTATTCCTGGTATATGAGGAAAATTTCTCGTCACACCTTTGTTCCCCGAAGCAGATAGTGCATCTTTGTAATTTACGGATGAATATGCTACTTTAATCAGTACATCGTTTTCGGTTATCTGATCGAAAGGGACATCTTCAACTTTACTTTTGAAAATTCCTTCATTTTCTCTGACCATTAAGGCTCTGAATGTATTACGCATAAAAATAATTTTGAGTAAATTTGAAAATTAAAAAACTAAGAAGCAATAACTTACAAAATAATCATATACTGCACAAAAGTTCAGTTTATTGATTATCAAGAGATAAAATAATGTCAGAAATAGAAAAGATTGAAACAGTTTGCCCATCGGATATTTTTCTGCAGGTCATAAAGGGTAAATGTAAGACTACATTAATTATGCTTATAGGGAAAAATAGGAACCGTTTTACGGAAATGAAAAAGACACTGCCAACAATTAGTGAGCGGACAATTGCAAAACAACTTAGGGAATTGGAAGCCGATGGTATTATTAGCCGAAAGGTTTTCAATGAAGTTCCTTTACGAGTTGAATATTATTTAACAGAATACGGCGAAAGTATTTATCCGATCGTCCGCGATATGCGTAAATGGGGACATATACATTTAAAGCATTTGCAAAATTTGGTTTAAATAAACTGATATATAATCAATAATCTGATGTAGCCTTAGCATAATCTCATCGCTCAAAGCAGTGGATTGGCCGGCGGAGGTTTGTATTTGTGGAGCAGTGTTCACTTCTATTTATTTTAAATGCTCCGACAGAAAAGCGAGTATTTCTGCTATCAATTGTTGATGTATTGATTTTCTGTCCATAGCATTATGGTCTCGATAATAAGTGGGCTCTACGTTAACCAATTGAAGCTTCCCTTCATTCAAGAAAATGTAATGCCCCACTTTACCTTGAAGTACGCTATATTTTGAATTTTTGATTACTTCATGGTATCGTATTGCGTTAGTTTTAAGAGGAGCAATCGAATCGTCAGCCGCACCAATGATCAAAACTGGAGATGTATTGGTTTGCTTCACTTTGGGAAGGCCCAGCCCAAGTGCTGGAGACAAGGCTAAACTGGCTTTAACGCGACTATCTCTTAAATCTAGCGGCACCTGTTCGCAGGATATTTTTTGCATTAATTCCTGGAGGTCACCTAATTCAGGAATAACAAATTGTTTTCGGTTTTCGGCTAACGATGCGCTTTTCTTGAGCGTATCGCAATCTAGTTTGACCCCGGCAAGCGCCAAAGTAGTATATCCCCCCAATGAAAATCCTATACCGGCAATCCTACTGCTGTCTATGTAGCTATTAAACCGTGTGTCGTCAAGTAATGATGAAATCAGGAAATGAATATCTAGCGGTCTATCCCAATAACGTACAAAGTTCTCAGGGATTTTATTATCGAGCGTATTGCCCCAATGATCTGGAGCAACCACAAAATATCCATTTTTCGCCAATTCAATCGCCAGCCAGGATAAGCTAAATCTGTTGCCTCCAGTGCCATGAGACAACACAATCAATGGATGTTTATCTTGTATAAATTCCGCATTTTTTGCTGTAGGTGGTAAGATAAATGGCCGTTCTGTATCCTTAACATTGCTGTTCTCGGTCGGATACCAGAGCTGCGCACTTAAAGGACGCCCTCGTATATAATCCGTATAGGCAATTTTCCGCTCGCCAACGTTTTTGACCGGTGTATGATAAATCATTAAAAACAGACTTAACAAAATAAGACTAAATGGAATATTCATATTTGATACCAATAAACTTAGGTTATTATCAATAAAAGTAGGGACCAAGCTTCCTATCAACAGACAAATTTACGATCAGTACGGTTATTAGATCAATGGTTATCTTTAACCATAAAATCAGTTTTCTCTGCATTATCATATGATCGGGGAAAAATAGTGTCCTTATTGCAAACACTGATAACATTCCGCAACCTATTATTAATGGGAATACGTATAAAGGACTTAAGCTCCCGCAGGTCTGATTTTCTTTGATAAAAATAGCGACGAAAGAAGTGGTTTGGCAATTACTGATAAGAAAGAAACTAACCTGAATGCACTTGCATTTGATTTTGGGCAAAACCCCATGGCATCAAAAGTGAAAAAAGAGGAATGAACCATCCAGCCGCAAAAAAGAATGCCCAATTTTTGCTCAATATAATTCATTGGCTTGACGAATGAACTGATTTGACTAACCATACATTATATTGTACTATTATATACTATTTTGAAAATTAACGGCTAACGCCGATTCCTCTGGGAATAAATTTGTCATATAATTGATATACGATAGTCGAGTGGACTAATTTTTGTTTTCTTTTTAAACAGTCTTGTTAATGACTGAGGTTGATCAAATTGCATATTTTTAGCGATTTCAGCTACTGATAAATCAGTTTCAGCAAGTAATTCCTTTGCTATTTTAACAATAAAATTATCAATATGATACTGTGCTGTATTTTTAGAAGTTTTTAAAGAAACATCATTGAGAAATCGTGTTGTACAATTTAGTTTCGTGGACAATAATGTTAAACTAGGGAGTAAGGACAAGCATTTTCTTTTGCTATCAAAAAGAGTGTGCAGCTCGCTCATAAAATCTTTTTGTAACGCGCTAAACTCATTCAGCTTATCTTCCATTAACTGTTGATAAAACCTTTGCATATGTTGTAAAAGCAAATCAAGATATGAAATAAGTATTTTAGACTGCGTTTCACTCATGGGCATCTTAGTCTCGAGGTCTATCAGTTCAAAGATATTTTTTATAAGCCTATAATCGTTATTCGATAAGATCATCGATTCCTGAATGGAGTATTCTAAAAACCCAAATTCTTTCAATTTATTTCGCAGACTATATCCTGTAAATAGATCTGAACGGAATGCAAAATAAGCCCCTTCTTTAAAATATCCTCTTAGTTCTTGAACTGGAAAATACTGGTTGCTGAAAAATAATAAGGTATGTTGTCCACGATGATCCTTATTTGAACACCCAAAAACAATCAAAAAATATTTATCATCAATCCACCTTTTGGCGGAATCAAAAAATTGTTCCTCATTTCCAAAATTGTCAAAATTATAACTGAAGCTTGCACTGAAAGCATTTTGAAATTCATTCTTATTGCCAGTATTTATCATATTTTATTTTTCTTCGCGACTTTGCGCGTTATTTTTTATTGAATTCCCTCAAGAAAAACCCTCGTTAAAACAATATTGTTTGTAAAATAGCGGGATTTCCTGAGGAATACATCCCGAAGCTTCGTTTTCAACGTTATTTTGTATTCTATTCAAGAAACCAGCTTAACACGGATTTCTAATTATTTTTTTCTAAGATGGCTAAAAAAGCGCGTTTGACGCCTGAGACTAACAGTTACTTCTTTTCATGAACAATTGCTTTACCCGATGTTTCGAGCTCTTTCACAAAATCCCGCCCCCAGTAATGGATATCGTAGTGCTCAATATGCTCATACAGCCTGCGCGCCCTAACCTGAGCTTCTCCGGGTTCCATGACCAAGGCTTTCAACAGTGCATCTTTCATGCTCTTACGGTCGTAGGGATTGGTCAATATGGCATAAGGCAATTCGACCGAGGCCCCTGCAAATTCTGAGAGCACAAGAATCCCAGGAGTCTCCAATAACCCATGGGTCGCAATGTATTCCTTTGCGACTAGATTCAGTCCGTCCCGCAGAGGCGTGATCCAGGCAATATCGCTCAGCGCATAGTGTTTGACCACTTCCTCAAAAGGCAAGGCCCTATAAAAATATTGGATCGGGGTCCAGTTCATCGTTGCATATTTACCGTTGATCTCACCCACGGCCTGATTTACCTGATCCCGGATTTCGTCATAGATAGTCATCCCCTGTGATGGCGGCGTACAGACATTGACCAGTTCGATCTTGCCCCTAAATTCTGGGTATTCGGCCAGAAATTCACCAAAAGCCTGGATTTTTTCCAAGGGGCCTTTGACGTAATCCAGGCGCTCGATGGATATGATACGCGTTATTCCGGATCCGGCTTTGTTTTCTTTGAGGGCATTGATCTCAGTCTTGACCTTATCATCCGTCAAAATCTGTTCGATATGGCCCCTGTTCACCCCCACCGGCTGTGCGCCAAGCCTAATCTGCCGGCCATCCACCTCTATGATCTTGGTCATCTGATCGACGCCCAGCGCACAGCTATAGGTCAGGAACTGATTGGCGACATCAACTTTTTTGACCACTTTAAATGGTGTATGGCTGCGGATCACATCCACAAAATTCTCGACATAACGCGGGATATGAAAACTGATAAAATCACAGAGCAGCAGGCTGCCGATGATCTCTTTGCGCCAGGGAATAATATTGAAAATATCTGCTGCCGGAAAAGCCGTATGATGAAAAAAGCCAATTTTCAGATCTGGGCGCATGGTTTTTAAAAAAGAAGGCACCATCCACAGATTATACTCATGGATCCAGACCAGCGCCTCCTCGTCGGCCTCGCGGGCAATCCGCTCGGCAAAGCGCTTGTTTATCATCAGGTAATGTTCCCAGTCCTCGTGGTTGAATTTTGCCCGGTCCACAAAGGAAAAGATCGTCGGCCAGAACGCCTCTTTGGAGAATACACGATAGAACTTATCGATATCCTCTTTAGACAACGATATGGTGGAAGCGACCAAATTAGGATACCGGCTTTCGTCGACCAGCTGATTTGGAACCGGCTTTCCGTCCTGCTGGATGACTTCCTCCCCGATCCAAAGACCGGAGCGTCCCTTCTCAAATAAGCCCAGTAGCGAAGGAATGATGCCGTTTGGGCTTTTTGGCGCTACCCTTACCGTCTTACCGTTGACCGACTCCTTTTCAAAAGGCAGCCGATGGTACACCATCACCAGCTGGTCTGATTTTTTGGATCTTCTTTTTTGAGGCACCGATTTTTGTTCCCCGCGGATCAGCTGCTGAAACGGGCGGTATTTGCCCATGTACTCCAGTATACCGCCCGCTCCAGCGGCCTCTGCACTGTACGCTGTATCCAACTGATCAATGGCCTGCAGCAGCCCCGGCTCAGATTTTCCGACAGCAACACCACGAAAGCCGATCTCAAACAAGGCCAGATCATTCAGCGTATCGCCAGCTACCATCACATCATCTGGATCAACGGCCAGAAATTCAACCAGCTTCTTTAATGTCGTCCCCTTGTTGACCCCTCTGGGGAGCAAGTCCAGGTATTTATCGGCCGAAGTAATGATGTCGCAGTCGTACCTGTCCGCCACCTGCTGCACCAGGCTATGGTCCACGCCGGCTTCAAAATAAAAGGAGCTGCGACGCTGCTGCGGTACATGCTGGTAATTCAAATGCGGTATTTCCTCCAGCGCCGCCCGGATTGCATAAGTCTGCGGCCATTTTTCCTCGATCTCACTCTGC
The DNA here is from genome assembly GCF_033097525.1 of Sphingobacterium sp. UGAL515B_05. Classification (NCBI taxonomy): domain Bacteria; kingdom Pseudomonadati; phylum Bacteroidota; class Sphingobacteriia; order Sphingobacteriales; family Sphingobacteriaceae; genus Sphingobacterium; species Sphingobacterium sp. UGAL515B_05. The sequence continues at coordinate 4,963,375 of NZ_CP109907.1, read as the reverse complement.
AGCGGCTCAATCGCTTCCAGGCTATGGCCGTTAACGACGGTGGCGCCGACATCCGCAATAATGAAATCCGGCACCGGAATAAGCGGATCGCTCAGCAGCGGCAATACCGACTCCAGCCCTCTTCCGGTGACAAAGACCAGCTGCATCGGGCTAGTTTTTATCAATCTATATAATCTGAGGCGGTCTTCCATCTTTCCGCCCAAAAAAGTTCCATCTAAATCTGTTGCTAATAGCATATTATTTTATATTCCTTTCTAAAAGTTTAAATTCATCAATTGCGGCCATATGATTGTACAGCACACGATATGTGGTCTGTAAGAGGGGCAAATTGAGCCCGAGGGTCGAGACCGTCGCCATCAGCCCCCGCGTTGCAAAATATCCTTCTGCGACCATGCCCATGTGTTGACGGGCTTCGAACACCGAATATCCCTGGCCAAGGTATTTACCGAAAGTCCGGTTACGGCTATGCGCGGAGTACCCCGTCACCAATAGGTCGCCCAAATAGGTGGAGCTGCCCAGCCGGACATTGAGCGCACCAAGGGAATGCAGCAACAGCCCCAGTTCGTCAGTCGCGTTGGCCACAAGCACCGCCATAAAGTTGTCACCGTAGTGGAGTCCTTCAGCCATGCCACAGACGATGCCGACTACATTTTTGTAAATAGCGGCGTACTCCACGCCCAGCGTGTCGGGGCTATAATTTACCTGCATATAGCTTGAAGCGAAGCCCTTGGAAATCTTACGGATAAAGGATTCGTTGGGACCGCACAGGGTCATATAGGTTTTCTTGTTCCGTGCGATCTCTTCGGCATGGCATGGTCCCGCAATGATTGCCTGCTGAAAATCTTCCAATTTAAAATACTTAGCGAGATAAGCACTGGGAAGCAGGTTGTCCGGGCCGACGGTTCCTTTAATAGCGGTAATCACAAACTTTTCGGCAAGGTCCTCTTTGGGGATTGCGGCGCAAACTTTGTCCAGATGCGCACTGGGCACGACGAAAAGGATTACTTTCGATCGGGCCACGATCTCGTCCAGCTGATCGGACGCATAAATTTTTGTATTGTCAAGTTTTAAAAACGATAGGTAGTCAGGGTTAACAGCATCCCGGTTTATCGAGCGCGCCTGCTCTGAACGCCGCAAGTACCAGTTTGTATGAATGCTATTTTCTGTCAAAATTTTAACCAGGGCCGTGGCCCAACTCCCACCACCTATCACACTAATCTCATTCAAATCGTTGGGGGTTTTAAAGACGCGAAACAGAAGAAATTTCGCCGTCGGGTTATCTATTAATTTACTAATATACGCAAAAATTAATCAATAAGCAAACTTTACACGTAAAAACAGCGTTAAAGGGGTATTTTTCACGCCAAAATCCGTGTTTATATTTCTTCGTAAATTTGTTTGTTCATATGAAAAATTTAAACATGCTTAACTTCAATGAACAATCATCAAGTTCAATTTATCAGTACATTTTTAATTTCTTTGCCAAATTGGGTTTACCCGAGCAGCAGGCACATATTGTTACGGCCGCCGCATTACTTTTTGCTTTTGCGGTGATGCTCTATGCGCTCGATTATATCATGCGCAAAGTATTTTATTCCGCATTGAATCGGATTGCCCAGCGAACCTCGACCAAATGGGATGATTATCTGTTGGAAAACAAGGTGCATGTACGCGTGAGCCGCACCCTGCTCGTGCTGCTTACACGGCAGCTGCTACCGGTGATCTTCGTTGGTTTTCCGGTGCTTACAGCCGCTATTGTCAAGATTCTGGATATCGTGGTATTGTTCACCATCTACCATCTGGCCAATAGCTTGTTAAAAACCTGCCGCGATATTCTTCGTGGTTCAAATGCGTTTAAGGACAAACCCATCGACAGCTACCTTCAGGTGGTACAGATCTTTTTAATATTTGTGATCGGTACACTGATCGTTTCCCTGCTGACCGGCAATTCGCCCTGGTCCTTTCTGGTCTCGCTTGGGGCGGCGTCCGCCATCCTCATGCTCGTCTTTAAGGATACTATCCTGGGCTTTGTGGCCAGTATTCAGGTGTCGGCAAATGACTCGGTCCGCGTAGGAGACTGGATAGAAATGCCCAAATACGGTGTGGACGGCGACGTGCTGCAGATCAACCTCAACAATGTGAAGATACAGAACTGGGACAAGACCATTGTCACCATTCCGACCTATACCCTACTGAGCGATTCATTTAAAAACTATCGTGGGATGCAGGAGACTGGTGGCCGTCGGATAAAACGGGCATTGAACATTAAAATGTCTTCGGTGCGCTACCTCAGTGCGGAGGAAATCACGGCATTAAAAACTATATGGCTGTTGGCTCCCTATATCGAAAAAAGGGAGCGCGAGATTGCCGAGTACAATAAAACTTGGCATACAGACAGCTCCTCGCCTGTCAATGGTCGCAGGATGACCAATATCGGCCTGTTCAGGGCCTATGTACTCGCCTATGCCAAACATAACCCCAATATCCATCAGGAACTTACTTTATTAGTCCGTCAGCTAGCCCCTAGCGAATACGGTATTCCGCTGGAACTGTACATGTTTACCAAGGGGACACAATGGGCCTATTTCGAAGATACGATGGCCGATATTTTTGACCATTTACTTGCTGCCATTAAGCACTTTCACCTGCAGGTATTTGAACTGCCAGCATCTGATGACCTGAGGGTGCTCGGTGCAATAGAAAACCGCTCCTAACAGCAACTCCCCTGTTGCGGTAAACCTAAGCTTGCCCGGTGGTTTCAATCTTATTGCCGCTGGGCAGCTATTAAAAGAACGGCTAAATTAGTTTCCCATAATTTAACACAAGGCTATGATTTATTCAAATAATACCATGAATTATTTCTTCTAAACCCTTCGGGAATTCAAAGCTATGCTCCATTGTGTTTTATTGCATCTTGGACATGACTGGCAATCATTCTCAAAACTAAATAGAACATGGCCGCAATACATGCATGCAAATGGCCCTTCGGAACTGGATACATCAACCATTTTGTAAGATGATGGGAATAAGGGTAGCCCATATCGCACATCATTATCAGCATAAAATAAAACGCTTAAGGTTCCATCGACTTCTAGAATCCCTTCCTTAACCTGTCCCAAATGTTCGACATTTAAATTTCTCAGTTCAGAAAAAAATTCCATACGCGAAAAGGTATTATCATTTTCATGTTTTATATCAAATACGCCATCCTTTACTACAGGTAAAACTTTACCTTCCAATAAATGGGCAACCTTCTCTGATCGGGAAGCGAGCCAGGTTATCAACTTATACACGAAAATTACACCTATAAAGACAACAATCGCATGAAAAATTGGGATATCTTCTTGAAACATTGGATCTCCCGCAGCTGAGCCCAAACTAATAATAATCGCAACCTCAAAAAGAGTTAACTGCCGAACTCCCCTTCTACCCGAGAGCCTTAGAATTATCAAAATTAGAAGAAACATTATTACTGTTCTTGCACCTATTTCAACAAGAAAGGAGCTTTCCACCCCCTCAGCGAATATTTTTTGTATATCAATCATAACCTTTTAAAATCAAAAATCTTAATGTGCCCCCCAAAATTCAATCTTAAAACATTTCTCCGGTTACAATAGTTCATCACTCGGCAAAAACAACATGCCGCAGCGTGTTGCCTCTCGGTGTTCAAAGATGGGTGCTCAACGCGATATAAAAATCTGATGCATGGGATATAAAAATTTTTATACCCCATGCATCTAGCTAGAAATATAGACCTGACCAGACCAAGGCTTTAGCGATGCGACAGTGATTTGAGCATAATCAGTATCTGACAAAACCGCGGCATCCATTTCATTCGTATTAAATATAATTTTCCATTGCAGATCTTCAGGTAGCGTTACCTGTTGTACAGTGGCAGAAAAATTCATCATTACAAATAAAGAACTATCGTTTTTTTTCATCGCTAAGATAAGTACCTTTTGATTCGGGAGACATTTAGCCGTTATTTCATCGCGCTGTATATTTTTCAGCACAGGATTGATTTTACGGAATGCTATCAGGGATCTATAATAAGATAAATGTTTCTGATGGACTTCGCTATCCTGTTCGTCCCAATTCAATACGGTATTCCTAAATATCGTCTCGTCCTGCGGGTCGAGAAATCCTGAATCTTCAAAAAAATCTTCAAACTCTTTTTTTCTTCCCTGTCTCACCTGCGCTACAAGTTTGGGGTCACTATGACTGGTAAAATAGGGAAAAGCTCGTTTTGTACCCCATTCTTCTCCCATGAACAGTAAAGGAAGATACGGTGATATGAACACGGCAAAAGCCATAAGTCGCGTAATTTCTACAGGATAGAGTGAAGCCGCGCGATCGCCCATCATCCTATTGCCGACTTGATCATGATTCTGGCAGAAAACTATAAAATGATTCCCTTCGATACCTAGCGTGTCCGTTCCAAAGAATTTTTCCCGATGGGGAGAATAGTTTCCATCGAATACATATGCTTTTTCATAAGCTTTTGCGAGATCGGCCAATCCATTAAATTCCTCATAGTACCCTTTTTTTGGTTCGCCCACGCTTACTCTTAAAGCGTGGTGAAATTCATCTAGCCATTGTGCATCCATCCCAAAACCATTTTTCGCCAATGGGTCTAGAAATCGTCTATCGTTAAGATCACATTCAATAAATAGAAAATGGTTTTTTCCGGATTTAGCAATAATTTCATCCGTTTCCTTCCGAATTTGCTGAAGGATATGAACAGCGTTAAAATCCTTGATTGCATGTACCGCATCCAGACGCAGCGCATCGATATGAAAGTCTTCAAACCACATGCGTACATTGTTCAGTACCAGATCCCGCTGTCCATGACAATAGCTATCGTCATAATTCAGCGCATTACCCCAGGGCGTATGGTATTTGTCGGTAAAATATGGGCCATAATTCGAGAAATAGTTTCCCTCGGGACCGAGATGATTATAGACGACATCCAAAATTACCGCAATATTGGCCTCATGACAGGAATTCACAAGCCTTTGAAGTTCCGATGTACCACCATAGGAATGCTGCACTGCAAATGGAAAAACACCATCGTAACCCCAATTTCTTTCACCTGGAAACTGTGCAACAGGCATAATTTCAATAGCAGTGATACCCAAATCTTTCAGATAGGGAATCTTTTTGATAACACCATCAAAATCATGGGATGAAGTAAATGTTCCTACATGAAGCTCGTAAATAATAAAATCAGACAATGCTGGAGGCCGATAGTCTGTATCGGTCCAAGAAAAAGTGAGATCAACGACTTTTGAGGGACCATGTACACCTTCTGGCTGGGAGAGCGAAATCGGGTCCGGCAATTCCTTGCCATCGACACTGATCCGGTATAAATCTCCAGCTGTTAATAAATCAGTCTCCGCGTACCAATAACCATATTGTTGGGGCTTAAGCGCAATCTCCATATCTTTTTGATAAAATCGGCAATGCACATTCTTTGCCATTGGTGCCCATACGCGAATCTGCCAATGGTCACCATTGCGACGAATACCCAATTGTTTAATTCCTGTCTCGCTCATCAATATCTCCCACTTTATTGTGACTGAAATAAAAGTATGGAACGTGAGGGCACTAAAATAGAATCTCCTGCTGAATAGTTTCCAAAGCTTTCTATCGTATCATTATTCGTATCTAAGATCTTAAACCAACCAGCCCCATAATTTTCACCGGGGAGCGTGTAGGTTACATCTTCCCAATACGCATTAAATAGCAGGTAAAAATTAGCATCCACGATTTTCTTTCCATCAGTATCTACTGATCTAATTCCCGCACCGTTTAAAAACACAGCGAGTGAGCGCGCATAGTCTTCCTGCCAGTGATGATCATCCATCTCAGATGCATCTGGAAGAAACCATACGATATCTTCAACACCTGTACCGCGGATAGGCAATCCTTGAAACCATTTGCGACGACAGAATACCGGATGTTCTCGCCTAAAATGGATCAATTTTTTAGTGAAGTCCAATAAAGATACATCTACATTGGCCCAGTTGAGCCATGAAATCTCATTGTCCTGACAATAGGCGTTATTATTGCCCTGCTGTGTTCGCCCATGTTCATCGCCAGCGACAAGCATAGGTACTCCCTGGGAAAGAAATAAGGTGACGAGCATGTTTCTTTTTTGTTTTTCTCTTAGGTTATTTACCGTAGAATCATCTGTAGGTCCTTCTGCCCCGCAGTTCCAGGAGCGGTTGTGGCTTTCTCCATCGTTATTATCCTCACCATTAGCTTCATTGTGCTTTTCGTTATACGATACCAGATCGTGGAGCGTAAATCCGTCATGTGCAGTAATGAAATTTATACTGGCGGAAGGTGTACGATTGTCACCCCGGTATAAATCGGAGGATCCCGTTAGGCGATTAGCAAATTCAGCGATCATACTGTCCGCTCCGATCCAATAATCGCGGATACAGTCACGATACTTTCCATTCCATTCGGCCCAACCGGCGGGGAACTCGCCGACCTGATACCCTCCTTCTCCAATATCCCACGGTTCTGCAATTAGTTTAACCTGTGAGATCACGGGATCCTGATGGATAACGTCAAAGAAAGAGCTCAATTTATCTACGTCATGGAGCTCCCGCGCTAATGCTGAAGCTAGATCAAAACGGAATCCATCAACGTGCATTTCCTGCACCCAATAGCGTAAACTATCCATGATCAGCCGTAGTACATTAGGCTGGCGGGTATTTAATGTATTGCCTGTTCCAGTAAAATCCATATAATAACGTGGATCTTCAGCCAAACGATAATATGAAGCATTGTCAATTCCTCTAAAAGAGAGTGTTGGCCCCATTTCATTCCCTTCGCCTGTATGATTGTAAACGACATCAAGGATAACTTCTATCCCTGCACTATGGAGTGCTTTTACCATTTCCTTGAATTCCACGACCTGTTCTCCATAGGTACCCGAAGCTGAATAGCGCACATCAGGGGCAAAAAAACCAATACTGTTATATCCCCAATAGTTAGTTAGTCCTTTATCCTGAAGGTGACGGTCTGTAATAAAATGGTGTATAGGCAATAATTCAATTGCAGTGATCCCCAATTCCTTTAAGTAATTTATGGTGACAGGATGCGCCAAGGCTGCGTATGTTCCTCTTATTTCTTCGGGAATCTCTGGATGAGTTGCTGTAAAACCTTTTACATGTGTTTCATAAATCACACTTTGGTGCATCGGTATACGCGGAGGATGGTCGTCCCCCCAATCAAAATGACCGTCTATAACCACAGATTTCGGGACGAAAGGGGCGCTATCAGTTGTATCTAAACTCAAATCGTCCTCGCCTATATTGTACGCAAATAAAGCATCATTCCATTGTACGACACCCGAAATTGCTTTCGCATAGGGATCAATCAGTAATTTATGCGGGTTAAAACGATGCCCCTGGGCCGGATCGTAAGGACCGTGCACACGATAACCATACAGTTGTCCTGGCTTAATTCCCGAAACATAAATATGCCAAACTTGATGCGTCTTCTCCGTTATTTTAAATTGCTCGATTTCTTGTTGGTTCGAACTATCATAGAGATAAAGTTCGACAGCTTCGGCATTTTCGGAGAAAAGGGCAAAGTTAACCCCTTCTCCATCGTAAGTTGCGCCCAAAGGATAAGGGCTTCCAGTATTGATTTTTGTTTCCATCTTTATGTTTAACGGTTGTATATTTTTGCGTAGTCATTTAATCTCGCCTGAAGTTTTGGAGAAAAAGCTCTTTTCTGCATGCGCCACAACCAATTTCCGGTCGTAGTGGCAGGTCGGTTCATACGACATGATCCACCAAGATTGAGGATATCTTGCATCGCAACAATGACTGTGTCTGCGACAGAAGCGTAAAGTGATCGTATGAGGACCTCATTTACATTTCCGCTGTCAATAATTTGTCCAAAATAGGTATTGATATTTATTTTACTCGATGATTTAAGATCTTCACGATACCAAGAAAGTGTCGTATTATTATCGTGTGTTCCCGGATAGGCAACAGAATTTCTGCAATAATGATGTGGAATATGGGGCGAATGTGCCATATCTTTATCAAAAGCGAACTGTAAAACCGCCATGCCCGGAAAGTTGTATTGATCGCGCAGATCGTATACCTTCGCATCAATGTCTCCAAGATCTTCAGCGATAAAAGGCATGTCATCTAAATGAACTTTTACTTGATCAAAAAAATCCGAACCAGGACCTGTTGACCAACTTCCATTCTTGGCGGAAGTTTCTTCAAAGGGAACTTCCCAATAGGAAGAAAATGCTCTAAAATGATCAAGCCGCAACCTATCAAACAGCGCACAATTGTGTGACAGGCGCTCAATCCACCATTTGTAGCCATCTTTTTTGAGTGATTCCCAATGATAAGTCGGCATCCCCCATAATTGCCCCGCTGCATTAAAGTAATCAGGCGGAACCCCAGCAACATTTTTAATAGTACCATTTTCCCCTATGGAAAAATAGTGCGGATTGGCCCAAACATCGGCAGAATCATAGGCAACATAAAATGGAATATCACCGATAAATCTTACGCCATAATCGTATGCGTAGTTTCTTATGGCATCCCATTGTCTGAAAAATAGGTATTGAAACCATTTTTCCTTTCGCAATTCATCTGCGAATTCAACTGCGAAATCGTTAATTGCAGTACTATCGCGATGTTTGTATTGTGTTGGCCACTCATACCAAGGACGATTCCCATGTCTGTTTTTTAGAACTTTGAAAAGTGCATAATCCTCAAGCCACGAAGATTCACGGGCTACAAATTCGGAGAAATCAAGCGCATGTTGAACAGAAAGACGATTAAATGCCTTCTCCAAAAGTTTGTTTTTTGTGAAGACTATATCAGCAAAATCTATTGTTTTAGAACTATTTCTTTTTAAAGTCTTTAGTTCCCCCCTTTCCAATAAGCCAAATTCTAGTAATTCGTTTAAATCGATGAATAATGGATTACCTGCTCTACTACTTAGGGTGCTGTAAGGAGAATGGTTTTGCGTTACATCTGTCGGCCCTAAAGGAAGAACTTGCCACCAGCTTTGGCCGCTATAATGTAGTTGTTTAACAAAACGACGTGCTCCGGATCCCAAATCACCAATTCCATAGGATGATGGCAATGAGCTGATATGCATTAAAACACCCGCACTACGCTTAGGTAGGGTACTTTTGTATTTTAAAATAGCCATTGGAAGATCCCTAAAAATGGCGTTCACTGAAATTTCTGTGCCTTCGCCCGCTACGTCAAATAGCATGTGATGCCAGGTCACGGAATGATTTACGGGAAGATGAACGCTCGTATCTGCCCAGGTAAATGAGCCAGTTACGAATTTGGAGATTTTACCGATAGCAGCCAGGTGTAGCGGAAGTACTACGATCATCCAATCATCTCCAGATCTACGCGCGAATGCCAAAATATGTTTACGGTAACGACCGCTTACTTTTAACGGAATATAACTGCTATCTGGTGCAAGTGCAGCATCATACTTTCTGAGTTTTACCAATTCCTTAACAAACCATAGTTTAATTGTCCCATCGTATCTATTCTGCCATAATTGTCGAATTCGACTGTCGTTGGGCATATTTTCAATTGCCTGCAGCAGATTTTCACTTAATTGATAATCTATCGGTCGTCGATTGTCGGGATCAACAAAACTATGGTTCCAGAGTTCCGACCCCTGGTAAATATCAGGTACACCGGGACAAGTAAATTTCAAGATTTGCTGTGTAAGCGAGTTTAAAATCCCGAAATCAGCTACCGCTTCAATAAATTGATAAAAGCTCGTAAAAAATGGACGATCTTTATCAAGCAAAAAAGAGGCAAATTCCCGAACAGCGTCTTCATAGGTTAGATTTGGATTTTCCCAGCTCGAGCGCTCTTTCCCTTCGCGCAGATATTTAACCAAGTAGTCCAAAAAACGTTTTTCAAATGCTTTGGATGCTTCACCATCTTGTTTTTCCATTGGATAAGACGCTACCAATGACTGATAAATAAAATATTCATCATTCGGATGTGGGAGGTCTTTTCGATATTCATTCCAAACCACATCTTGCCAAATCTGAACCTGTTTAACCCATTTCCGAGCCATAGCGGTGAGGACTAATAAGCGACTTCGCGAATCTTCACCACGTTTGGTATCGTGTGTAGAACTTGCATTGATGGACAGTGGCCAAAAGTTTTGCCTTTCCTGCATTAATTTGTGGAATTTCTTTTTACTTAGCCCCCAGTTATCCGGATGATCGCCGACTTCATTGTGTCCTATAAAACGGTTGTAGGTATACATTAACGTATCTTCCACCCCCTTAGCCATTACTGGGCCGGCCAACTGCATACATCGGAGAAAAAAATCAACCACAGCAGTTTGGCTCGGCGATTCTGAATCTGCCTGTGCTTGCTCAAACAGTTCTCGAAATTGATTAACCAGCTTTTGATCGAGCTCGGGCTTTCGGGTCAACTTTTTAAAAAGAGAAGACAGCAGATCGAAATTGTTTGCCACCAGTGGAAAGCTTTCGTCATATAATCGATAAACAGGGAAAAATCCCAGAAAAGAGGTTAGAATATCTTTTAAAGACCCTAGCTTATTCGGACTTTTAACGGCTAAAAGTGATGCCAATGACCGGGCCAGGTTATTAAGCTCGCCCAGCATGTGTTCCTTGAGAATTATGCTCTTTTTTATATACTGTTGTTTTTTGATGGATATATTTTCTCCAATAACTTTTCTATAATACTTGTCCAATATTTTCTTTCCCGATTTACAGGAGCAAACATTATTGGAAGCCGACAAAAAATCGTAACCTGTTGTTCCCTGTATAGGCCATTCGAGTGGAAGTTTCTCCCCCTGTTCAAGTATTTTTTCCGCAACTATATAAGGCTGTGGACCGATTAATTTCCTCAAATTAAATAAATAGTCAGTAGGCTTATAAAGTCCATCAATATGATCAATCCTTAATCCATCAATCAGTTCTTCATCGACAAGTTTTTTTATAAGCTTATGCGACTGCTCAAATACATTTTTGTCTTGCACATTTAAACAAATCAATTCATTGACCGTAAAAAAACGTCTAAAATTTATACGTTGATTTGTAAACCACCAAGGACAAAGCTCATAACTCTGACTAGCCACCAGTTCGTGAATACTTTCCAGATTATTATTAAACTGATCAAGAATATGCTTTAATTTCTCATCTGAAAGATTCTTAAAAATATGCGCACGGAGTTCTCTCCATTCCTCAACATCTCCATTAGCTTGAGCCGTATTTATTTGAACCAGAAGTCCACTATAATCCGATTGGCTTGCTTTTAAATAATCATTAAGGATGAAAAAATAGGATTCAGGCGAAAGTGGATAGAGGTTTTCCTGATAAGAAAGCCGAAGACTATCGTCTGAGAAAACGACAGTAATTTCATGGTTTGAAACCGTTTCGTCTAAGGTCTCAGACAAGATAGGCACCATTAACTTTCCTTTCTCGTATACATTGGAACTATAGCAGGTATCAAAAAAATGGCTAAATTTTGATGTCTGTCCAAATTCGAGCAGATTCATTAGCCATTCATTCGAGGGATGAAACGCCATATGGTTCGGAACAATATCCTGTAACCATTTGATATGATATTCACTTAACTCTTTTTTAATGGATCTCAGCTCGTCCAGCGTACCAAGCTCACTATTTATTTTATTCAAATTTGTACCGTCATAACCATGCATACTGCCTGGTGTTGACTGAAAAATAGGTGCAGCATAGATTGTATCGATGCCCAGGTCTCTTAAGTAAGGAATGATCCTTTTGAAATCCGAAAAGTTAAATTCTTTGTGAAACTGAATTCTGTAAGTAGTCTTTGGTGTATTTATAGATACATTTCTATTCATCTGCATGGCTCGCTGAATTTCATTTTAGATCAGAACGTCCGCCAGCAATTTTAGTTCATATGAATTTCAAAAAAGAAAGATGGAAAAAGGTCTAAGAAATCTGAAAATACTGTAGAAAAAAAATAATTTAAAATTAAAACGAATCTTTTTGAGCTACGTTCTACCTATACCTCTTCAATAATTGCAGTTTATAAAATAATATAAAATGAAAAAAATAGGAATTACGTTTTCTGCTTTTGATCTGCTCCATGCAGGTCACATTAAAATGCTCGAAGATGCCAAAGATCATTGCGACTTTCTGATCTGCGGCCTACAAACCGATCCAACACTTGATCGTCCAGAGAAAAACAAGCCAACACAATCTGTATTTGAACGCTATATGCAATTAAAGGCATGTAAACATGTAGATATGATTATTCCATATGCAACAGAACAGGATCTGGAAGATGTATTACGTTCGTTCAAAATACATGTGCGGATCTTAGGCGATGAATATATGGATAAAGCATTTACAGGAAGGCAATACTGCGAAGAAAAGGGAATAGAATTGTATTTCAATAGACGGGAAAACAGGTTTTCGAGTTCTTCTTTACGCCGAATAATTGCATCGAAAGAAAGAGCCAGTCTGGGTTCAGTAGTAAATATAAATGAGGGAGTTAACTACGCCTTAAAGCGTATAAATGCATAAACTAATAATGAATATATGAACGTAGGTATTATTTTCGGCGTATTTGACATGTTACATGTAGGCCATATTGTTGCACTACAGGAAGCTAAGAGCAAATGTGATTATTTGGTTGTAGGACTTAAAACCGATTCAAACATACAGAATGCTGAATCCCAAGATGCAGCACAAACAATGGTCGAACGGTTTATCAAATTGGAGGGTTGTCAATTTGTTGATGAAATTATTCCTTTTGAATCGGATAAAGACATCACGGATATGCTTCAGTCGCTGCCCATTCACACGTATTTTATAGGTGAAGAATATAAATTGGTCGATTTTTCAGGAAAGGATTACTGTATTTCGGAAGGTATCGAAATATGCTATACCAAAAACAAAAATAGGTTCTCGAGCCAATCACTTCGCAAAATTGTAAGTGACAAAGAAGCCGAAAAGGGAGAAAATGCTTTTCAGCACAAATCTGACATGCTATCCCTAAATCAACGTATACCTCAATTTTAAAGGTAGCATTATATCGGTAGCGATAAGTAGAAAGCTTGTAAATAACAATAATATCGTTAGGTATGGAAAAAATCAATATTGGTATTATTACGAATTTGAGAAAGCTACTGTTCGCCTACCGTATACTTTTTTCTGAGCATATACAAAGTCCGGCAAATATTGTACTTGAAGCAACATCTATTGATTCTATCAGCAGCAATTCTTACATCAATGAAAGGCCAGAATTGCTGCTGATAGATTATCGCCTCGTATTTAAAGACACAGGGCTTTTCTTTTCGTTTGTAAATTATTTTTACCCCGACACGGTCATTTTACTTATTGTACATCAAACTTTTCTTCGGGAAGCAAAGCGATGTACAAATTATGTTCACTCGGTTTTATCCCCTAACCTGGACATTAATCAACTTTTTATGCTTATAAGAAATTCAACTTTGCAGTCTAACAGTGTTAAACAGTGAATTCCCTTTTTTTAAACTAGATCATCATTCACAAAGAGTTAGATAATCCTTTTTATATTCTTCTTTCTCAGTGCAACAGATCATAAAAAAATGGATCAGCTTATCGCTAACAATTTGTTTTGGGGTTTTCTTTGTAATGACAAGACAGAACATTATAGGGAATTCACCGTTGAATAAAATACCAATTATAGTCTGAAACAGGTTCGGTATAATACCCGCAAGATAAATTATGAAGAATACAGTAAGTTTATGAAAAAATTTCACTTACTAGTATTAATTTAAGTTTCGAAACTCCTGCGGTGTATTTCCTGTTTTTTGTTTAAATAGTTTACTGAAGTATTGAGGATATTCAAACCCTAATTCATAAGCTATTTCACTTATGCTTTTATTAGTCCCTAAAAGAACATCTTTGGCTTCTTCTATTAGGTAATAATGGATCGTGTCTTTGGCGTTCATGCCTGTTTCTTTCTTTAGTAAATCGCTGAGGTAATTGGGCGAGAGATTAACTTTTTCAGCAAGACAAGTCACTGAAGGCAACCCATTTTGAATGAGTTCATTCGAATTAAAATAATTCGTCAATACATCCGCTACTTTTCCAACAATAGTTCTGTTCGAACCTTTCCTAGTTATAAATTGCCTCCCATAATAGCGCTGGCAGTAATTGAGCAATAGTTCGATATTGGAAACGATCAGAGTCTGACTATAATGATCAATATTTTCCTCTAGTTCCGTTTCAATTTTTTTAATGCAGTCAAATAATGTTTCTTTTTCCTTATCCGAAAGATGCAATGCCTCTGATGTTTCGTAAGAAAAGAAGGTATACTCTTTCATCTTTGAACCTAAAGATGTCCCATGCAGGAGATCAGGATGGAAAAATAGTCCCCAGCCCATCACGTCTTCCTTTTTTTCTATCTCATTATCCATAGTGACCACCTGTTTGGGAGCGATACAGACCAAACTTCCTTCCTGAAAATCGTACGACTGCCTTCCATATCGCATGTTGTTTGCACAATAATTTTTAAACATCACAGAATAAAAATCACAGCTGATACGCATTCCTTCTTCCATTACGTCATCCATTTTGCTGAAATCAATTATCGTAACCAATGGATGTTTGGTTTTATGCTGTACAAACTTATTGATGTCGGAAATAGTTTTTATATTGATTACAGGCTTCATTTCTATTTACTGTCTAAAGTTCGGTGAAAACTTGCTGTTTGCCCCAATAAAGAGAGCCCTAAGTATCCACGTAAATATAATTTATTATTTTTAATCCACACCTTGCAACTATAGGTATCTCCGCTTGGCGCATTATAGATTTTTCCGTCCGTATACTCTTTACCATTCCACCTTAAAGAAGTTAAACTTGTAATGCCCACGATATTTCTCGTCCGAAGGTTTTTGTCGGTATTTTTCAAGTCTTTTTTGGAGGTCTTTCCATCGCTTTCCACAATTTGTTTTCCCCAGATATACTTGCCCTGGTAGCTATCGCCACTGCGATAAATTTCTAAGATCACATCTTTCTTATCAGATTCCCAATTGCCTATTATTTCATTCTCAGTTTGCGCATAAGCATTGCCAAATATTCCCATCATCAACAGGAATAAGAGTCTAATCGTATTCATTTTACAGTATTTTGGTTATGATTAATAAAAAGGATTTATTTCATTTGGCTCATTACTATTGTATCAAACAACTCGTCTCCTAAATAGATACGCATCCAGGGCATCATGACTGAAAACTTACCAACTTTGTACCGCGTTTTGGGTTTATTTGAATTGACGATTTTTATAATCGCATCGGCAATGACTTTTGGTGAAGAGGAGCCGTTTCCTTTTGCAGCATCAGCCGTTCCTTTTCTGATCTTATCCATCATGCTTTTGTAGGCACTGTCTTTTGGTAATTGATCAAACTGATCTAAGAGCGCTGAACCAAATTCAGTTGCTATAAAGCCTGGCTCCAGCACGACAACTTTCACATCAAAAGGTTTCAATTCCAATCGCAAACAGTCACTCAGACCTTCTACTGCGTGTTTACTGGCGTGATACCATGCTCCCATTGGAAAATACATTTTTCCCCCCATCGAGGAAGTATTGATAATTGTTCCGGATTTTGCTCTCCGCATATGAGGTACTATTTTTTGTGTCATTGCAGCCATTCCAAAAACATTTACCTCCATCTGTTTTCTCGCCTCATCTAAGGGAACATCCTCAACAGAACCATAAAGTCCAAATCCTGCATTATTCCATAATACATCAATTTTTCCTTGTTCTGAAATTATGATATCGACAACCCTGTCGATATCACTTTCCTTTGTTACGTCCATTTGTATTGGATGTCCACCCAGCATTTTCAGATCCTGCATATTTTCAATGCGGCGAGCAACAGTGTAAACGATATGTCCTTGCTTGATAAGCGCCTTTGCGGATTCTTTACCCATTCCCGAACTTGCACCTGTTATAAGAATTACTTTTTTCATCTTCTCAACATTTAAAGTTTGATACTGCAAAGTTGGGAATACCTTAATCTCTTGTTGTATACAAATCCACGATTGTTAAATACATTTTACAGAAAACGAAAACTTCCTGTTTTTCCAAAGCCTTTTTGTCTCGCCTTCCTCTTCAGCTCGTTGAATTAGTTCTTTAATTTGCTCTTGGCTTTCAAATAGATTTTCCATACTTTCTTTGACGTGCCGTGTATTAAAATGGCTTACAACGGTTCAGGTATGGCCTAAGGCAGGGATTTTTAGCAAAAAATGTTCATTCGAAGAACCAAAGTTGAACCTTGAACAAATGCCCGTTAGAATTACAAATGTTGAGTTTATAACTGTCAGTCTCATTATTGCCAATACGATGTTGTATGCAATTTTTATTCTTCAATTAAATCAAAGGAATTTATGATAATGTTTTTAGCGCCAGTTTCGTTAATAGTATTTAACAACGCGAAAAATGTTTCGGATGTTGAAGTGCCAAAGTCTACTGTGAAAATCGTTGATTTTTCCGAAATGCTAGGTATAGATACATTATGTATAGCCTCAAGCAAATCTAATTCATTAGTAGATTCATCATTGTTCTCTTTCAGAGCTGTAGTAGTCCAACTTTTTAACCATTCAAACTCTGCAAATTTTGAATCCAAAATAAATTCAACTCCGTGCCAAAATATAGGGTGTAATTCTATATTTAAATTTTTATATACAAAATTTATAGGCTGATGATTTGAAAATGTATCTGGGTATAATTCTTCGATACCATAATTGCCATCTTTATTTGACAAAAAATCAGGTCTTGTTAAATTAAATAATAAGGTTTCTTCATCAGAACTTAATTTTAGTAATATTTCTTTCACACCATTACCTCTGTTTTCATAAAAGGAAATTAATTGATTGATGTAAGTATTTCTATGATGATTAATTATTTCTTCTAGAGTCATATAGGGAAGTCTTTTTAAAACTGCATAAAACAATTTGGGCTTTTGTCGTCATAGCTCGATTTCTAGTTCTTTTGCTAAATCTCTGACATACGCCTTATGTGATGATTTCGCTGGTTGAATGCTGTGGTAATAATCTTTGAATAATTCAGAACCTTTCGCTTTATCGTCAAACCATACAATTAGTGCTATGTCCAACTTTACTCTTGGTGTAGCGTCATACGGTAATTTTCCATTGTTAGAAATTATTTTATCTTTCGTTTCTAAACCTGAAAACCACTTAAATGCTGTCGTTTCAATTCCTTCAATAATTTCTTGTGTGATTTTATTGTTGTCGTCCGTAATAGTCCACCAATAGTCTTGTCCTGTTAATAAGGCTCCAAGTCTAGCCCTGATTTGGCACTCATATTCCTTGTAATATTTTTTGTTTTCTGTCGGTGATTGAAATTTGTAAAGGCTTTCGATACATACGCCAAGATTAACAACAAACTTTCCGTATAAATTTTCCCGTAACCCCGGTATTTTATACCCCTGTCCAATGGGATATTGTCCACTTTGTAAATTGATTACCTGAATTATCCCATCGTCAAGCCGTCTGTTAAACGTCCTACCGTTCTTCTTAAAACCGAATGATTTTAGTTTGGCATAAATATCTTTTTCAACTATGTCAAGATGAGTTTTAAAACCTGTCGGTATTGCTGATTGTTCAGTTTCACTTTTGGATTTGTCCTGTCGTTTAAAAATATCAAGTAGTCCCAATTTTATTCTTTCTGTTTGTTACGGAATGTCTGTTTAGCCTGATCACTAACTCTTAAATATACGCAATTTACCAAATTCGCAAATAGATTTTATGGAGAATGCTAATCATAATAAATACCCTCTTATCAAGGCAAAGGTGTTGGGCGTCTGATTATGGATAAAATGCAAGAGATTTAAAAGGGTCTTCACTGCAGATGCTTACGGCTGATAGAAATGCTATCGACTTTTATAAAAAGAAGGGCTTTGAACGAGCAGGTCAAACAGAGCCTATGTGGATCTATAACAGTAATGATCACTGAGAGAAGGTTAAGGTTAATACTTTTTCATATGTGTATATTCGGGTGGAAGGGGAAAAACTGCTATTATGTGACGTCGTGATTAATCTTCCAGGAAAACTTTTTACAGTTATCAAGGTTTTCAAATTCAAATGATTCTATCCAATCATATTTTCCATCCTCATCTTGATATAAAACTAAATTGTCGGCTTTAATATTTTCAATAAATGATGACAATTCTGCAACACAAGCTTCTAAATCATCTAAACCATAACATGAAATATGACGATGAATATCTGTTTTTCCATTTGGATCTTCAATTCCAATAGTTATTTCGTTATTATATGTTGTAATCCAAATTGAAAATATTTCGGATTCACTTTTTAAATCACAATCAAACGATCCGTCATCTTGAAACTTTATTGTCTGAGCAAACTGTGGATAATTTCCTTCCAGGAATTTAAGTATTAATTTGGAAAATTCTCTTTGTTCCATTTAGTACTTGATTTACAACTATGTCATATAACTCTTAAATATACGTAATTTGCCAAATTAGAAAGTTAATTTTAAATTCGAACATGACTTATGATCCAAAAGTAACGATTAAAATAGCCTTACATACCGCATAAGCTTTAAACTACGAACTGGTTGTACGTTTTTAAACATTGGGGAAGCACGTTATTAATAGGTGCGATTCTTTTTATTCTGGCAGCTGGATTAGGTGCCGATGCAGCAATGGTGGCTATAATCATGCTATCGGTCGTAAGTCTCCTCTTCTCTATACCAACCCTAATTATTTATATTTTAGTCTTCTACTGGCTTAAGAAACATAGTAGAATGGACACAAAATGGGTAAGACTAATTTTGGTTTCTACGGCAATTCTTGGCATTGGTACCACAATCTGTTTGTGTAATACCGTTGGAGTTCTGCAACCAATAATGTGCTATTCAATCGCTGCAATTGTATTCAGTTACTTTTTTGAGTTAGAAAAGGATGATGTGGAAATTCAATAACTTTTAAATTCTATAGTTTTTTGACTCTTCTTAAAATCGTACAACTATTTGTTTGTGCATAAAAAAATAAACACGCTTTGAATTTTTAAATATAGTATAGTAAAAGTTAACGTAATGACTAAACACGCCCTGCCTATTGAAAATGTGCTGTTATGGGCTGCCTTTTCTTTTGCTTGATTTAATGTCAAGGTACGCACTTTTAAAATAAATTTTCATGTTGGTACTTTGCTGTCCTTTTGGTTGTATGCGTAAGAAGGAAAGTGATCCGATGCCAGCATGTGATAAAGTGAAGAATATATAATTTGGTTTTCGATTATTGGTAATTAGAACCATATCAGCAATTTGACAGAGATGGAAATATTTTTATATTTTCAATTGATTCAATTGAATACGATATGAAAAAAGTGAAAGCAAATTATCCTCAGCTTATAAAAAGGTATCAAATGACACGGAACAAACTTAATCAGCGGGGTTGGCGGTTATTAATTCCGACAACAATTCATACAACAAACTTGTACTGATTAAAGAATAATACTTGATATGAAAGGTTAATAATAAGTTTCTTTTATCTTTCGTATAAATTGAAATTTGATAAATACTAGCAGGATGAAAATATTAAAAATAGCAATTGCAGCTTCTATCACTTTGGTTTCTTGTGATAGAATTGATCCAAGATTTTGTATAGTCAATAAAACAGATAAAAACGTTTGTGTTTACCTTACAAAGGATTCCTCCACCAATAATGCTAAACTATATTTTAGTGAATATGGTAAAGTCGATAAACAGTTGAGACAGTATTATTTTATTAAATCGAACGATTCAACCCACTTCGCTGTTATGGGCGATTGGGACTCTCCCTCGAATTATAGGTTTAATGATGATAAAATGATATTTATCTTTTCAGTTGATTCTATACAGTTAAAAACAGAAATGTTGGAGAAACATCCACAAACTGTTATTCGGAAATTTGAAATAGCTCAAAATACATTAATTGACAACAATTGGCATTTTGAAATCAAGTAGTACACTCACTACCACATCGCAGGAGACTGTAACGTAAACTGTGTCAGAGGAATAATTCAATAAGATTATTTATATTCAATTATTCAAACGACACGGTCATGAAAGAAAAAGACCCATTCGATTTTTCGTTAATGTTTGTTTTTAGAAATACTCAAGAGGGCTTCGGTGTTTTGAACGCTTCATGGCAGAAACCATCCAAGGTCTTTACGAAGGTAAAAGTTTGTCTGGTAATAATTACTACCCTTCGTACCTCGCGCTAAGTGTTTATTGATGAAACTTGAGGTATAAATAAACTGCGCCAGCGAACGGAAAGAGAATAAGAAAACCGGCTGCTGTCGACTCCCTGGGCACAACTAAATCACCCTGTTGATCTATTGCAAAGCAAATACTTTTGGTAAAAAATCTATTGACCAATACATAGATGTCAAGGTCAGTCTTTCTGAATGAAACAAAGTTTTGCGGTTCGGGCCTAACTTTCCGCGTTCTTTCTCGCACGACATTTCCTAAGGTATCAATTAGTTTGAAATGTTTTTTTGGGGGTGAGCTCCAATGAAGTTTTGTAAAGATAGTGCTGCCGATGACATCATTCATTTCACATGTTCGCATATTTATGAAAAAAAAAACATTGACTTATAACAAGCGACTTGGCGAAACAGCTCTACTTTCGTATCTTCGATACGGTTACGCTACTTAGCCAACACGTAATCCACTACCAGCAAGGCTAAAATACAGAAAACTTAAACTATGAACTACAATTTTTTCGCTGACAAAGCTGACAAATTGAAAATTCTTGACTTTATTTTCAGGAACACTGACTTGCAGGTTTACGACTCGTATTCACCATACGGGCAAGGGATTTGCCAATACAAAACTGTTAACGAAATATCATCAAAATTTGACCTTGAAAATGGAGACAAATTTGCTGTTGCTTTTCAACTTTGGACACCAAGACATAAAGGTAAACCCCTATTCAGAAAAATTGACCTTAACCCCAAATATTGTAAAGGCCACACTTTTCGGTATTCAACACAAGGTTGGGGACTTATTCAATTATATTTCGGTGGACTAAAAAACAGCGAACTCAATCAATCTCACATCGGACATTTTAATGAAAGCGGAGCATTGAAAAACGAAATCTCAACTACATTCAACGGAAAAGTAAATGCTTGGGACTGGACAGAAATTCAAGCGACATCAAGAAAATTAAAATATCAAATTCATACTAAACTGGCAACAAGAAGAATTGGAAGCTTCGGTATCTTTCCGGGCGCAGAACAGCTTGAAACACAAGGTATAAAGTTTAGATAAAAAAAAATCAAGCATTTAATTCCTATACTTCTAGAAATTGTAGTACTTAATTTGAATCCATTGAAAACTCTATGCGATTGGATCACAAATACATATCATCACAAAGTTGGAAATATAAATTTTATTTTAAAGGTATACGTTTCGCCAATGTTTTTAAAGCGCCTTTATAGGAATCCAAACCGCCAAACAACGGTTTTCTAGTGTCCGAAAACAATTGCTTTCCACTTGAATCATAAATGCTCATTTGCACCTTCGTGTTATAATTTATTGTTGTAAATGAACTGTTGGATTGAACTACACTCCCCTTGTTTTTGTTGTCTTGATTTTTATTATTGTAAGTTGCTGTACCAGATCCGAAACTGGAAGAACCTTTATTTTCAATTTCATACGAGCCCAACACCACATAATCGACATCAAGAAGTTTCGCCAATTCATCCGGAACATGGTTAGCTATGTCCGCCAGGCCTATTCCAGCTTTAGTTAAGGCTGAATTTGTAGTTCGTGGATCTTGGATCTGAAAGGATAATGCTCGGGACCGCATCGCGTCTATACAAGCTTGTTGAATTTCTCTACGCATAGCATCTGTAGCCAATGCTTGATCGTTACTCACTATTTCAAATGGAATAACAGCTAGTCTATTCCCCTGGTCTTTTTGGCCTAAATTTGAATTGGCGAGTTCATTATTGACTTGAGAAGTCGAAAAGTTTTGAAAAGATTCTTCCCTGCCGTTCGCAAAAACAATCTTATTAATTGCTTTACGTTTTAATTCGTATTGTACTTCTTCTCCAGTATATGAAAACTTGATTACATCATCGCTAATAGAAACGACCTTTCCCTTTTTTTGGCTTCCGTCAGCAAGAAAAATGATATCTTCTTTTGTCTGCGCTAAAGCAATTGTTAAATGCGTTAGTAAAATTGAAAGAATCAGGGTAAATTTAAAAATAGCTTTCATCTAGTTTAATAATTAATAGGTTTTTATTTCAAGTACTCCAGTAATAATATATGTATTTAACAACGCTATATCGTAAATAGTTTTACTTTACCAGTCGAAAAATCCGCCATTTTGTCAAACTGCTTGTTACCTGTCGTTTCTTATCTTCGCAACGTTCTTATTCATCTTATGCCTAACGATATTTTTGATAACAAACCTTTCAAAAGCATTCAATTTTTGTTGATGCTTTGCGTAGAATTCGTCAGGTGTATCCTCTGATCTGTTCAGCTAACCATTTACGACTTCTCCTCCATTGGGATGTAAAACTTGACCGCTCATGAAATGTGAATCTTCGCTAGCTAGAAATAGAAAGCTTGGCGCAATTTCATTAGGCATTCCTGCCCTGTTCATTGGAGAGTCGCTTCCAAATTCGGCGTTCTTTTTAGGACCAAAAGATGATGCTATCAATGGTGTCCATACCGGACCTGGAGCAACAGCATTGACCCGAATTCCTTTAGCTATGAGATTTGCTGACAAGCTCCGTGTAAACGAAATTATTGCACCTTTTGTTGCAGAATAATCGATCAATTTTGGGCTGCCTCGATAAGCAGTCACCGAGGATGTATTAATTATGCTTGCTCCTTTCTTAAGATACGGTATGGCATACTTCGTAACCCAGAAATAAGAAAAGAAATTATTCTGAAAAGTCTTGATTAACTGTTCAGTCGAAATTTTTTCAATTGATTCTGTTTCCCAGTGAAGCCCAGCATTGTTAACAATAATATCAATTTTCTTATGCGTTTTTATTGCAATTTCAATGACTTTTTTACAGTGATTTTCTTTTCCCAAATCACCTTTAATCAGCGTACATTTTCGAGAGAAGGATTCAACCTCTTTTTTGGTTTGTTTTGCATCTTTTGTTTCACTAAGATAGGCTATAACAATATCAGCTCCCTCCTTCGCAAATAACAGAGCTACAGCTTTGCCGATACCGCTATCTCCGCCGGTAATTAACGCTACCTTATTTTTTAATTTTCCTTCTGCAGGATACTTTAGTGGAGATGTGTCAGGAACTGGTACCATATTTATTTCCAATCCCGGTCGCTTTTGCTTTTGCAGCGGTCGAATCTTTTTACTTGCTTCTTTTTTCATGCTACTTCTTGTTAATAATTATAAACCATTTCTGATTTCCAGTCCTACTTCTATTCGCCTGTTAAACAAATAGTCCTTCGTTAGAAGGACTATTTGTTGAATATCAAGAAATCAAGAAGGCACCTTTCTTGATTTTTCTCTTTCCCAAACACGGTGGCCTTTCATTACCGCTATGAAATCGGCTGTTAAATTGTCCTTGCTTTCGAAAATAACGCCTTTATCTTTTTTAATAAATGACTGTTCAGCTAAGCCTTCAGCATCTTTTGCAAATGCAAGGGCCTTACAGTGTCGGTACCCTTCATTGATAAAATGGAGATAATCGGCATTTTGCGAAAGAGTCTTTACCGATTCGCCTGCTGGTGTGAAGAATGCATCGTAACACACTGAGGCCTCTGTAAGATAGGAATGTTGGATATCTTCTTCTGCCCCTTCCATGAACCGGATCTTTCCGACATGAGATGCAATTAACACGGCCTGCGCTCCTTCGCTTTCAAGTGCCGTTTTCATTTTATCTATGGAAGATTTACTAGCCCCATTATCAACAAGGAAAGCGACCTTCCTACTCTTGATTGTACCCGCGCCGTCTTTTACTTTCATACTCAAAGCTGCAGACTTGTCAACTTCAGGTTTGACTGGTTTAAGAGGATATTGAGGATGGTTCTGCCGTGCGAATTTGAGTGTCAATGGATCAAGTTCTTTTGGCGGGGTAAGCCCTAGGTTTGTACCGACATTTTTTGCTAATCCCTGGTCTATCTGGTTCAAAATAGCCAGTTCTCGCTTTCTTATATTGACATCATTTACTTTCGAAAGCTCAAAACTCAGGGCGTTGATCATGTGATCCTGTTCTTCTGGGCTTTGTGAATTAAAAAATAGTCTTGCTTGTGTAAAGTGGTCTGCGAAGGAATCTGAGCGGGCTCTAATTTTCGAGCCATCGATCAGTTGCTTGTGGGATTCAAACCCTACCCCATCATTGAGCATCGCATGATAAGGACAACCCACAGCTTTACTATTAGGGAAATAGCTCACGGCACCTTTAGGAATCTCAGACCGCGCAAAACCATCTTTTTGGTTATTATGTTTGCCGGTCACGGGACGATTGATAGGAAGCTCATGGAAATTTGGACCACCTAATCGATAATTTTGGGTATCCATATATGAAAATATCCGACCTTGCAAAAGCGGATCATCCGAAACATCTATACCTGGCACTAACCTTCCGGGGTCGAAAGCGGCTTGTTCGGTCTCTGCAAAAAAATTCTCTGGGTTGCGATTTAGTGTCATGGTTCCGATAATCTGAACAGGCACGAGTTCCTCTGGAATAATCTTTGTCGCATCAAGAATGTCAAACGAGTATTTAAATTCATCGGCCTCAGGAATCAATTGGACGCCGAGGTCCCACTGCGGAAAATCGCCCCTTTCAATAGCTTCATAAAGATCTCTCCGATGAAAATCAGCATCAAATCCTGAGATTTTTTGAGCTTCGTTCCATGCGACTGAATGGACTCCTAATCTCGGTTTCCAATGAAATTTAACGAATGTGCCTTTTCCTTGGGCATTCACAAATTTAAACGTATGGACACCAAAACCTTCCATCATCCTTAAACTTCGGGGTATTGCACGATCGGACATCGTCCACATGATCATATGTGCAGATTCGGGCATCAATGATACAAAATCCCAAAAGGTATCATGTGCAGATGCCGCCTGCGGTATTTCGTTGTTCGGCTCTGGTTTTACCGCGTGGATGAGATCTGGAAAATTCATCGCGTCCTGAATAAAAAAAACTGGAATATTGTTACCCACAAGATCATAATTGCCTTCTTCGGTATAAAATTTAACAGAGAAACCGCGTACATCTCTAGCAAGGTCGGTAGAGCCTTTGAAACCTGCTACTGTGGAAAATCTAGTAAAAAGAGGCGTTACTGTTCCTTTTTTTAAAAATGCTGCGCTTGTATATTGAGATAGGTCAGCAGTCGCTTCGAAAATTCCATGGGCTCCTGATCCACGCGCATGAACGACACGTTCTGGTATACGTTCGCGGTCAAAATGCATCAGCTTATCAAAATAAATATGATCCTGTTGTAATGATGGCCCCCGCTCACCCGCCTTTAATGTATTGTTGTTGTCGGAAATAGGCACGCCATCATTGGTGGTCATAATCTGCTCGGAATTGTCCACTAAATGCTGATCTATCTCAGCAGTTTTTAAATTCTTTTCTTTTTTCATATCCAATACTGTTCTGGTTTGATCCATCAGGTGAACAAAACCAAAGTGTGAAAGGTTTGGCAGGTATTTACATTTGCCAGAATTACCACCATTTCTAACGTTATGGGCTTGAAAATGATGTTTTTGATAGCTTGTCCGAAGGGCTTATATGTGATTATTCTGGTTGAATAATTACAAAGTGCACAAACTCAAATTCATTTTTTATATCCTCACGAATCCGGCGTATCGCCTCGGTGATATCCTCTGTTTCAAGATGATCTTCAAAATCAATAATAAGCATCAATACAACGTACTCTGGCGATTGATAAGTGGATAGTATGTTTTTAGTTTTTATAACAGCTGAATCCTTTTCGGCAAGCTGGGCGATTTTCAATCTTGTTTCTGAAGCAATTCCCTCTCCCATTAATAAGCTTCTGCTTTCTCTAGCCAATATAAAGGATACGAAAACCAACAACAAGCCTACGATTACTGAAGCTAGGCCATCTAATTCAGGAATCTGCAAGTAATGACTTAGTCCCATGAGTACCATAACGATTATTAACCCTGCCACAGCTGCACCATCTTCAAAGACCACAAGGAAACTGGAAGGATCTTTACTCTTAATAATTGCATCCCACCAACCCATGCCATTGCGGGTTTTATTGAATTCTTTTAAAGCAATAAAAAAAGAAGTTCCTTCAAAAATTAAGGAGAGTATGAGTACAATATAATTCCAAAAAGGATCGCTCATAAATTCGGGTTTCATGATATGAGCTATACCCTGGTAAATAGATAATGCACCACCAAGCCCAAAAATCAGAATGGAAACAACAAAAGACCAAAAGTATAGTTCTTTACCATAACCAAAAGGATGAGACTGGTCGGGTGGCCTCTTACTTCTTTTCAAGCCATAAAGTATGAGCAATTGATTTGCAGTATCTACCGTTGAGTGAATACCTTCTGAGATCATGGAGGAACTATTTGTAAATGCTCCCGCGATGAATTTAGTTAATGCAATTAATAGATTCGCCGCGAGTGCACTGTATATTGATTTTTTATTACTGGTTTTTAATTCCGGATTATCCATGGAGGTTTAAATGCATTTATTTGGTATATTTTTCAATTACTTTTTTGAGATCAATACCTTTACCAAGGACAGGCTTAAAAATATCACCTTCGCTATTCATCCTTTCTATGGCATTCAACAGATGAAAATCACTTATTTTCAACCCCTTCTTAACTTCATCCCAATGAAGCGGCATAGATACCGTTGCTCCGGGTTTAGGACGGACAGCATAGGCCGCAGCAATGGTTGCATGGGGTCTATTCTGTAAAAAATCCAGATACATTTTTCCTTTCCGATCCTTAATGGACCGTTCTAAACTGGTGAACTTGGGCAACTCATTATGTACTAATGTGACAATCACCCTGGCAAATTCCTTGGACTGATCATAAGTGTATTTCCCCCCGAGCGGAATATAGATGTGAAGGCCAGTAGAACCGCTGGTCTTACAATAGCTTGGAACGCCCATATCATCTAGGATGCTCTTCGTTACCTGTGCTGCCTCAACGACCTGATTAAAGGAATTTTTATCCGGGTCTAGATCGATAATACAGAATGATGGATTTTCGGGCTTTTTGACCGTACTACTCCAAGGGTTCATCTCAATGCAGCCAAGATTGACCATGTAGAGCAGTGTCGCTTCATCTTTTCCAACCAGATAATGCTTATCCTTGTTATCTGTATCGCTATGGTAAAGATAGGTCTCCGCCCAGTCCGGAGCAGTATCCGTTACGTTTTTGAAATAGAAACCTTCACCTTCAATACCATCGGGAAATCTGTTCATGCTTTGGGGACGGTCTTTTAAATAAGGCAATATAAATGGAGCTGCCTGATAATAATAGTTGATAAGATCTCTTTTTGTTATTCCCTCTTTTGGCCAAAAGATCTTATCAAGGTTCGTGAATTTTAACTCATGCCCATTTATCTTTTTGACCTGCGTATTATCTTTCGGATTCAATAGCGTTTTACGCTCACCTTTACTTCGTGGAGCAATTATTTTATCTTCCATGTCATTAAATATTTCTGCTATAGGAGCTGCCTCCTCCAAAATAACTTTCTTCGGACTTTTGTCCTCGCGCATTCCATCAAAAGAAGGATGCCGCATCACGCCATCACTTGTCAATTCCGTAAAACTAACCTCACAGACGAGATCGGGTTTGAGCCAGGTCACCGTGGCGTGTGGTGGATTCGGTCTAAAGCGTGATGGTTTGTTTACATCTGGTTCTTCCATAAAAGGCGTTTTAGAAATGATCAGCGGTTTAAAAAGCTGCATCATCTGCTTCTGTAGTTTTTCATTGAAACCTGTACCGACTTTACCTGTATAGACTAATTTTTTTCGGTCATAGACACCTACAAGAATACTACTGAATAATTTACTGGAGTCATCATTCAGCGTGTATCCCCCGATCACGACCTCCTGTCTTTTATTCGCCTTGATCTTTAGCCAGTCCTTTGAACGGTTATGGACATGGTATATACTATCTTTTCGTTTGGCCATAATTCCTTCAAGGCCCAATTTCCTGGCTTCTTCAAGGAACTGGGTTCCCGAAGTTTCAAAATGTTCACTGACTAGAATGCTTTTCCGTTCTGGTAAGATTTCCTTTAATATAGTTTTACGTTCAAACAGCGTAAGATCTTTTAAATCTTGCCCATTGTACCAGAGGATATCAAATACGTAATAAACCAGATCGCCATCTGCTTCACTGCGCCAATTTTGTAAAGAGCCAAAATTGGCCTTTCCGTTTTCACCAAGCACCACTACTTCCCCATCCAATATGGCATTTAATCCAAGCTCCTTTAAATTGTCATAAATGGGATAGAATTTTTCATTAAAGCTTTTATCGTTGCGGGACTTCAATTCCACTTCCCCTTTGTTTATGAAAGCTACCGCCCGATACCCATCCCATTTTACTTCATAGATCCAGTCATCATCATCAAAAGGCTTAGCGACCAATGTGGCAAGCATGGGCT
The DNA here is from genome assembly GCF_033097525.1 of Sphingobacterium sp. UGAL515B_05. Taxonomy (NCBI): domain Bacteria; kingdom Pseudomonadati; phylum Bacteroidota; class Sphingobacteriia; order Sphingobacteriales; family Sphingobacteriaceae; genus Sphingobacterium; species Sphingobacterium sp. UGAL515B_05. The sequence continues at coordinate 4,934,721 of NZ_CP109907.1, read as the reverse complement.
CAATGTGGGAATAGAATTTTTGCTTTGGTGTATTTTTCAATAAATCTTGAAGATCTGTTTTCTTCGAAGATTTATTTTTAGGAACTGCATCAAGTTGATCATTGATAAGCTCAGATGCTTTGGCCTTTACAGAGCGTTTATCTTTAACGGTACTGTCTTTTTTAATGATAGGTTCTCCATATACATGATCTGGAGATTGCTCCATCTGCGCAATGGATTTGCCAGATAGCACCGATTTATCTTTCGTCGTTATGTCTTTTTCACTGGCATATTTATCATCCAGTTTCATCAGCAGCCAGCCGTTATCTCCCCTGCCCTGGGCTTTAACAAGAGCAAATTCGCCTTTGAGTTTTTTGCCATTGAGTTTGAATTTTAGCTTACCAGAATACAGCTGATGTAAAAGTTCTTTTTCCTGTTTGGGAATATCCCTAAAATCTCCTCCAGCAGGTTCATAGGTTCCTTCGTCCCAGACAATAACTGTGCCGCCGCCATACTGCCCTTTTGGGATGATTCCTTCAAAATTCCGATAATCATAGGGATGGTCCTCAACCATCATGGCAAGACGTTTTACACCTGGATCGACTGAAGGCCCCTTAGGTACCGCCCAGCTTTTCAGAACACCATCCATTTCAAGACGAAAGTCATAATGCAGGTGTGAAGCATCGTGTTTCTGAACCACAAAGCGTAATTCTGTTCCACTTGGTTTCCCGCCAAAGGGTTCCGGTGTTTTCTCTTCGGCACGCTTTTGCCGATATTTAGCTAATCCCGCAACTGTACCTTTAGGTAATCTTTTTCTAGCTGTTTTTCCCTTTTTTGATTTATTATCGGCCATGATCGGTATTTTAAAAATTAATATATTGGTAAATAATAAAATGCATATTACGCTACCAGTTAATTCGATTTTGATATAGCACAAAACTCAATATGAAATGGTTTTCTCTGATTTAGCAAATTGCTTTTTATGGCCTGATAAATATTAATGTGAACAATATTGGAGTGCGAAAGGTTTCGCTAACAGGATTGTACCAAACCTTAGAAGAGAATATCGCTTTCGTTTTTATTTGATAACAGTTAAATATATTTTATTGAACTAAAGTGGTTTGGGCTGGGTTAACTATGAAAGCGGCAACTAGCGAAAAACTCGCTGCTGCTTTTGAAAAGCATACCAAGTAAACTCAGAAACATATAGAAACTCTTGAACAGGTATTTGAGCAATTGGGAGAAAAAGCTGTTGCTAAAAAATGTGACGCTATGCAGGGTCTGCTTGATGAAGCCGATTCGATCATTTCTGACACAGAAAAGGATACTTTTACCAGAGATGCAGGCCTCATCCTTGCAGCACAGAAAGTAGAACACTACGAGATCGCCACTTACGGTACTCTTCCCACATTTGCAGAAACGATGGGACACGACGATGTAGCTTCACTGCTCCAAAAAACCTTAGACAATGAGAAGGATACCGACGAAGCACTAACGGGGATAGCAGGCGGTTTCGTTAACGACAAGGCTGCCCAAGAATAGTTGAAATACAGCAAAAACCTTGGCCACCAGCTAAAGGCTTTTTACGAAAACAGTGCGAGGTATATAGTTGTTATTTATATTCTCAACTATATTAAGTAAAATTCATGTATGAAGGTTGGACTTGATAATCCGACCTTCATTAATTTTAACAAAAGCCGAAAATTAGACTTCCAAAAATGAACCGCCTTTAAGACTCGTCTTTAGTGTTCTTCACAAGACTTATTCCTGATGAGAAGAAAATAAGAGCCAAAATGCCGACTACCGCCAAATTCGTATAGGCATTACTTTTCATGATCAGTTCATAGCCGGTATAGATTAGTCCTACAATCCCCAATACTGTGAGAATAGTTCCAAATATTCTTTTTACGTTCATGATTAATATATTATATTTTTGAATCCTTTTTGCCTGAAAATTTTTCTATCTTACCCTCAAGCTCCTGCTTTTTATTACTGATATAACACGTCTCAAAAACAAATAGATTGCTTTTGCAAAATAAATTATTGGATCGCCAAAAAAACAAAAATGGTATACGACTGTTAGCATTATCGCAGATCAAAATTTCAAAATTTATGATCTGAGATAAGATCACTATAACTTTAAATTTCAATTTGTAAGATTATGAATGGTATTATTTTTCATGGTACTGAGATTCATTATGGCGGCATAGCTGAGTTTTTATTCAGCCCTGAAATTGGTTATAATGCGATGCCAGCAATTATTGAATTCCTTGGAGGAGAAAAAGCCTACGCAGAAATTATCCACGCTCTTCCTTCAGAGATCACGATTACAGTGGGTGAACATTCAACTGATAAGGAAGAGAAGGTCCCCCAGGAAACCTGGCTACTTCGCTATGATAAAAAAGAAGACAATTGGAAAATAATCGAAAAGTTGCAACCGGGATGAACCCTCGTCGGAGTGCAATTATGTTCAGTTGATGACCATACAATTTCCGCAAAGGAACTATTGTTTTGAAAGTATACGAAAGAAAGGCTGACCTTAAAAAGCCAGCCTTTTTGCAAAAATCAAACTAAACTGAAACGTTAGCGCTTGTTTTATTTATTGGTATTGTCAATTTAACCGGTAGACCTTAAGCTGTTTTTGCAGCTTTTTTCTTACCATATGGATTCGAGTTTTTATTGTACCTTCTGGCATATCAAAATAGGATGCAATTTCATGGTATTTATAGCCATCTAAAAACAAACGGAAAATTTCATAGTTTTCCGACGTTAAGCTGTTCATCGCTCGTTCGATATCTTCGGCCATAAACTTATTGATGCCTTTGTTGAGTTCTGTTGTATTTGTACTTTCCAAGACCACATATTGATCTTGAATTTCGGTGGTACGCTTTGCTTTTCTATACTTATTGATGTAAGTATGTTTCATAATTACATATAACCAGCTCATCAGCTTCGGATGCTGAACAAAACTGTCTATGGACTTCAATGCGCGTATCCACGTTTCTTGGATCAGGTCTTCCTTTTCATCCGGATCAGCAGTAAATTTGGCAGCAAAATGATGAAGTAAACTTCTTTTTTCGTTGATGAGTACATTTAAATTGTGGTTGTTCATAACTTATCCTCTTTCTTTGTTCAACTGATTGTTTAAAATGATTATACAAGAAAAGGATAACAAGAAGAGTGCTAATTTTGAGGGCCAATTTGCATGTAAAATAAATAGCATTGTTAGCGGTAAAAATACGTTGTCCTTATTTACAAAGCTTATTAAGCAAATTTTAGTGGATTTTTGCGCTTAATTTTAAATACAGATAAAAAAATAAGCAAATAATAAAAAAAGACAATAGGGTATTTATATATGGGAAATGTTATAAATACGTTTATTCTAAATTGTTATTTGCAAACCAGTTTGGTAGCCGGTCGCTGAAAACTGTACACCTTATTAATAACTAACAACTAACGATTGATAACGAACAATTAAAGTTTAAATTTTATCCATTCAAACCATAATCCATCGAAGGCTGTTCTACTGAAAAAACAAATATATTATGGGAAATTTATTATATATCATCGCTGTTATTTTAGTCATTATTTGGGCGTTTAGTTTCTTTGGAGGTTATGCTACAGGGAATATAATTCACGTTTTATTAGTTATCGCCATTATTGTCGTTCTGTTACGTGTCATCCGAGGGGCAGCTTAACGCGATATAAAAATCTGATGCATGGTATATAAAAATTTTTATATACCATGCATCTAGATAGAAATATAGACCTGATCAAGGCTAATACAATGGAGATTTTCTCGGTTCGTAAGCTATTATTTATATGTATTCTAAAAATAGGCCTTTTATCACAGGCTTTCGGTCAGTCACTTGTTGATATTATAGCTATTTTTTCAATTTGCGGGCCTTGAAGCACGATCTGACCTAATATTTCATCCTTACGCGTATAGCGATGGTTAATTTTCGCTACAACATCTTCCAACAGCGTAAGCGAATCTATTCAAATATTCTTATAACGAAATATCTTTTTCCATTCTGAAATTGTATATAGAACAATACAGGAGCCTTACAACATGTTGCGGAATTCAGGAACGACTGTTTCTATCCATTCCTCTTCCATGTACTTTGCAACTTCATTATAATTATCCTCATTAGGGGATACCATTGAAAAATTCTGGTGCCAGTCCCCTTCCAAATCCATATGCTGATAAATATAAAATATATCCCTATTTGATAGCTTGAGGAAGTAACTTGTTAATTCATCTTCTTTAATTTCAGTAATATGCAATGAATCCTTTTCAAGCTCTTTATAAATTAGTTTATTCCAATTTCTCCATCCATCAAATTCAGGAGCATCAGTGTATATAAAATTTGTTGAACCGAACAGCAGGTATAATCCGTCCAAATCGAACACAATTTTAAGTCCATAATTTCCTTGTTCAAAATTGTAAAAAATATTTTTCAGATTTCTTGTCATATTATTTATTTTCTAAAGCTACACGTAAATGTTGGCTAAATGTTCAAGTTGTCGTCCAATTTAAACCAGTTTTGAGCATTCATCTATTGTAAAGATCGTTTGATTATTTGAGATAATAGCTATTCATTTTATTCAAAAACCTGCTAAAATTCGAACTTCTATGGATGCCTACAAAATCTAAACACTAAACTCAGTATCTCGATATGCTCATCAACTTTGGGCTTATCGATGATTTGGTTAGGCTGTCCGTAGGTAAACGTTAAGAGCAAACTGATCAGGACAATTAATTCATATATACGAAAATAGAATTTTGCGTTAAATCTGGTATACTTCCCAAACCATGCCATCCAATACCAATTTGACAAGAGTGCCATCTTCAACCAAGGTATGTAGCACCTCATTTAATTCCGACTCCCCCAATTTAACTATTCCATATGCTTTATTGGTCAAAATAAATTCACGCATTTTCCATAAAGAAAACTTTATAGGATATTCATTGATTGGCATAAAATCAAATTCACATATAACACCATCTTTCTCTAAACGGCATCCCGCACCGTGAAACTGATATTTGAAGTCACCAATATGCCCCGAACGATTCCTGCTGCTCTTTTGTTCAAATTCTTCCATATTTGGAGAAAACTGATATTTGAAGTCATCAATAAAAGCAACATAATCATTTAATATCTTTCTGATAATTAGAATAATCATTTTATATCAAGATACAAAATAGATATGTAAATTAGCTAGTGAGCTATACATTAATAAAATAGGATTTTCTCGGTTCGTAAGTCATTTGCTCGATAAAGGTAACCTTACCCTGTTTAGGAAGGTTTCATGGAGCTTTAACAAGGTCTGCGCGATATCAATACCTTGCCGTATTGGTCTCTGCTTTTTATCGGATTAGATTGTATTTTCAGCGAAAAAATCACATCGTTCAAGCATAGAAAACGCTAAATTAGTACCGATATTTATAATTAATATCAGGAAGAATCGAGTTGCATTAATAATTAATATGAATAATCAAATAAAGTTTGATCAATTATCAGCAATAATGGATGTCTTGAAGTTGGCTGAAAAATTAAAATTTGAATTGCGACATAGTTGGTTGTCCAATGGGCGCCAGGAAAGTGTTGCCGAACATACATGGCGGATGTCTCTGATGGCTATATTAATTGAGCCACTTTTAGATGAGAAGGTTGATCTTGCTCGTTTGCTAAAGATGATCATTATTCATGATCTTGTGGAGGCAGAAGCTGGTGATGTATCTGTTTTAGATCAGATTCGCGATCCAGAAATCAAGAACATTAAACAACAAAATGAAGAAAAGGCTATCCTTAATATTAGAGATATGCTTGCAACCAGCAGTGACCTAGAGATATATGATCTTTTCTATGAATTTGAGAAGAAAAAGACCTTTGAAGCAAAAGTAGCCAATGCTATTGATAAATTGGAAGTGCAGCTACAGCATAACCACGCTGATATATCCACTTGGGAAGAAATTGAGTATGACTTGTCTTTTGTAATTGGTAAACATGTACAATTCGATCAGACCTTTATTCTATTAAAGGATCTTATAGAGAAACAGGCATCAGAAAAACTGAAAGAGGCTGGATTGAACGTCGAAGAAATTCGTAATCGTGCAATATCGACTTTTAGTTAAGAGAGTATCTAACATAAAAGAATAAGTATTATCACTTGTTAAAGCAACAATACTTAGACCGTATATATAAAATACAATTTTCGTTTTAGCAATATTTAGTCATCAGGGGCAATAAAATGATCAAAAGATGTCCCAAATTCACACTCTTCTCCCTGCGCTACGGCTTTTTAAGGAAGGATTTCTTGAGCAAAATCTTTTGTTCAAAAATATAGTCGCTTATCCGTCAGGACTTGTACAAATTGGATATCTTACTAAAAAAGTGGAATAACAATAATCAAGTTATGTAATACAAAAAAGGTCAATTTTTGTAATTGACCTAAATCCCCTGTTCTCTCAAGAAAGAATAATAGATGGATCAAAGAGATTAATATTTCTTACATTGGTAGCTATAAATGAAACCAAAGGAAGATACATATCTTAGCTACAAGATTTCTGCTCGCAAAGAGTTTGAAGCAGTATTCTCTCATTTCTATTATGCTGAAAACAAGTCTGAACATACCATAACCAAAACCCTTCTCCCTTCTTTTCAAACCATTATGGTTTTTAATTTTGGAACTCAGGCATTTTTGGTTTCCAAGCAAAAAACAAAAATTGAAGTTGACAAATGTATTGTTTTGGGCCCTATTAAATCAGCATTTGAATACAGCCTTCCCCCCGATTCCAATATCTTAGTTGCAAATTTCAAGGGTGATGCATTTTATCGCTTTTTTGGCAGAGCATTATTATCTAATCATTTACCTGTTCATCCCGATGAAGTAATGGAAGAAAATTGTTTTACCCATTTATGGTTTCAATTAAATAGTATTGATTCCACAGAAGAAAAGGTAGACCATATTCTTAACTTCTGCAAATCCTATCTCAATCAGCAAAATACCACTTCTCACCTCTTGGCTAACTTCAGATCGGATACTATGAACTCCATCAAATCCATTGCTGAAGAAACTAAACAGACCGAAAGAAACATCCAATTGATCCATAAAAGGCACTTTGGCTTCAGTGCAAAGGAGGTGAACCGATATCATCGTTTTTCTAAAGCCATTGAATTGATTCAGAAGACAGATCTTTCTAAGGAAAAAGTCAACTGGTTTGAAATTATTGACCAATGTGGTTATTATGATCAAAGCCAGCTTATTCACGACTTTAAACATTTCATTAATCTTTCGCCTAAGAATTACCTAAAATTCCAGCGGGATATTTGTCGGGCTGGTGAATAACCGGTTTCGTTTTCTTACAATTTTTCAGCTGTTCCCTATCTTACTTTTGTAGTGTTCAATCAATTAAAAGTAACAATATGAAACACCTTATTATTTACGCCCACCCCAATCAGGAAAGTCTGAATGCTCAATTTAAACAAGCTATTGAAAACGTTATAAAACAACAGAAGCATAAAGTAATTACCAGAGACCTGTACCACCTAGGATTTGATCCGGTATTATCTCTGGAAGATATAAACGGGCAACGAAAAGGCTACGTTAATGAACTTATCAGACGAGAACAGGAATATATTTCTTGGGCAGATACGGTCACCTTTATCTATCCGATTTGGTGGACCGGCATGCCAGCCATTATGAAAGGGTATATCGACAGAGTATTCAGCTATGGATTTGCCTACCGCTATGATCAGGGAATTCAAAAAGGATTATTAGCCGGAAAAGAGGCAATAATTCTCAATACACACGGAAAATCCAATGAAGAATATGCCTCTGTCGGTATGGATAAAGCATTAATACTGACTTCTGATAAAGGTATCTATACTTACTGTGGTTTTCAGGTCAAAGAGCACTTCTTTTTTGATAAAGCTGACCGGGCCAGTCCTGAAGTCGTTAAAATGTGGCTCGCAGCAATCAGGGATGTATATATGGGTATGAATTCTCAACTTTCTAATCATTAAAACTGATCTTATCAAAAAATTAATCATAAGCCTCGCTGTATTCGTTAGCATTGCTGTAATAGTAATAATCGGGTCATGGCTTGGGAGTAATGTACACTCAGCACAAAATATTAGAATAAAAGGCAGGATATTCACAACCCTGCCTTTTTTCCGCTTATATCCTGATCAAAATCCCTTGCCCTTTTGGACAAAGTTAATTTGGCCTTTTGAACAAAACAGGAAATATTAATCCTTCCTAATTTTGTATCAGTAATAGCTATCAAACGTATTCAAAATGGAAAAGAATAATTATCAGGGAGCGCAACAACAACCTATAGGTTCAGGCTTCAATGCAAGATCAACGGCCAAAGATGTGATTCAAAACATCGATCTTACTGGAAAAACAGCCATCGTAACGGGCGGCAATACCGGAATTGGGCTGGAAACTACGAGAGTACTCGCAGCAGCCGGAGCCACCGTAATTGTCGCTGCACGCGATGTCGACAAAGCAAAAAAGAATCTGGAAAGAATGGCCAATGTTGAAATAGCAGCAATGGATCTAATGTCACCCGCCTCTATTGATGCCTTCGCAAAAAATTTTACCGCTTCAGGAAGACCTTTACATTTACTTATTAACAATGCAGGTATTATGTGGGTTCCTTTGCGTAGAGATGAACGAGGTATAGAGTCACAGCTAGCCCCACTAATTATTTAGCGTTGTTCCAGCTCACCTCCAGATTATGGCCATCTCTTAAAAAAGCCAACGGAGCACGAGTAATTAATGTTTCCTCTCATGGTCATCATTTCGCACCTTTCAATTTTGATGATCCTAATTTCCTGTACAGTGAATATGAAACTTTACAGGGTTATGGACAATCCAAGACCGCTGTCAATCTTTTTTCAATGGAATTGGACGTGCGAGGACAATCTTCCCATATCAGAAGCTATGCGGTTCATCCCGGCTCTATCGGCGGAACAGAATTAGGCAGAGAAGCCCCGTTGGAGCTATTCCAAAAAATGGGTTTTGTGGATGCAAACGGCAACATGTTACCTGAAGTGGCCGCATCGCTAAAGACGATCCCACAGGGAGCTGCCACAACAGTATGGTGCGCCACAAGTCCTCTACTTGATCATATTGGCGGCGTTTATTGCGAAGACGGAGATATAGCGGTAGTCTCATCAGATATTACCGCGCAAAAAGGGGTACATCGCTATTCACTGGACGAAACCAATGCCAAAAGACTTTGGAAACTCACTGAAGAGATGACAGGTATCCGTTTCAATCCATAAATCCGGTTAAATCTACCCATTAAATGTTTTATTTAACGTATTGCGTCCGTCGTTTAAAATATAAAAAAATGAAAAATTTAAAAGATAAAGTAGCGTTAATAACAGGTGGTAATAGCGGTATTGGCTATGCCACAGCTAAAAAACTAAAAGAGAACGGCGCTGATATTATGCCCTTGTAAAAATAGCAGCCCTTGTACTGGCCTCAAAAAAAATACGCATTAATACCGTAAGTCCGGGACCGATAGCCACAGAAATCATGGAAAAAATCGGTTTAAATGACGAGCTGAAAAGCCATCTGATACAAAGCATCCCAAGGAGAAGAATGGAAAAGCAGAAGAAGTCGCAGATATGATTCACTATTTAACAAGTGAAAATGCAAGTTTTCTGACCGGAGCCAACTTTTTGGTGGATGGCGGACAACCTATCTAGAATTAATTTCAAGCATAAAAGAGGTGCAAGATAGCCATTGTGCCTCTTCTATTTTTAACAATGAACTTTTAAACAACGTAAATTATGTTATTTCTTATCTTTATCTTATTGATTTCTTTCATAAAAAAGCAAAAATCATGGAATACCAAGCCCGATACATAACCGAAGATATAAAGCTGTCCAGCTATAAAGACCAATTTTTCAAATCGGACATTATGTTTGACCAGCATATGTTGGTATGGTTTCTTTCCGGAGAAACCAAGATTGTACAGGCCGATGCTACCTATTTATTTGGAAAAGGGGATATTTTTCTGATTCCCAGAAACCAGTTGGCCACTATCATTAATTACCCCAAAGACGGTGAACCTCACAAAACGGTAGTTATGCATTTATCATTAGAAACATTAAAAAATTTTTATGCAGACAAGAATATAGATTCCGAACCGCAAAGTTCAGCAAGAATTTTTTGTTTTAATAACCATCCTCTTCTGGAAAGTTGTTTAGCATCGCTTATTCCTTATTTTGACATGAAAGATATCCCAGAGGATATTGCCGCGATTAAAATTACAGAAGCCATTTGCATCCTCAGAACAATGGATAAAAGGATCGATCATATACTTGCTAATTTTGAGGAGCCCGGAAAGATCAATCTTGCAGATTATATGGAGAAAAACTTTATGTTTAATCTCCCATTGGAAAAGTTTGCTTATCTCACCGGCAGAAGTCTCACAACGTTTAAGCGGGATTTCAAAAAAGCATTTACCATGACTCCACAACGATGGTTAACGCATAAACGTTTGGAACTTGCCTATTATCAGCTTACCGAAAAGAAAAAAAAACCACTGGAAGTTTGCTATGAGGTAGGATTTGAAAACCTTTCTCATTTTTCATCTGCGTTTAAGAAGCAGTTTGGGTTTGCACCAAGTCTGCTAAAAAGTAGACTCTGACATTAAAATAAAATTTCTGTAAACTCTTCGGCAAACTTTTCAAAGCTTGAAGCTCCAGCAAGAATTCCTTGTTTTTCTTTGAAATAATCTTTCAATAACCCACCATTCCTTAAAGTGATCCCCATGTCTAAGTTATAAGTATGTGCCATTTCTGGGGTCTTTCCCTGCTTGAGCAGATTTTCAGACAACACTTGATCTGGAAATTCAATCCATTTCAGATCAGGAAATTTTGTACCCCTTCCCAATATGTTGGTAATTTCATATCCTGTAATTTCGGCACTCACTGCGTAGGCACTGGATTTTCCACTGAAATTATTGTTATGTAAAGCTTCAAATATTACTTGCGCAATATCATGGGAATGAGAAAGAGCCAAAATAATTTTTCCACCAAAATTATTTCCAATAATATGCTGTTGTCGAATCATATCAGCTGCTCCATAAAAATTAGAATAAAACAATCCGGGGCGTAGATGTAATACATTTGTTCCTTGAATTGAATTAAACTCTTTTTCGTTTTGGAAGTTGACTCTAGCAGGCCCCGGTCCATCCACAAGATGTACATCAATGCCACTTAAGTTTACTACATAAGGAATATTGTTTTCAATAATGGCTCGAACATATCCTGATCCAACTTTTATGATTTCTCTAGCTGTCTTATAACTTGGCGGGATCATCGTATAGACTGCATCTGCATTTTTGAATGCCCAGCCAATAAACCTATCATCATCCAGTTTTCCCACAACCGCTGTGGCACCAAGTTTTTGGATTTGCTCTACACTTTCTTCTTGTGATGTAATAACGGAGACATTATGTCCTACTCCAACTAATTTTTCTGTTAGAATTTCACTTATGTTCCCTAGCGACCCAGTAACTGTAATCTTCATATTTTCAATAATTTAAATCTATTGTACAAATCTATATTAATACATACTTTTGTACAAGTACTAACCCCTTAGTAGGTATAAAATGACACCAATAAAGAAGACCTCCGTTATACAGGAAAATAAGGAAAATGCACATGTATTATGTCCAGTAACTTTTGTGATGGAAAAAATTGGCGGCTATTGGAAGCCGATCATTATGTTTAATCTTTTGTCTGGTACAAAGAGATACAGTGAGCTTAAAAGGTCGATTGATACCATTACAGAAAAAGTCCTGATCCAACAGTTGAAACAACTGGAGAACGATGGGTTGGTAATCAGGAAATCCAGACCAGTTGTCCCGCCCCATGTTACCTATGAATTATCAAAAGCTGGGAAAGATTTATATCCTGTACTTCGTGAAATGGCAGTCTGGGCTACACAGCATGGAGAATGTCATCAATCACAATTCAGCAAGCAAATGGAAGATTTACCTAAACGTAATTGAAGATAATATTAACATTTTCATTTAGAAAAAAACTTACTAAATTCGCAATGAAGACCTATCAACTTCGTTTTAATAAATGAAGAAAAACTCCTGCTATTCTCTTTTGGTTTTGGTAAAATTTGGAAAAATAGGGTACTTACAATAATGTCTTAAGTAAAATGAAAGATTATTAAAACTGAAATACTTCCCATAAATGAACCTATATGAATAATATGAAGAATACTCTTTTAGTATTGGATCTAGACGAGACATTGCTTTACGCTACAAAAGATAAGCTGATAAAGCAGGAAGACTTTGTTGCAGGGCCGTATTATGTATATATCCGTCCAAATTTAGACTATTTTTTATCAGAGATAGCTGAAGAATTTAAAATGGCCATTTGGAGCTCTGCCGATGATGCTTACGTGCAAGAACTTGTTGATAAAATCAAACCAGCCACTATTGATTTTGAGTTTATCTGGGGAAGATCCCGCACAACAAGAAAGCGGAAAATTGTAACAGATGAATACTATTACGTTAAAAGGCTGTCCAAAGTGAAACGAAAGGGCTTCTTATTGGAAAGAACGCTTATAATAGATGATACTGCTGACAAATCAATGTTGAACTATGGTAATGCAATCCAAATAACTGAATTCACAGGAAATGCTGACGATGATGAGTTACTCCTTTTGGCTTCTTATTTAAAGAAATTTAGAAATGTTGAAAATGTCCGACAAATGGACAAAAGATATTGGAGGAATCAAGATAAGTCTATTTAAATCATTTTTAGTATTTTTCTATTTAAATCTCTACTGTGCAAACAACCATACAAGAATATAGGGAGTTTTTAAAAGATCTCTTCAAGAAACTGAAGCTCAGAGCTCCTATTTTTTATAACTGTGAGTTTGAGCATGGATTTGATTTACAAGTTGCTGAAACCAATACAGAAAAGTACTTTTAGAAAGAAATTAGGCGTGTTAGACAATATTAGAATATGCTAAAAAAGGCTAAATAATAGTTATTATGTTTCCAACAGATCATGAATTTACAATGCTATATGCAATATACATTCTCCCATTTTGCTATATAATATATCGAATTTTAGGAGCTGACAAAGGAGAAAAAGTTCGACTGATATTCATAATGACTATTAGCCTTGTACTTAATATTTTTTTATATGTAGACCCTACTAATTTTCAAGGTGGAGCATCGTTAGGTGTGCTGTTTTACTCATTAATTATTTGTTTCTTAACCACCCTAGTAACGGTTGTCAATTGTGTTTTTTCAAATTGGAAAAAGAAAACTTAGCCATTATAGTCATGGAAAAAGAAAAACAAGATTACATCATAAACTATTACCTTCATTTGATGTCTCCAAAAGAAAAACTCGCTTATAAACATGCACATTCACTTTTAAAGATAGATCAAAATGTGGATATTGATAAAATAAAGAGAGTTTACTTTAAAGCCGGATGGCTTACCAAAGACGAAAATACACTAAGTTTATTGAATAATGGCCTAGAGAAATTTAATGAAGATACAGCAACCCGTATTATGCGTGATCATGCTGCTGAAGTTTTTTTTAATTACTGTCCCCATTGTGGGAAGCTAGCCAGAACTCCAACAGCAAAACAATGTCGTTTTTGCTATTACGACTGGCATTGAATTCACTAACTTAATCTATAATGAAAATCCACATCGTTAGCGACCTACATAGAGAATTTGGATACAACGATATCAATCTGAATTTAGCAGATATACTTGTATTGGCTGGAGATACTGATCTAGGTGTAAAAGGGATCAGCTGGCCCAAATCACTTTCATTGGATATACCAATCATTTATGTGCTAGGCAATATGAGTATTATACTTCTGTAAACTATAAAGTCGGCAACACCGAAATTATATGCAGTCCTTACGGCTATATCAGTGAACCGCACAATGGATTTAATAGTAGTCTTATCATTGACGTATAAAAAAACAATGAGAAAGCAACAAATAGAAATACTATTGCCGGGAAAAGTTAATCAATTTCCATATCCGATAAATACATCCACAACGAAAAAAAGACGTTGAAGCGATGACGGATTTTGAGGAACTTAGTCTGATGATCGAAGCTAGGCCATCAGACAAAAACTAGGGCTTTGTAGACGATAGCCGTAAGATATCAAAATATGGTAAAAAACTCTATCGGTAAAAGATGGCTCAGGAAATATTACACCTAATAAAAATATGGGAGAGTGTACACTGACAGACTATGGGGAAACTCTTCAAGAGTCCGATTTAATCTTCACGGTTCAAACTTGAAAGCGCAAATCTTTAAATAATAAAAAAAGAAGTGTCTGATCTAATTCAGACACTTCAAAATAGGTGGAGTAATCTCCTTAACCAAAATAGTCACAAACAAACTATTTAGTAAACGATATAAAGCGATATTGCGATTATTGCATTAAAAAGAAGCAAATAGCCCCCATTTGAGCACAGCCTATTTGGGGTCAGAAATATTACAGTTCAAATTCTGGTTCATTTGGATTACTCTGGAATTTACCGGCAGCGGTTACTCTGAAACTCCCAGCAGTCGCAAAAGTATCTTCCATAAACATAAAATGATAGATTTTCTCCCCCTTAACCTTTGCAAGGATAGAAAAAGGAGATGTAATCTGCTTATTTAATGTTCGCGATGTATAGGTAAAAGTTCCAAAAACTGCAACTTTTTCATCCTCTGAAAATATATCCTGAACTTCAAATGCCTGAATTGTCCAAAATTCATTAACTCCTGCAAATGTGTCTATAAAGGCTTGAGCTCCTTTATGAGTTCCAGTCCACGGCAATATTCGCTGTAATTCTGCATTCTCAAAATTTAATGAAATGTAAGTGGCATCAGGATTAATAATGGGCCTCATTACCTCTGGATTGGTTGTATTGGCCAAAAACAGCTCAATAACTTCTTTCGGTGTTTTCATCTTTTTAAATATTTAAACATTGACAGTAAAAAAGCTACCCCGAGATTATAATTGAACAACCTATCAAGAAAATTAATAGATTAAACAGTTTTTTACGGAACAGATGTACAATTTTCACCTCACAAAGTTCAATCAAAAGGATGCTTTTCAACAATAATCTAGTTTAAGAAATTTAATTAATGTATATCAAGGAAAATATATGGACCACTCGGTGAGATACGCTATATAAATTATTCCTTTTTTCTCATTGTCATAAAAATAAATAGCAAATTGTCGAGATCTTTAGTAGATTTTGCATAGCTAGCCATGTGAATCAATTCATTCCACCCCTAGCCGCTTTTATTCTCAATTATACTTTGAATAGAATAGTTTCTGTTAAAGTTATAAATGGTCCAGTTGACATTATGATTAAATAGCTCACTTTTCAAATGCTCTATTTTACAACTTTTACTTTTAGCAGTTCTATCTTCAAATACCTTGATAAAACTTTAGTTCAACTGGGCATAATAGGTTTCTTGAACATGGCTATTGAAGGCGCAATGTTTGATTGGAGCGGGGTTTACTTTCAAGATATTGTAAAGGCACCTAAACAATTAATTATTCTGGGTTATACCTCCTTTATTTTAATGATGGCTACCGGAAGGTTCTTAGGAGATTATCTCATTGTTAGATTTGGTAGAAAAAAAGTTATACAAACGTCTGGTATCTCCATGGCATCGGGTTTACTCCTATCTGTATTATCATCAAATTTAATTGTATGTACCCTAGCATTTATGATGGTTGGACTCGGCGGTTCATGCAGTGTTCCTACGGTATATGGTGTAACAGGAAAACACAATAAGGTTAATGCAAGTATATCTCTTACACTAGTATCAACTATAGCCTTTTTAGGTTTTTAATCGGACCACCTGCGATTGGATTTATTTCGTTTTTTTTTGACCTCAGGTATTCTTTTATGCTATTTTCAATTTTCGGAATCATTATGGTTGTTATAGCTAGTCGTTCCAGTATATTAGAAGACAGGTAAGTAGCCTCATTATCCAAACTCAAAAATCTCAACGAACGACATGTCTCATCTGAAAATTTGGACGAAGAATATCTTCAGCCCTATTTTGGACTCTTCGAGCTAAACTTAAATGCCAACCTAAAAACTCTTTTTACATATTCGATGCAAAAGGATACTTTTAGAGCGATAAAAATAACGGCAAATGACTAACAATATTGAACAATTCTTTAATGCAGATTTGACCGAACGAATACATTGTGTTTACACAGAGAAAATTCCAAAAGACATGATAGCATCAGAGGTAAACGAAAATGGCTGGTACGAATGGAATATTACAACTTACCTAAAGGAAAAGAAGAATTAGAATTAATAAGATTTAACGGTTATGCCATAATAAAACACAAAAATAATCAATACCATCGGCAGAGGAACTGCTGTGTCATGCGGGTTAAAGTAGAATCGTTTGACCCCAATACTCGAGATCTCCAATATAGGTCATCACGTAGAAATTTGATGAAAGCCATCAAATATTACTGACTGGTTAGAGAGACAATTCTACTTTTTTAGTATCTTAACGGTAAACTACCGACCAATGCCAAAAAAAATAATAAGAAATCTACGGATAGGTGTAATGCTTTCTTTAATACTGCTGATTGCTGGTTCTATAGCATCTTATATTAGCATACATAACCAGATGGAAAGCAGGAAAAGTCTTTTAAAAACGAAGGAGTCTATCAGTTTAATAAAAGATATTTTAAACACGCTGTTAAATGCCGAAACGGGCAATCGGGGATATCAGCTTACCGGCCGTAAAGATTTTCTTGAACCCTTCAATAAAAGCAGGAATGAATATCCGCTGCTTGTTGCTAACAAAGATAGGTTTAATCTTGACGATAAACTCCAGGTTAATATCCTTCGTGAACTGTTACATACCTCAGACATGTTGATGAAAGAATATGTCTTGTTGATTTATAATCGTACAAAGGGAATATTAATGACCCCAGAAGAACTTGTTCAAAACAAGATGGCCATGGATAAATGTCGAATGCTCGTTCAGGAATTTGTAAAACACGAGGAAGTTCAGCTTGCCCTAAAAAATGAAGATCTGAATAACTCCACTAAACGGACTGTTCTATTCATCATCTTTTCTGCAGTTGCGGCCATTGGTGTCACCATTTTCGTCTATATTCAACTAAAATCGGACATTATGCGCCGGGATAGGTTGGAAAAAGATCTGTTTTACACGAAGGAAATGCTTGAGGAAACAAGCGCGGTTGCCCAAGTGGGAGGCTGGGAAGTCAATATGAAGACCGGAAAGCTCATCTGGTCTCAAAGTGTGCGAGAAATTCATAAAACTAACATTAATTTCCAACCAACTTATGAAAATGCCCTTGGATTTTACGAAGGAAAAAACAGAGCGAGAATAGAATTTCTATTTAAAAGAGCAGTAGAACAAGGAATTCCATTCGATGAGGAGCTGCAACTTCTGCGTAACGACGGCGTCACCATCTGGGTAAGAGTAAAAGGGATTCCCGAATTTGAAAATGAAGTTTGTCACAGGGTTTTTGGAATTATCCAGAACATTGATGCCTTCAAAAAAATGTTTCTGGAAGTTGCTCAGAAAGAAGCTATGATGCAGTCCTGTGCTACAGATGTTCCTATTCCTTTGGCGATGTTTGACAGAGCCCTTAACTACGTTGCTGTAAGCAGCAGGTGGCGAGATGAATTTAGTATGAAAAATGTCGACCTTATCGGCAATAACCTGTTTACAATATCGCCTAATATTCCCGAAGAAAGAAAAAAGATATACAGGAATGCGCTTTTGGGAGAAACGTACATCGATGGGGATTTTGCACTAAAGGTGGAAGGAAAAGAAGAAATTCAACATTACGATCTTAAAGTCGGACCTTGGTATCTTACAAAAGATGAGATTGGAGGTATAATTATTTCCATACAGAATATCACAAATGCCGTAAAAATAAACGAGGAACTGAAAAATGCGAAGCAAATTGCAGATATAGCCAGCAGGGCAAAATCCGAATTTCTGGCTAATATGAGTCATGAAATTCGCACTCCCTTGAATGGTGTTATTGGTTTTTCAGACCTACTCCTCCGGACACCGCTGAATGAAACACAGACACAATATCTGAATTACATTAATGAATCAGGGGAAAACCTACTTAGCATCATCAATGATATACTGGATTTTTCTAAAATAGAATCTGGAAAAATGGAACTTTTGATTGAAAAAAGTGATGTATATGATATGTTAAGCCAAGTCATCAATGTTATTCTTTATCAATCTCAGAAAAAAAACATCGAACTTCTTCTCAACGTTGAGCCGAGCCTTCCAAAAATACTTTTCATTGATGAAATCAGGTTAAAACAGATCTTGATCAATCTGTTAGGAAATGCCGTGAAATTCACAGAAAAGGGCGAGATCGAACTAAAAGTAGAGAAGTTACGCATGGATGATCATACGATTGCCTTACGATTCTCGGTAAGAGATACCGGAATCGGCATCCCTGTTGAGAAACAGAAATATATTTTTGATGCCTTTACCCAAGAAAACAGTTCAATCAGTAAACGATTTGGCGGCACCGGACTGGGACTAACCATCTCCAACAATATCTTGGGATATATGCGAAGTCATTTGTCACTGACCAGCGAAGTGGGCAGCGGTTCTGTATTTTTCTTCGACCTTGAGGTTCCTTACGAAATGTCTGAATGGAAAGAAGAGGATGAAACGACTATTAAATCAGCCTTAGTGGTGGATGATAATGAAAGCAACAGGATTATCCTTGAACACATGCTTAGCTATAAAAATATCAAATCCACATTGGCTTCTAATGGAATGGAAGCCTTGGATATCATGTTGAAAGGTGAGCGGTTCGATGTGATTTTGATGGACTATCATATGCCTATTATGTCCGGATTGGAAACAATAGATAAAATAAAAGGCTTGTTAAATCAGCGAAAAGAGGTTGCTCCATTTATAGTACTTTCTTCCTCTTCGGAAGAGCTGGATATACTTACTTCAGTTAGGAAAATAGAAAATACGCATTTGCTGTTGAAGCCTATAAAATCACATGATCTATACAAAACCCTTAAAAAGGTAGACCGAAGCACAGCAATAGAAATAGTTCAGGATCAGCCTAAGAAAGAATCGCATGCATTTGAGCGAGAATTAGATGTACTTTTGGTTGATGATAACCCAGTGAATATGGTCCTGAACAATAAGTTAATGAAGTCTCTTGCTCCCAATATACTTCTAACGGAAGCGGCAAATGGTTTACAGGCTTTGGAAGAATGCAGGAAAAAGCAGTTTTCCCTTATTATCATGGATGTACAAATGCCGATCATGAGTGGTATCGAGGCAACACAACATATTAGAATGTTGCCAGAATATCAACATATACCTATCATAGGCGTTACAGCTGGAAATGTACTGGGGGAAAAAGAAAAATGCCTTGAATCCGGAATGAATGACTTTCTTCCCAAACCGATACGGCGGGTAGAACTTCTTGAAGTACTCAAAAAATATATTAGCGTTTAGTAGTTATGGTTGAATTTCATTTGGGAAGGCCAGACTAGACAATTCGGCCTTCAGTAATTTCTAGCAAAATACCTCATCTGATTTATCCATTAATATTATATTTTCTAACTATTTTCTCTACATCCGAATTTTCATTAAATTCTAAAACCCACTTATTGGATTTTATAGCTCTCCTTGTAACTGTTGTATATGGAGTCCCGAAGAGAAGAAAATAAACGCCCAAATACCGATCACCGCCAAATTTGTATAGGCATTACTTTTCACCATCAGTTCATGGTCGGTATAAATGAGTCTCGTTAGTGTAAAATAAGTTTTGACCCTCTTCACAAGTTTGATCAAAACTTATGCTAGTTGGACTATATTTATTCCAAAACAGTAATAACTGATATGCTAAGATCCCATTGGAGTTATAAAACCAATAACCTGCTATGCAATCACTATGTAACACTAATGCAATCATTGGATTAAAATCTTAAAAAGGCTACATACCAGATGGAGTGCGATAAGTCATGATTTCCGTACCATTAGATTTTTTCACAATGTATTTTGTATTTCTAAGTATTAATGTATGACTTCCGAGTTTGCTATATGATACAAAGTCTCCATCTAGAGTTTGTTTACATACAACAAACATATGCCAGTTGCCGTCTGTTGGAAGTGAGATAATCACTTTTTTCCCAGACTTCAACTCGTTTTCTATAGTTTGGAAAAGGCTGTCCATCGGAAAGGTTGAATTCCGAGGCAAAACAAATTATTGAGAAAAAGTAATACCGTATAGTTGTTTATTGTCAAAATCACGAAAAGAGCCATCAGTTTTGTTCTTCCATTCGTTTTGTAAACCGTAAAAATCAAAATCCACTAATTTATAATACTTTAGAATCATTTCGACAGCAGATGGGATACAAGACATTTGAAAGAGTTGATTGTGGTTGTTTATGACAGTGTCAAAAAACTCAAAATTATCTTTTTCTTGTGTTTGAGCCTTCGAATGAAAAACAAAAGATGTGAATATTAACACAACTAAACTAAAGAGGACCTTTTTCATAATTTAAATTATTTTTGATTATAAAATAAGAAATGCTGGCATCTTCCCAAAATTAAGACAGAATATTGTACGTTATGATTTCTGTACCATTAGACTTTTTCACAATTTCTTTTGTATTTCTAAGTATCGTTGTATGGCTTCCATATTTGCTGTAAGAAACAAATTCACCATCCAAAGTTTGTTTATAGACGACAAAAATGGACCAACCTGTTTCCACCTGAAGCGCGATGATTACCTTTTTACCAGATTTCAATTCATTTTCTATCGTTTGAAAAAGACTATCCATAGGAAAACTTTCATCCCGCGGTAAATTAAATTTCCGGGAAAAAGTAACTCCGTATAATTCCTTTTTGTCAAATTCATGGAAAGAACCATCCGTTCTATTTTGCCATTTAATCTGCAAGTCATAAAAATTAAAATCCACCGCTTTACAATACTTTAGCACCATTTCGACGGCCGAGGGGATACCCGAAGCCTGGAATATTTGATTGTGGTTGTTTACAACGGTATCAAAAAAATCGTATTTGTTGTCTTTTTTTGTTTGTCCCTTCGCATCAAAAATAACCAATGTCAATATTAACACAACCAAACTAAAGAGAACCTTTTTCATAATTTAAATTATTTTTGATTAATTGAAATTTCCACCTAGAAGATAAATGAAGTTTGAGGTCGTTTATGAAAGAGACATAATCGTTCAGTACTTTCCTTATAACCAGATTAACCATGTTGAATCAAGATACAAATTAGATATGTAAATTAGCTGCTTAGTTATATAATAATTATATACAAAAAGATGAATCTTTTGAACGTTTAGGATATAACTATTATTGAATTTTTATATGTCAAAAGATTGCTTACACGCCGACTCAATAACCTCTGCCTATTTTATAAACGGTTTCCCATTTGACGATATTGAAACATATTCGTTCCAACGCGGAGGGAAATACAATGCGGTTATCCAAATGCTGAAACCAGAACGACATCATTTAAAAGAAAGAAGAAACCAAACGAGCTCAATGAAAACGAAGAAATTCAACTGATTCAATTGATGCCTTATTGCGTGTGACGCAATACTAATTTGATGATAATGCGCAGTCTCATTTTTGCTGCCAGAGAATATAAGTGCTTTTATTTCTTTTTAAGTTCTTCGATTTGTCCATTTGCGTAGTTTTTAGCTCGGTCGTCTCCGTATTTGATTGTCAGTTCGTAATATTTAATTGCATTTATTGCGTCGTCTTTTAGTTTATATGTTTGTGCAATGTTGCTCAAAACAATGTAGTCCTTTGGTTTTAGTTTCTCGGCTTTCAAAAGAGTGTCAAGAGCTTTGTCATACTGTTTTTGCAGCATAAAGACGATTGAAATATTTGATAAACTCTCTATATGTTCAGGGTAATATTTTAAAACGGCTTCGGCAATTCGTTTCATATTTTCAATCAAGCTGTCATTTTCAGTGTTGTAAATTTGAAGTTGATAATCTTGTATTGAACTAAGCATAAAATTTTGGGGGTCGTCAAGTGGGGTGTTGTCTGCCCATGTCCATTTGTTTTTGTTTACATCAGAATAGTCAATCGTATTGATAATTTCAGCTGTGAATTTTTCATAGTCTTCAATTTGTCCGAGCAAATAAATTTTACCAAAACGCATATCAAGTCTGTTCGGATGTTTTGCAAGCCCTTTGTCTATGTAGTCAAAACCCTTTTTTAAAATGTTTTGATCATAGTAAGTGTCACCATATATATAAGCAACAGGCTCTTTTTTAGAACTGTCTTGATCCATAATCTGAAGAACGTCAGTTCCCTTTGGGTTTTGTCCAAGAGTTACAACTTCTTTATTACTCTTTTTCACAAAATAGTTAAAATAAGCGATATAAAGTTCAGGGTCATTGCTGTCTGCTTTTTCCCATTTGTCTAAAAGCTGTTGTTGACTTAACGTGTCGTTTTTAGAAACAAGTTCGTTGAATTGTTGCTTAAATGTTTGTCCAGAAACTTGGCTAAATACCAAAGTCAAACCGAAAATTAAAAGTGTTGCGCTTTTCATCATTGTCGTCATTTTCGCATTTCTTAAAACGTTTGGGGGCTTGGCGCCATTGGCAGAAACTGAAGCGAAAATTTCAATTTAGCAACACAGTAAGCCAAAGCCAATTAATTGAATAAATTTAAGAAAAAAGTCAAAACAACTGGCTTCGCGGAATACAAAGCGAAACTTTAAATTTTGGCCTTACCCCAAGATTACCCAAAACTTCCTTCACATAAGAACTTCCCACCTTTCCTATTTATTCGACACCAAATTCCTCAAAAGAAATGATTTATATCTGATTATTATTTGCAGCATTCATATCAAATTTAAACTCAGTTACGTTTTTATGCCATGCAAACTGGCTATAGCAAGATATATGTTAGCCAGGTCGAGGTTTTTATTAACTCCAATGCCATAATAATAACAGCGGCCAACTTCGTAAATAGATTGTCTCTCACCAAGTAAGATAGCCTTAGAATAAAACAAGAAAGCTTTTTTCATATTCTTTTTTATGCCAAAACCATTCTCATAACAAACGGCTAAATCAAAACAGGCCAATTCATTGTTCTGAAGGGATGATTCAAATAACAGCTTAACGGCTACTTTATAATCTTTTTTGACGGTTTTCCCATATAGATACCATGTCGCTAAAGCATATTGCGCTTTACTGTTACCCTTGTCAATCGCTCTATTTAATAATTCAAGTGCATTTGAATCTCCTATATCAGTATTTTTGCTCGCTTCTTTGAGAGCTTGAAAATATAATTTATCTCCTCTCGCCATATTATATAAAATAACAAAATGCCCAATATTTTTTCTATCTAAACGTCATATCTATCCGAAATAATTGACTTCAAATAATTCGACAAATTGTATTGAGTAAAATCTCAAAAATCCGCACATCAATTACATATTTTCATTAAAATCAAGTCACATTCTTCTCCTAAACTATATTGGACTAACTTAACCAATTCAAATTTTTCTACTGAAATTTCCACTAAAGAAACCCATGAGCAAATCGAAAGCCAAATATGGTTGACGCCCCCCCTTCTATTTCAAAGAAAACAGTAAAGTTTGAGAAACCATACGCTTTAGTTTATCCTGTTGTGCAGTCGACTATCCTTTCGCAATTATAGTCAATTTGTGTCACCCTTTCAAATCCAAAACCTTCTAATAGCTTAATTAAATAATCTGTTCGAATTTCTTTTGAAATAGTAGTTGTAATCATTTCTCCATCCTCAAATATTTCAGTAAATCCGAAATCCGTTCGTGACGCATTTCCTGAGCCACCTTATGGTACGAATGGATTTAAAAATTGGATTGTTAAAGGTTATAAGATATAGATCGCTATACATATCCCCTGTTATTTAATGATGGGAATTTCATCTGATTTTGACTGATCAGAATCCTGTATCGAGGGACAATCCAAGTGTTGTCCATTATAATCCTTCTTTAAAAATATTAAAAACGAAAGTTCTATAAAATACTAAAAGTAAAGTGCCTAAAGAATCGTGCTTTACTTTTAGTATCAAGACCATTAATAACTAACAAGCTTTTGTAGTCCGCTGTTTAATAAGCGTTTCAAACGAACTATTAGCTATTTATCATTTTTTATTCCAAATAACCTATTGAGCAAGAAATGCGACAGCCCTCGCCAAAAAAGTATCATAATTTTGATAAAATGCAGCGTGCCCTGAATCTGAAAACTCTAAAAGAATAGAGTTTTCTAAATTTTGTTTCATATTATGGGCATTTTGAATAGAGATTGGAAGGTCCTGATCACCATGTACGATTAAAACAGGTTTTTTAATAGCCTTAATTTCATCAAGTGCTTCGAGATCTGGCTGTGCCCAGGTTAGTATAGCTCTAAACTGAGCAGATGTACTGGCATCGCTAAGCACTGGATCTCTATCAATTATCCGTTGATGAACTCTAGCATAAGACGATTTTCCAGACGCAATACTTGACTGTGAATCGGTAAATCCGAATTTTAAGTAGGAATCTTCAGGGCTAAGTCCGGCACTTCCAGCAATTATATTTGGAAGATTGGCAAGACCAATAGCTCCTTTAGGCCCACTATCAGCTAAAATTATTTTATTAACTAGTTCGGGATCCGTCAAAACAATTCTTTGAGCCACGAATCCGCCCATTGAAAATCCCATAATATTGACCTTCCCTAAATTCATTGCTCTGATAAAATCGATGGCATCGTTAGCCATTGCCTGGATAGTATTGGGGGTAGCTCCTTTGGAAGATGCCACTCCTTTATTATCAAATATGATCAATTTGTATTCTTTCGCTAGACCGTCGGTCACGACAGGATCCCAATCATCCATAGAACCACCTGTTCCAGGTAGTAATACTAGCGGAATTCCTCCGTCTTTACCCCAACTTCGGTAAGCGAAATCTGTTCCTTTCACATTGATAAAGCTGGTCTTAGCATTTTTGTGATTTACAATAGTTGTCTCCTGCCCTATTCGTAAATCATTATCGTTGCTACACGAAATTGATACTGCGGAAAAAAGGCTTAAACATAGGGCGCCTGCGATAGTAAATTTTCTGGTTGTCTTCATTTTATTATTGTTTTAATGATTCTGAAGCAAACTTAAAACGATCCTCAACGCAGTACATACCCAAAACAGTTGAAGCGGACAATATTGTAAGTGAATTAGTCAATTCCGCGACTCATATAGTTTGATAGAAAAGTACCTCTATGTTGATTACAGGACAATGCTTTCTATCAAAATCCTTCATAGCCGGTTCTTTTATCTGCCGATATCTTACTTTCAATCCGATTTATAAAAATGGAACTTCCTGTTCGAGCTTTAAAACTCCCAGCTCACCTGTGAATATGTCCACTTGAACCTATTCTCCGTTTAACACCCACACCGCCCCACATACATTTGTTGCAACAAAAGAAATCAGATTGTAAAATCTAAAACAAAAAAGAAATGAAGACAAAAATAACAACAATCCTTATGGTAGCGACATGCGCACTATGTATTCCTTCAATTACAAGTGCACAGCGCACCATAGCAAAAACGGAAAGTGTAAACTCAGAAACTGGTATCAGACCTTATAAAATCAATATTCCGCAGGATAAACTTGATGAACTGAAACGACGTATTTCGGAGACCCGGTTTCCAGATAGCGAAACGGTAAACGATGAATCACAGGGCATACAACTAGCCCAGTTAAAAGAACTGATCAATTATTGGGGAAATGGCTATGACTGGCATAAACTTGAAAACAAACTGAACGCGCTGCCACAGTTTGTCACCAAGATTGATGGACTTGACATACAGTTTATTCACGTGCGTTCAAAGGAAAAAGGTGCCTTACCCCTTATCCTTACACATGGATGGCCAGGATCACCCCTGGAATTTATTGATGCTATAGGCCCACTGACAGATCCCGTCAAATACGGTGGTAAAGCTGAAGATGCCTTTGATGTTATCATCCCCGCAATTCCAGGATATGGATTTTCCGAAATCCCTAAAGAACTTGGCTGGAACCCTGACCGTGTTGCCAAAGCCTGGGATATTTTGGTAAAACGCCTGGGCTACACAAAATATGTTTCTCAAGGTGGAGACCATGGGTCTGTAATCTCCGACGCGCTTGCCAGACAGGCTCCTTCGGGGCTATTGGGTATCCACCTAACCATGCCGGCCACAATCCCTGCAGACCTGGTAAAACCAATCAACGCCGGTGATCCCGCTCCGACAAGTCTTTCTCCAGAAGAAACAAAGGCTTATAATTCAATGCGCGCTTTCTTTGGCAGAAACGCAGCGTATGGCGGGATGATGGTGACTAGGCCACAAACTACAGGCTATTTGCTTTCTGATTCTCCAACTGCACTAGCAGCGTTTTTATACGAAAAGATCGCTGAGTGGTCAGAAAGTAACCTCCAGCCAGAAAAGGTAATTAGCCGCGATGCGATCCTTGACGATATAACTTTGTATTGGCTAACCAATACCGGAGCATCCTCGTCCCGCTTTTACTGGGAAAATAATAACAACAATTTCAGTTCCGAACATCAGCAAACAAAGCGCATAAAAATTCCTGTAGCTATTTCAGTATTTCCGCATGAAATATATCAAGCACCAGAAAGCTGGTCGAGAGCGGCTTATCCTTCTTTATACTATTATCATATCGCACCAAAAGGTGGGCACTTTGCGGCATGGGAACAGCCGGAGCTCTTCACCCAGGAAATGAGGAACGCTTTTAAAACGCTACGGGATCAACTGTGATGATTTTCCTTTATGTTCCAAACTGTCCATTTCAGGGCTTAGAACGTCTACTTCAAGCAGTTTACAGTGGCAGCGAGAGCATAATTCCGCTCTATTTGTACAAAGAATTTAAGTTTTAACAATTAAAAATATAGAAATGAACAGATTAGCAATTTTAGTAGTGACCGTTCTAATGATGTTCTGCTCACATTCAAAAGGACAGACCTTATCCGGTCAGGTGACATGGGAATGCACGCTTAAAAGGAAATCCCCCAAAGAAGGAGAAATCTGGATGAAGGCCAGGATCGCCCCTGGATGGCATATGTATGCACTGGGAAACAGCCCCCAAAGCCCGATCAAGATGAATTTTAAATTCGAGCCTGACAGATCTTACCAATTGGTGGGAAATGTGAGCCAGCCCAGCCCACTGTTGAAGTTTGATAAACTTCTGGGCATGCCAGTTACCTATTTTGAAAATGAGGTCGAGTTCGGTCAGAAGATCAGATTAAAGGGCAAAAATGGAACAATCCGGGGAACCATTCAGTTTATGCAGTGCAGCGATCAGGTATGTGTTCCGCCACAGGATTTCGGCTTCTCCCTAAAAATCTTCAACTAACAACAAACTATAAACAGCTTAAAAATTTAGATCATGAAATCAATAAAAGAAATACTATACGTTTTGAGCCTGCCTTTGATCATTGCCCTGATCATGGCCTTCAAGGGTATCAATGATGATAAAAAACTGCAAAAGATCAAAAGCAGCAACTCAGACAAAAGCTTCGCCGTGGTCGAGCTCTTTACTTCAGAAGGTTGCTGGAGTTGCCCTTCCGCAGATGAGCTTATTGCAAAACTTGAGAAGGATAATCTGAATAAAAAACTTTATATCATGGCCTTTCATGTCGATTACTGGGATCATCAGGGATGGAAAGATCGCTTCAGCAAAAGCAGTTTTACCGAAAGACAGAAACAGTACGCCACATGGATGAATGTAAGTACCTTATATACCCCCCAGATGGTCATCAATGGCAAACAGGAAATGGTCGGATCGGAAACAGGCAAAGTCATCAGCGGCATCCAGTCCGCGATGCTAGAACAACATACTGAAACCCTTGCTTTAAAAGTATTGAAAGCCGAAGGTAAAAATATCCAGATCGCTTATGTATCATCCTCTAGCTCCAAAAATTCGGACATCCTGGTCGCTCTTGTCCAAAAACACGCTTCCTCTCAGGTATCTGCGGGAGAGAACGCCGGAAAAGCCCTCTCCCATGTGCAGGTTGTACGCGAGCTAAAGAGCATGGGCACTAAAGCCCAGGACAGTTTTTCTTTTAAACTTCCGGAAACCGGTCATGCATGGGAAATCATCGCTTTCGAGCAGGACAAGAAATCCGGAGGAATACTAGCTGCCACAAGCATAAACCTTTAGGAAATAGATTGTCCACTTCGGGGATCCAAAAGAAGAATTCAACCTTCAATATGTCCGGTCCAACTGTTTTGAGCTTCCCTAGGGTAGTACTTTACCTTAATTTTAACATAACAAAAGAGCAAAGATCATGAAACTCCTAATGCGAATCCAACTGATACCCACCATATCCATCTGCATTGTGGTCGGTCTTATCGTCCTTCAATTTTTCAATAGAACCATTGAACAAAAAGCCGTAACCGGACATATCAGAAATGTGCCTAAACAGGTCCAGCTTATCCTAGAACGTTCCTGTTTCAACTGCCATTCCAATGAGCAGCGGCTATCGTTCTTTGATAAAATTGCCCCGGTATCGTGGATCGTGAACAGGGATATTGACCGTGCACGGGAAGTGATGAATTTTTCCGAGTGGGATAAGCTCTCCGATGCGGAACAGAAAGGTAAATTTTATGCCATTTACAATATGGTAAACGCGGGTAAGATGCCCCTGCCTTCCTATGCGCTCACACATCCGGACTCAAAACTATCTGCTGTTGAAGTAGCGACCATAAAACAATATGCCCTTTCGCTATCCGCAAAAGATGGTTTGCTACCTGCAAATCAGGGTATTGCGAACGTACTAAAAATAACAGCTGCCCTTGCCCCGGTATCACCGAACGGAATCCCGTACAATGCCGATTTTAAGAACTGGAAAGTGATCGGGATGAGCACGCTTATCGACAATACAATACGCGTTATTTACGGAAATGACATCGCAGTCCGCGCTATCGAAAAGGAAAACTTCCACCCCTGGCCCGATGGCAGTGCAGTGGCCAAGGCGGTTTTTAAACAGACCCGAAAATCCAATGGAGATATCGTGCCCGGAGATTTCGTGAACATGCAGTACATGGTAAAAGACGGAAAAACATATAAGGAAACCGAAGGCTGGGGTTTTGCGAAATTCAATGGTCAAGATTTAAAACCTACCGGAAGGACTGCACTGTTTGCTCAACAGTCCTGTATCAGCTGTCATAGGCAGCTCGCAGAATCGACGGGTTACCTGTTCAATGTTCCGCCGAAAGTGAACTCCAAAAGAATGATGCAGCAATACTTAAAAACTGTCCAAAAATGAAAAAGATCTTATCCGTACTATTTATATGTAGTTTAATCTTCGGCTCATGCAGCAAGAACATATCAGATAAAGAGAATGGAAAAATACGGTTCATGTTTGAATCCGGCGAACTGAAATTTATCTCATCATCCTTTAATACGGACAGGCAGACGATGTCGGCATTATACGGCAATAAGGAAGCCCTGTCCCTCCTGGAAGGAGCCCGACATAGTCACGACCGCGTTTCCCTCAAACTTGTTACCTATAAAATGCTGGAAGATCCGCAATATTTTGGAAGTAAAGTAAACGGTGAACTCTTGCGTGTAGAGACGGTAAAAGCCGGCGGCGATGGCAAACTGGACTATACCACAGAATATGGTGAAATACCCTCCGGGGAATCCAGAGGGCAGCGTATTGCCGACATAATGGACACTGATCCCGTAAATTTTCCACTATGATAGCTTCAACTCAATAATTTAAAATCGACAAAAAACAGATCCAATGAATACAATAGCAAATTTTGGCAAAAAGGTGATTTTCACCCTCTCGTTATCCCTGCTTGTCACAGCAGGTGCATCATTAGTCCACGCCCAACAGCTTTCTCAGGATAAACATGTACAGGCTGACAACACCGTAGACTCCGCATTTCAGCATACAAAAAAAATAAAGGCAGGACTGCTTGATATAGGCTACGCAGAGGTCGGTCCAAAAACCGGGAAGCCCGTTATACTGCTCCATGGATGGCCATACGATATTCACAGTTTTGAAAAATCCGCTGAATTACTTGCAGCAAAAGGATACTGGGTACTTGTGCCCTATCTCCGGGGTTATGGAACAACAACCTTTATTTCGCCAAAGACTGTACGTAACGGACAGCAGTCCGCTGTGGCGCTCGATATCATCGTCTTCATGGATGCCCTGAAAATAGATAAAGCTGTTATTGGAGGCTTTGACTGGGGTGCCAGGACTGCCGATATCATGGCTGCCCTCTGGCCGGAGCGTGTTTCTGCGCTGGTAGCTGTAAGCGGGTATCTGATCGGAAGCCCCAAAGCAAATGAAATCCCACTTCCACCGGCTGCTGAATTCTTGTGGTGGTACCAGTACTATTTCTCAACGGAGCGGGGTTACAAAGGTTACAAAGCACATACAGCGGCTTTTAACAAACTGATTTGGAAAACAGCCTCCCCGAAATGTTCTTTTGATGAAGAAACCTATCAGCGCTCGGCCAAATCGTTTGAAAATCCTGACCATGTTGCTATCGTGATCCATAATTATCGCTGGCGGTTGGGGCTGGCTCCCGGAGAGAAACAGTACGACGAACTTGAAACAAAGCTCGCCAAATCACCGGATATCACCGTACCGACCGTGACGCTGGAAGGTGATGCCAACGGTGCGGCGTTTCCACTCCCTGAAAACTATGCTTCCAAATATAAAGGAAAGTACAAACACCATAACCTGACGGGTGGGATCGGACACAACCTACCACAGGAAGCTCCCAAAGAATTTGCGGATGCCATTATTGAGGCCGACTCGCTCTCTAAATAATAAAGAAATTAATCACAAAAAATATTATGAAAAATTCAACATACAAAAAGATTTATTTTACAGGAAGTATCCTGATATCAATATGGTTTGGGCTCAGCGGCTTTTTTGAACTGACACATAACCCTGCAGTATGGGACATCACAAAAAAATTAGGCTATCCAGCGCATTTTATATACATTCTCGGTGTATTCAAAATTTTAGGTGTTACCATATTACTGATCCCGAATAGATTTAAAAGGCTTAAGGAATGGGTTTTCGCAGGTATGTATTTTGACATTATTTTTGCGTTCTTCTCAAAAATTGCTGTTCTTGGACCTTCTTCCGTAATCGATACATGCGTTGCCATTACTATACTTTCAGTTACCTATTTTTCATTTAATAGGATAAATCATGTCATTTATACAGCAAAAGATCTAAATACTTAAATTACAAGTATCAGGTACTTAGATATAAAACATTTTTCGCTAATTTGCTGGCATTTCAAACAGCCCGAAATACCAGCAAATTATATAAAACATTATCAGCTTAACAACGGTGAGCAAAGTATGAAGACACCTTTCTATATTTCCCATAAACTAATCTGGATCAGTTCAATATCATTGGGTATACTAACATCTATCCCAAAGATTGTGGACCATAATTTTATTCTTTCTGAGGGTATTGCCGACTTTGGTGTAACCACGGGTTTTGCTCTTTTGATCTGGTACTACAATATCTATTCGATACCAGCCTATACAAAGAAAACGGGCAGCAAAAATGTGATATCACCTCAACTTTTCAGAGGTTTAGGAGTTGGTTTGGTATTGATGTTCCTACTTTCCTCAATACAGTATTACATCCTTTCACATCTCAATTTTGGACCTAAAATGCTGATGTATGAGGTCAGAGGTGTACTCATCAACCTGACTTTCTATATGTTTATACATCTTCTATACCAGACTTATCTCAACCAGCAGGTGGTGCGGGAACTTGAGCGTTCGATGTCCGCGAATCTCGCAGCACAGTATGAGCTTTTAAAACAGCAGGTAAATCCACATTTTCTGTTCAACAGTCTCAACACGTTAAAATACATGGTGGAAAGCAATGATACTCAGTCAGCGGAATTTATCATCAAGCTTGCTGATTTTTACAGGTTTACTTTGGGCAGCCTCAAACTGAACCTACTTCCACTCGGAGAGGAGCTACAGATTATGGACTCCTATATTTACCTATTAAAAGCACGTTTTGAGGAAGGTTTAGTTGTTTCAATGAATCTAGGACGTGAAATTTATGGAAGTTTTATTCCTCCTTTTACATTGCAGCTCTTGGTAGAGAACTGCATTAAACATAATATAGTTTCACTTGAGAAACCCCTACATATATCCATTGGGCAGGAAGGTGATTACCTTATTGTCAGCAATAATATACAGCCCAGGAAAATATCGGAACCTTCTACCGGTTTAGGACTTGAAAATATCAACCAGCGTTATCTTCATCTATCCGAAAAGGAGATCATTATCATAATGGATACTGAAACATTTACTATAAAACTTCCCATTATATATGAACATACTAATAATTGAGGACGAGATTAAAGCTGCCCGTTCCCTCGAGAACCTGATATTGAAACTTCGTCCAGAGTCTAAGATCATGGCAAAGATCCAGAGCGTTGAAGGAGCTATAGATTACCTCTCTGACAGCGCCAGCCCGGATCTTATCTTTATGGATATACAACTTTCTGACGGAATCAGTTTTGATATATTCAAGACGGTAAAGGTTGTATGTCCTGTCATCTTTTGCACAGCATTTGGTGAATACGCAATGGAGGCTATAAAAGAGAACGGAATTGATTATCTACTTAAACCCTTCTCAGAAACAGACCTAAAAAACGCTTTTGAAAAGGTAGATAATTTCAAGAATTTCTTTCAGAAAACCACCGAAAATCATCTTGTTGAACTGATCCAGAAGATCAGTGGCGAAGACAATAAAAAGAAGAGCTTTCTCGTGTTCAAAAACAATAAGTACATGACGGTGAAGACAGAAGATATTGCTTTTATCTATATTAACTACACCTCTCCGACCATGGTGACTTTTAAGGGTGAGCATTTTGATCTCAGTCAATCCCTGGATCAGCTGGCTACCCAATTATCTGGCAAAGATTTTTTTCGGCTGAACAGACAGTATTTAATCAGTTTTTCGGCCGTTAAAGAGGTTGAACATTATTTCGCCAGGAAGCTATATGTCAAATTGACTGTCCCCACAGACGATAAGCTGCTTATAGGCAAAGAAAAGACCGCCCAGTTCCTCAGTTGGCTGGAAGATCGTTAAGAGACAAATGATTTGAATAAAAAATGGAAGGCTAAGCCTTCCGTTTTTTTATTATTATCCTATTTAAAAAAAAGACATGGAAAGCACACTTAAGCTATTTTGAGCTATTATCATCAAAAATTTTATAAGTCCTTTGCATCATCAAACAACGCAAAAAGACAATACGCCCCACTCATTTGGCCTAAGAGCTTTTTCTTAGTCTGTTATTAATTACATGTTTAATTATCCCCGTGCCAATTACAGTAGTCCCTTCTCTAAATTCAAATTTCATTTTTTCCGTCAGCTGGTTCGAGAAATAATCAACAGAAGAAATTTTTATTACAGCTTCAACAGTGTCACCAGGGAAAACAAGACTCCTATCAATAAACATTTGTTGTCCAGAAGCGTGCATTTCATCAAAGTCAAATTTTATCTGTGGGCGATAACCAGTTTTGGCTGCAGTTTTTCGTCCACCTTGTTCCGTTGTCTTGTAAGTTAATATAGCAATGAAGTCAGCACTTGAATTGTCCAATTCCATTCTATTGTTATAAAAATACTCCCAAGCGAAACTCCCGATTTCTCCACCAGTCAATTCCCTTCCATTTTCATCTTCAATTTTATAATTTTCTTGTCGCTCGCCAATTTGACCTTCTCCATCAAGACCCAATAAAGTTGAATAAAAGGCATCTCTCAAAACTACATTCAATATTTGTCTTATTTTTTCAGTTTTCTCTTCGTCAAGTTTTAGGTCTGCAATTAGTTTAGAAACCTCAGACTTGCTGTTGGAATTTAAATATAAGTCAACGTTCGCCACCGCTTTCTCCTTGAAATGAAGCATCTGGAACCAATACGATAAACCCTGCATCTGCGAGAGCCTGTCCGTATACATTACCCAAAGTCTGCTCTTTACAGCTTCCTATAGAATGGGTACTGAAAATGGTTGGATATTTTTTATTTTCATCAAACCCTTCAGGGAAATTAATAATAGCCGATAAGGTAATTCCTTGTCCGTTTCCGTTATTGATACTGATCTTTTGTTGTGACATGATATTTTCTTTTTTAAATTAAACGTCTTGTTATTTTGATAAGACAAAGTTAAATACAGCTTCCTACTTGGAACGTAGACAGATTACTCGAAAACGGACACATTTTACTGATTTGTAATTAGAGCAAAAAAAAAGCAACCTTGTTAGGTTGCTCTGAATTATATTAACAATTACATTTCCCTAAATACTTTTGGGGATAAACCTGTTTTCTTACGGAAAAATCGTGCAAAATAATTAGGGTAATCAAAACCCAAACTATACGAAATTTCACTGATAGATAGTGAAGTGTTTTTAAGTTTGTCTTTTGCCTGGTTTAGAACAAAATTATGGATATGTTCGATCGGTGATTCTCCCGTAAAATGCTTGATCAAATCTCCAAAATAGTTGGGTGAAAGATTGGCTTTCTGGCAAAATATGCAACAGAAGGGAGACCTGCAATTCCATCACTGTTCGCAAAATACTGCTTTAGATTTTTATAAAAATTATCAATCACAGAATTATATTCCCTACCCCCTTAAATCAAATTGTCTGTCATAAAACACTTGTGTGTCCAACGGAGGCTTTATAGCGAGCAAATAAAAATCTATGGTAACAGAATCGGATTGCAGTCGTAAGTTATCCTCATGTTCATAATTAATAATAAGGAGATCCTCATTCTTAGGCTTGGTAACATTAAGATAGAATGCAAACTCTTTTATATTAAATATTTTATTCATCATTACAATGTAGTATTTGTGCTCCTACAAAAATAGCTTCTTTATCAGCTAAAATAATGATACATTTCCAGGTAAAACAGATACATTTTACTGATTCAACTATTATTACAGAATCTACAACTTATTTGACTTTAAATATAGGTCGGTGTAATCTGCATATATAATTAAGCAATCTAAAGGTATCCAACTTAAATAAAACGACATACACATTAAAAATAATCAGCTTTTAATACGTTAATAGCAGGCATCACATTCCAGAGATTTTGTTACAACTTACCTGAATTGGGATATTTAAAGTTAAATCATTCTCCTCTGAACTTTAACCGGTAATTTGTAGGTGATTGCTTATATCTTTCGTGAAAACTTTTGGTAAAATTTGCCAGGTCGTTAAATCCACAATCAAATGCTATGTTCGTAATGCGTGTACTGGAAGCGATGAGGAGTTCTGCCGCTCTCTCGAGCTTCTTAGTTTTAATATAACTGGCTGGTGAATCATTATACAATTTTTTAAATTCCCGTTTAAAAGAAGATATGCTCAGATTTGTTTTCTGCGCAAGCTCTCCAATACCCAATTGTAGAAATAAATTGGCTTCAATAATCTGTTTGAAGGAATAGGCTGTTGAAGAGAAAAGCTGTGAAAGAATAACCTGGATATGTTCTGCATCTTTAGTCTGCGCTAGTAAAAGGATAATTTCCTTCAATTTCAATACCAAAAGTTCATCGTTTACCAAAGACGGGTTTTCAAAGTAAAAAAGTAAGCCCTCAATATATTTTTGAATTAGAAAATCGTTATTGATTAAATGGCTGTTTTTATTAGTTACCTGGCCGTCGGACTTAAAACCCGGAGGAATCTCCCGATCATATACCATTTTCAGTATGTCTGGATGAAAGCTAACGATAATAATCTCACCTTCCCTTTCCATCCCTGATTGTTGTATCTGCTTGCCGGAGGCCAGGCAATTCAACAATAGAGAACGATGTGCCTCTATCTTCTGTTTAGTATCTCCATTTTGAAATCCTAGCTGTCCCTTTAGCATATAAAGAAAACATGCCTGTTCTGCAATAGGAAAAACAAATTTAAAGGGTGAATTAAAATCTACCTTCTGAATAACGGTTTTCCCAAATAGATCAAATTTTTTATAGCTTGTAACCATTCAAAATAACGATTATATTAACCAAAATGTTGCCAACATTATTACCAGCGAAACGAGCTGTATACGAGATAATCCTGATGTATCTTTCTGATCAGTGCTAAAAAAACATCCTCGTCTTTAGATAATACATCCATAAAACAAATTCGCCTGATTTTATGGATGTAAAGTAGTTAAAATTTGCTATCAATCTAAATATTCGTAAATTATTCAAACATTTTTCTTACTATTTACACCCTATTTCTAAGGTGTTATGTCACGACTGTTTACTCTTTTTTGCTTCTTAAACTGTATTATCGAACCAATAATAAACAAAACAAGGATGATAAGGATACTTACACCTATTATAGGATCTTTTGGTCCTGATGCTATTGGATTACCAACTGGCACCCGGCTAAGGGTTTCGTTAACAGTCGGAATTAATGATAGAAAAAAACTGAAGGATAATAAAAAGTTTTCGATGAGGCGATAACCATTTTTACCCTTCTTCCTCACATTAAAAAAATAGGCTGTAGAGACAAAAATTACAATCATTAAGGCCAATACATGCCCTGGATTAATACCTTTGACACTGGATAAGCCTAAAGCGGTCAACGAGGAAATCAATGTGAAGTAAAAATAAACTTTACCTGTGAGCGCATCCAGATTTATTTTACCACTTTTAAAGAGTGAAAGAAATGCTGAAATAATGGCAACTATTCCGATAATGGTATGAAAAATACCCAAATTTGATAAACCCATGATGTTAATTTTAAAATTTAAACGTTCTATTGATCGTTCAAAATTGCATATCAAAAATGTTTACCTTTTTGTATATTTGTTCAATTATTTGGTTATATAGCTCAAAAATATTGAAAATTTCTTATGTTTCTCAGATCCCCTTCATCAAATCAAGACCTAGGAAAGAAATTAAAGTATTTACAGGTTTCTACCCAAAGCTTGCCCCATAATCTACTACTTGCCTTTCACTTCCACAATTTAAATCTATGTATTACTATTCAGTAAGCAACTGTTAAAAGCCATCTGTTTCTCCATTTCATCTGTAATTAAAAAAGCCTCTCCTGACGTTACACTGATCTGCAAGGCATCACATCGATATAGGCTTATTACACATCTAAACGTATATCAGAAATTCGGAATTGATTTCCTAAAATAAAGATAAGGTCTACGCAAATCATTTGGTCTTCGGATTGTTCTTGGTAAAACCTTTTTGTCTAGTAATTCGAGTCCAATATA
The DNA here is from genome assembly GCF_033097525.1 of Sphingobacterium sp. UGAL515B_05. Lineage (NCBI taxonomy): Bacteria > Pseudomonadati > Bacteroidota > Sphingobacteriia > Sphingobacteriales > Sphingobacteriaceae > Sphingobacterium > Sphingobacterium sp. UGAL515B_05. The sequence goes on along the minus strand of NZ_CP109907.1, from coordinate 4,897,417 downwards.
TTTCTTAAGTAATACAGTCAAACGGTCCTTGCTAAATTGTATTTGATGCTCTCTTTCAAAATCGAGAACCATTTGGTTAAGTGTTTTCTCTGTATGAAAGTAATCAGAAGTATAAATCATTCGAGCGACAAATTCCCGTTGCTTCCTAAGTTCATCATTAATTCCCCGAGACGGAGATACCGACATTTCAAATGACTTAAAACTATTAGCTCGGTCTAAAAATGCCTCTTTAAACTTGACTAATTCTGGAAGTCTATTCCCATCTACAGTCAACTTGATCTCGGGATTGAAGAAATCGGAAAGGTGAATTGAAAAAGGAGAACAAAGCCGAGCAAAACTATCGAGCGAAAGTGATAATGATTCATTTTTTGCGCTTCTAAGTGTTGAATAGGAAATTCCAGTAAAACTTGCAAGGCCTTTTAGAGGCAAGCCTGTTACTTCAGTCAATTCTGTAACTCTTTTTGAAATAAATTTTGCCAATTCATGATCAGTTAGTTTTCCCATTCTTTTCGACGCTTTAATTTTGATTTTTTGTCTACAGAAATAAACATTCATAGATTTTTTGTTCCTTGAATCGTATGGCAAGTTCACCATTTATTTTTTGTCACCACTTCTGTCCTGTTGATAACTAAGATCGGAAGTTTATAGGAGTATCGCAAAAATCTAGACTTCACATAGATATCACAAATTAATAATCAGGAAGATCACTTGTTTTTTTGAAATGACATTGTTGGAATAATTATATAATTCTCTTTCCAATGTCTATTCTTTGTAAAAGTTCCATTTGGTAACTGTTAGTTTTTCCAATCAGTGTTGATGGTCACTTTAAAAGAGATTTACCAAATCCATAGGATTTTTTATATTAATATTTTTTTATAATATATTAATATATGTTTATATTTAAGTGATATTACTGACTAAAATAAATTACGTTTTAAATGAAAAGGATAATAAAGGAGGAACAACTTGTCAAAATTGGAAAAATGAAGAAAGATCCATTTACAATGTCTGCGGATGAAAAGATTCAATGGAGACAAGAATTGCAAAAGAGTATTCGTTCCTATTTGTTTTCTCGCGAACAGCCATTGGTTTACAGTAAGGATGGGCAATTGGTTGAGGAACGTAAAGATGGGACAATTCAAAGTATCTGATCATGGCCAAAATATATGTGATAACTGGCGCCCCCCATATTGGGAAAAGTACTTGTGGACCATATTTCATTCCCGAAGGGATCAAGATACTTGATCCAAAGCTCTTTGTTCAAAGATATACAGCCCAAGGAGTAAAAGATGGATATCGGCGATTTGAAGAACAGCTTTTGGCACTACTAAATAATAACGAGGATTTTGCGGTAGAGGTCGATATCGCGAACAAAACACATCTTCAAATGTTACAAGATATCAAAGCGTTGTTTCCTGAAAATAGGATTGAAATGATCTTTTTTTACACCGACAATATCCAATTATGCTACGCAAGGTCCAAAGGGATGCAAAATAGTAAGAGTGTACTTAGTCCTGAAAAAATAGCAAGTTCCTATATTCATATTATTCCAACTGTAAAACGACATCTGAATCTTTTTTCCTCCATTAAGGGGATCGATATAGGTGATAATTATATTGTACCCGAAACCGTGTTTAACTTTCAAGATACCGCTTCAGGAATCGAAGTTTCGGCCTATCTTCCTTTATGGGCACAATGATTTGATGAATCCTTTACGTTTTTATCAATATATTTGATTGTGAATCTAATATCAAACGCATGGATAACGGCAACTTTCAACTTACCCTTAGGCCGACAGTATTCGCTGACTTAGAAACACACTATGAGTTTCAGCTTGATGAACAAGCAAATCATCTCGCCGCTTTTACCTCGACAAGTTCTTCGGATAAGAAAACTTACATTGAGAAATACGGCAAATTTCTTACTGAGCCAAGCATCAATAATCAGACAATTCTGGTTGATGGAACAATCGCAGGAACTATTGCAAAGTTTGTTATTGAAGGTGATGCCGAGATCACTTATTGGATTGATCGAAAATTCTGGGGACAAGGTGTTGCGACAAAAGCTCTGAAAAACTTTCTTACACTCGAAACAAACCGTCCTATCTATGGTCGTGTAGCTTTTGACAACTTCGGATCACAAAAAGTGTTGGAACATTGTGGTTTTGTTAAAGTTGGTACAGATCGCGGTTATGCAAATGCGCGACAAGCTGAAATTGAGGAATTTATTTATAGACTTGACGATTAATAGAGTAGATCCAATTAAATAGACTATTTGGGATCACTCTTTATCTGAAAGATAGTCTGTACTTTTTCCGCTAGATCTTTTCCCCTAAGGTTGCGGTTTACTATTTTTCCTTGGGGATCCAGTAAAAAGCTTGCTGGAATAGAATTGATGCCATAGCGTTTCGCGGCTTGGCTATCCCAGCCTTTTAAATCAGATGCCTGTGGCCAATTGAGCTTATCATCCGCAATTGCTTTGATCCACTGTTCACGCTGGGCTGCCTTGTCCAATGATATCCCCAAGATTTCGAATCCCGAATCTTTGTATTTATTGTAGAGTGCTACAAGATTAGGATTTTCTTCACGACACGGTCCACACCAACTAGCCCAAAAGTCTACTAAAAGATATTTTCCTCGGAAATCAGATAACTTGATGTAATTACCATTTGCTGTTCGCAGTTCAAGATCGGGTGCTATCTCTCCAACTTTGGTCCTGACCGAAGCTTCCAGTTGCATGGGTATTTCTTTGGCTAAAGGAAACTTTTTGAGCTTTTTGGCTAAACCAACATATACGGCAGCAGCTTCTCTCGTAAATTTCTCCTGTCCAGCAACAAATGATAAACTGATTAAACTTAGATAAGATGATGGATGTTGACGAGCAAATGCTAAATGAACACTGTAAAGTTCATCCATAAGACCTTTCTCCCTATCAATAAATGCATCACGTACTTTAGAGTCATTCTGCTGACTGGTAGGAAGTACATAAAATTCTTTATTGAGTGCTGTAAACTTATCATCGACCGAGGTACGCATTTTTTTGAATATCTCTTGGTCGACGTTAACCTGAGATCCGCTGATAGCAATATTTTTCAGTGAATCCTTTGCTCGCATCACTAACTTACCAGGTTCAAGATAAAAACGAAAAAAATCCATCTGTTCATTACGGGCAGGTCTATTTACAAAAGGATTCTTGTTGAGATATAGCGATGAGGAAATGGGATAATCCACCTCTCCTGAAAAAGAAAAATTTCCATTTTGTGAAAAAGCAGAATCAACGACAGAACGGCCTTCTATTTCATAAATCAAGAATATTTTAGCACCGTCTTTCAATTGGGATATCTCCCCATTTATACGATACCCCTTTTGCCCACGAACGAAAAATGGCAGTATAAAAACCAGTAATAAAAGCGATTTCAGGTATCTTTTCATAGTATACGGTTTATTTGCAGCTGTTTACACAGAAATAAATATAAGTAATTTTTCTATTTTACTGCATTGCAACTTTAATGCATTATTAGATAAGTATAACGAAAGATTTAGCAAGTTGCATTTCAGTTTGAAAAAATGTAATTGAGAAGTTATTAATTTGCGTGTTTTCCCAAACTTTTGCATATTTGTACGTCAGCACCAATATGTAAAAAAATCACCTCTATATTAACTTAAGCTGTAAAATGCAAGACGAGATCATTAAGCACACAAAGAAGATTTACAAAACCGCAAAGGAGCCAAAACATAGCCTTACTGAAAAATTGAAAGAAATTTCCATTGAGATTTTTATTATTGTTTTTGCTGTATCACTTTCCATCTGGCTTCACGGTTGGAGTGAACATCGCCATGAACAACAAGAAGTAAGAGAGTTTTTGGAAGACCTAAAAGTTGATCTAGAAAAAGACGTCAAAGACTTAGAACAACAAAATTCTTACCTTGGCAATACATCTAAAGGTTGTAAATTTTATGGGGATCTAAACCAAAAAAAGATTGACAGCTTGGCTAAAGTTGACCCTAATGAACGTATCAAAATGAATCTTAATCCTATTTTCAAGATTAGAAATACAGGAAATTATGAAGGATTTCGTTCTAGCGGTAAAATTGGTTTGATTAAAGACCGAAAATTAAAAACCGGAATTTTGGAATATTATCAAACAACAGTTCCAGCAAAAGACGATTGGCAAGCCTATTACAACTCACTCGTTTTTAAGCTTGCAGATGAATTAGTAGCAATTCCGGATGCAAATACGAATCCCGATATTATTTACAAAGCAATTAATGCTTCCCCGAAAATAAAAGGAATCCTGTCAAATGCTGCATCCCAAGCAGATATGATTATTCAATTAAATAAAAACGTAATCAAATCTGCCAAAGAAATCATTAAAGAGATTGAACATGATAGCTAATAAAGACAACTGTTAACCACAGCTAAATCCTGTTCTTATGAGAAAGACTGTGTTCGAAAAACCTTAAACGCAGTCTTTTTTAATTTTGTCAACAGAATAATCGCCATAGATCTTCGTCTTAATTAACCATCAATTACCATCCGCATTTCCAATAGATTGGGTTTAAATCCGATTTTTTGATAGGCATTCTTTGCGATGGTATTTTCATCATAAACCTGTAACCTAACTTCTGAAATATTTCTATTTTTAGCCCAGTTTATCAACTTCTGCAGAATCAATTTGTTAATGCCTTGACCCCGATAGGCAGGCTTAACATACATAAAACCTAAATAGGCATACTTTTCATACTTCTGATAAGGCTTTGCATCCAGCAACTTGGCATACCCTGATCCGACAAGTTGATCGTCTTTAACTGCAACGAGAACTTCTGCTTCACTCGACTTGATCAGTTCTAAAAGATCATAATAATGAATTGTGCCGTCCTTTAATGTGTTGTCAAAAGATCGTTCAGCTTCAACAATTCCTTGCTCAAATTCTATTAATAGACTGATTTCATCTTCTTGTGCTTGTCTAATGATTGTTTCCATACTTAACTCTCTAAAATAATTGCATTATTGTACTCATATAAATTTATTTTTATGAATTATCCCCATTAAACTCTCGCTTTTCCAATGTTCCATTTTCGTAAGATTCAGTATAAATCAGCGGTCCCTTTTTCCTTGTATCGATTATCGGTTCACCCGTTTCTTCATTATATTCCTGCAATAATTTGTAGTATTTCCATTTGCCAGTAGGAAGTCCCTCTTTATAAGTTGCTTCTAAATAGATATAGCGATCTATAAATTCCGGATATTGTTCCAAATCCACACAGTGATTTACTTTAAGTTCTATCCATTTTCCTTCTTTACTGTGATTCTTGATCAAGCCCTCTTCTTCATCACTTTTATAAAAACCATTATGATAGTAGTAACGGGAGAATTTTCCATTAGCTAAAATCTGATAGTGATGTATTGGTTTTGGTTTAAAAGGATCCTCATTAAATTCATAATCTTGTAACGAGACTCTATACTTTTTGTCGATATAAAACAATGTATAATCTGCAAATCCCATTTCTCTTTCATGGTGCAGGTATATTCTCTTCATAGCGACAGGTTTATTGTCCTTTACCGAAATTAAATACATTTTTTCGATAAAGGGTTCGGCGTAGCTGATGGTATTATAGACTGCCATAAAATGAAGTGAATACGCTCCGCAAATAAAAAAATCAGAGGCTATACTAACTTTGTCTTGATCTACACGGGTATTTTCATTGAACGGAAAGGCTACATCGTATTCTTCGGGAAGTGATATACTTTTTTTTTCGATTAATTGATCAAACTTTAACGCATTAAGATTGCCAGATTGATTTTGAAGTATGGACAACATAGTGTCAATGTTTAGCTGTTTAGAAATATCAGCATACCCTATTGGGAGTCTTATACAATTTTTCTTATCCGTATTAAAAAAGAAAGACCCTTCATTTGATGTAGACACTGATGTATTTAAATCGACACTTTTCGTCTGTGCTTTACTGCTCTTGGATAAAAACAAAAAGAGAAGGAGAAAACACAAGTAGTTGATATGTTGAAATATGACCTTTTTCATTTGTCCTCAGTGACCGTTTGAAAATTAAAATTTGAGCTTTAGAGAAAGATAATTATAGTTAGAATGTACTACATTTGCCTGGCCTTTACGCGAACAAAAGATAAAAATGAATCAGAACACTACATTGAAAACTATTAACTATTCAGGCATCTTCCTCTCTTGTTTTTCCGAATATAGCAAAAAATGTATCCATGCAACGCCAGAGCATGTACTGCTGTATCTATATTCTGGCGAACTTGTAATTGAAGATAGGGATAAAAAGATTACTATACAAGCTGGTGAGTGCGCATTTATTCGTCGCAACCACCGGCTGTTGATGTATAAGAACAGTAAAGGTGAGGATTTATACAATGGCATTTCCCTTACTTTCAATCGAGCATTGCTCCGGGAGTTCTATAGTAAACTGAGCAAAAATAATTTACCAAAAAAGGCATCACTATCCGATAAGAATGTCTATAAAATTGATATCAGAGCCGATGTTACCAGTCTGTTTCAGTCATTAATCCCCTATTTTGATGAAAAATTAAAACCTTCGGACAGCGTTGCCCAACTTAAACTGCAAGAAGGTATCTATGCTTTATTAAACAACTCGGAGATCTTCTTCCCGATTTTATTCGATTTTGCTGAACCTTGGAAAATTGATATCTTGGAGTTTTTGAACGAAAACTATATGGACGAACTGACGATGGAACAGATCGCATTTTATACTGGTCGAAGTTTAGCAACATTCAAAAGAGATTTTAAAAAGATAAGCAACTTAAGTCCGCAGAAATGGCTAATTAAAAGGCGTCTCGAAGCTGCCTACATTAAATTGAAAGAGGAGCGCAAAAAAGTGAATGATACTTATCTCGAAGTTGGATTCAAAAACCCTTCACATTTTTCTACAGCATTTAAAAAACACTATGGATTTGCTCCTTCCGAAATTTAGTATTTTATAGGTCTTTCTTATTTAAGAGCATATAAGCTTCTACGCAATGCATGAGTGCATCGAGACCTGTATTTTAACCCCTTTTTCCCGATCCGTGATTACTGCAAGCCCAGTCGTTTCCGTACCGGTACCACTCGTTGAGGGAAGATTTGTTGAAACAATTTAACATAAAACAATTCGCTACATGTTTTTTAGATTTATAATTTCATTTATAATTCTGATAATGAATTTAGCACTGCATGCACAGGAACAGACCGAGCCCTGTAGCTATGTAGTTACCAGAACAAATGACACCATTTATGGTCATATAAAAACTCATTTTTTTACCGGAAATTTGAAATTGGTGACGCTGGACGCCTCCTATAACGTAGACCCCAACTGTTATGCATCGTACTATAATGCAAGACAGAAGGAGTTGTACCGTAGCAAGATGCTATCTGGTCCAATTCCGGCAAAGATGGCAAAGAGGATGGCTATTGCCCCAAAGTCAAGCTGGCTAAGATGAATCGAAGACGGAAAAATAGCATTGTATGAGCATAAATATTATATATATGGTCAAACGCCTGATATATACTCCAATTTCTTAAACTTTTCGCAACAATTCTTCGACGTTTTTAGTTTGGCCCTTCGTTAGATTTGCGTTTAGAAACCGCTCAGATTATTCCCCCGGAACGTCAGATCTTTTAGCAATATCTTATCGCAGAATGGATTGTGAACGAGCCGAAAAGATAATATTCATTTACTCTTCAATTATATTTCTGTGCTCATAAATGAACAGATATCGATCACCCAAATATTACAACGTTCTTATTGATAAGATGTTAGGTTGATCATTCTCTTTTAAAGACTGTCTTTCCTTCTTTGATCGTTTCAACTACTTTGATTTCCCTTAATTTTTTTGGATGGATTGTTAAAGGGTTCTGATCCAAAATAACCAGATCGGCGAGTTTCCCTCTTTTTAAGGATCCTTTATCATTTTCTTCCTGATACTGATAGGCAGCATTGATTGTAATTGCTTTTAATGCATCCCTGACATCAATACGCTCATCTGGCCCCAAGACCATCCCCGTACGTGTGGTTCTATTAACCGCAGCGTATACCCCGGTCATTAGATCAGGAGGCGTCACAGGGCTATCATGATGGATCGTAAATAGTATTCCAGCTTTTTTTGCTGACTGAGCTGGACTAATAAAAGCAGCACGTTTGGGTCCAAAAACACTTTCATAGTGCCAATCTCCCCATAAATACACGTGTGATGAAAAATACGAGGGTATAACACCTATTTCTTTTATCTTGGCGATGTGATCAGGTCTGCTGTTCTGCACATGTATTAACGTTACCCTAAGCTCAGGCTTGTAAATTCCCTCCATTTTCAATTTGCCGATCACACGAATTGCCTGATCAATTGCTGCATCGCCATTAACGTGTAGCTGCGCCGTAATATGATTTGAAAACACAGTTTTCAAATCATTATAAAGGGTTTCGTCTGAAAAAATTGGAAAGCCCTTGTAATCTGCCGACTGGCCTTCTGGAGGAACAAGATATGGCTCTGTCAACCAAGCCGTTTTCCCTTGAGGAGAACCGTCATCTGAAAATTTAAAACCGCCAAATTTCAACCGCTTTTCGTATTTCATGTAATTGGGTTTAAAGGATTCCCAATCTGCTTTATTTGCTTCAAAGTCGGGAAAATAAATTACATCTGCCTTTAAAAGGTTTTTCGAGGCGGCTTCCTTCAACAGCCCAACACTCACCCCCATCGAACGTCCGTCACAGATCGTCGTTTGTCCATAACTAAGCCATTCGTCTTGGGCCTTAACAAAATCTTTAAGGGATTGAGTTAGTTCGCCTCTGGCTTGAATGGGGTTGGGCATCATTTCCGTTAACTTCACCAAAGCCGCAAAAGATGCATTCTCTTCCAATTTACCGTTTAATCGATTATCCTTGGTCCGGCCGTAATGACCTCCCTCTGGGTCCTCTATATCTTCGGAAATACCTAAAAAAGTAAGCATAGCACTATTAACAACGCTTGCATGACCAGAAGCATGAATCACAATAATAGGATTTGTCCTGCTGACTGCATCCAATTCTTGACGGGTCGGATGACGATGTTCTTGCATAATGGCATCGTCATAGCCGTTTCCTAATATCGGCACAGTAGGTCCCATTTTTGTCTGCTGAATAACAGTTATTAAAGCCTTTTGAAGGTCTGGAATGGAATTTACAGTTCCATAAGGGCCTGGAGAAAGGTCTATTGCCTCTTCCATCCCGGCTCTTGAAGTGATATGTCCATGTGCATCTATAAATCCCGGAAGTAAGGTTTTTCCCTTTAAATCAATCTGTAATGTATTCTCACCAATATAGGTCTCCGCTTCTTTTCGACCACCAACGAAAATGATCTTACCATCTTTTAATACCAAGGCCTCTACTTCGGGAAACTCTTCTTCCATGGTAATAATATTTCCGCCAAAATAGATAGTATCTCCTATCTGCCGATTGCTCTTACAGCCTAAAATAAAAATGGATAAAAGGAAAAATAGATATTTCGTCATTGTTTTCATGCGAGCCATTAACTGTATTTATGAATAACAAAAAAAATAGTTAATTGTTTTTCGCTTAATTTAACAGCATCCCTAATCACAAAATCGGATAATATAAATGCTGTAATACAAAATCAATGTCTGATACAGCAAGTTCAAACAAGTTCCTTTTGTAAACTTGTTTAAATACAAAGAGTTATCAGGCTATCGAATTGATTTAAGATACTGGATTAAATATGACAGAGAGTGAATATAGATTTGCTATGCCAGGCACATACGGGTATATGCCACTTCATACGTGGAATAATCGCAAAAAATGCGCACCTAGATACGCATTTTTTATTAAAGCAAGATTGGTAGCAATTGATCTAAACTGCCTACCTGCAAAAAATTGCTGGGTTTAATTTCTGCACTAGCTTGCTCATGCGTCCAAGTAACATGATAAGGAACATGTATCGCTTGTGCACCCATCTCTAAAACTGGTAGAATATCGGAATTAATTGAATTTCCAATCATGATGAAATTCTCAGCTCGGCATTCGATCTTACTCAATAATTTTGCATAATCCTCGCTTTTCTTATTACTCATAATCTCTACATGGTGAAAATATTTTTGAAGACCTGAATTTTTCAACTTTCTCTCTTGATCCAATAGATCACCCTTCGTGGCTACAATCAATTTGTAGTGAGCACTGAGCTGGGCCAAGGTATCCTCAACTCCCTCCAGTAATTCAATCGGCATCTTTAGTAGATCCTGTCCAATACCTATAATTTTGTTTACTATATTTAAAGGTAGTTGACCAGCAGAAATACGGCTAGCAGTCTCTATCATACAAAGAATGAAACCTTTCACGCCATATCCATAAAGCGACAAGTTGTTCATCTCTGTCTCAAATAGCTCTTTTGATATTGCATGCTGCGGAAGATAGTTTTCCAACAGTGTACAAAAATCATGTTCTGCTTTCTGAAAATAGGGTTCGTTTACCCATAAAGTATCATCAGCATCAAATGCAATGACTTTAATAGCGTTTTTATTGACAATCATTTTTATTTCTTATTCAATTTACAAGTTCTATATGATCTTAGTATTGCTATATTGTTCCCATAGCTCTGTTAAGATTAAGGCTGAATCATAGATCGCGTTAAATGCAAAAAACTTTTCCTTCGCCACATAGTCATAGATATAAAGATCAGTTAGAGGTGTCGGAATAGAGTCCAAATCTTTTGCTGATACCCATTCCAAATCGCCTTCATTACAATAAGGTGCTTCTACAAATTCGACATCGGATACATATACATAGCTGATCCAATTGTAATTTAACGGAGAGGTTTCGGTTAAAATTCCACAAAACTGTTTTGAAGTGATCCGGATTCCTGTTTCTTCCATAACCTCACGTGTGACAGCAGTATCAGGGTTTTCAAATGGGTCTATTTTCCCACCAACGGGAACATACATATCCTTATTGGGATCCTTTAGGCGTCTTAGCAATAGAAACTTATCTTTATTTCTCAATATACATAATGTCGCTACTCGCTTCAAACCTATTACTTCGTTGCTCATCTTTTCTCTGTTTGTAACAAAAATAGAAAATGCTACGAGAGTCTTCAAGAATATTAATAAATATTAGCACTTGCCCTTCTTTCTCCTCCTCTCTTCGTTGGGCGATAATTACAACACCGATCCATTATATATTCAATTCTATTCTCAAATAACAGCTGTGCTATTATCTTCATGGTCTCAGCCTCGTTAAATCCCAGCCGCTCACCAAGGTCAACTTCATTTTGTTTGCCTTTATCTTCTACAAAGATCTGATAATATTTTGCCTTATTTTCCATATTTGTCTGTTTTTTGAACTGCCACCATCATGTGTGGACTAAATGGTAAAAGAGACTTATCATTTTCGGTAATCTGTATAAGCTCCAGCAATGTTTTTCGTCTTTTGCTATCCAGCATATTAGCAAAAAAATCTTTATCCAACCAGACCATTCCCTCTACTGCATAAGTATCTAAATGGGTCAATCCTTGGTTTACAAACTCTTCTTTCAACTCTTGGGATCTATGATAAAATGCTTCTGCGAGAAGCCACGGAAAATCACTGGGTGGATTATGCCGACCATTCGTTAGTTCACCTTTACACATTTGAAAAAAAGTGGCTTTATGGATTAAACCACTTAAAAGACCAACTAAGGTAGAAGCGGTATAGTTTATGGCAAATCCCAGAATAATTCCTCCATTTTTCAATACTCTTTTTGCTTCACAAATTGTCAAATTGCGGTCTTCTTGCTCTTGAAGATGATAAAGTGGCCCATGCAGTATTACCAAGTCTGCATAATTATGAGGAAATTCCAATTTTCGGGATTCTCCCATATGAACAGAAAATTTGTTCCTTAGTTTATGCGCTCTATTTTGTGCCAGCTTTATATGTTTCGAAACAGGCTCAACCAAATGAACCCGATGTCCTTTATTTGCCAGCCATTCAGAATATTTGCCCGTGCCACCGCCGACATCAATTATGGTCAAAGGAGAAGACAAAATGAACCTCTCGATAAGTAATTTGATTCTCTCAAATTCAAATACCCCCATTCCTTTGTTAAGCCGGGTTTCTTCGGACGCTTTTGTATAGAATATTTCGATATCTCTACTTATTAACTGTTTACTACTCATGATACACGCGGTATTATCATCAATTTATAATACAGTTCGTATTACAAATTGAGAAAACATTCGATTTTACAACCAACTGTTTATTTAAGATTAAAAAAATAAAAGGGAATAACCATCCTTACGTTAAAAATCACAAGATTTCAACGTATCCTGTACTCTTTTTAGAGCCGGTCTTCTTAGTTAAGACACTGATGATATGTTAGATAAAGATAACAGATTACAAAAATAAAGATTTTTAACAAATCATGTCTGATTAATTTCAATTATTTATACGGTTTTTCAGGCAAGAAAATAACTAGGATAGTAAAGGACTTGGTTACTAACAACCTAATCTGAATGGTGCGGTCCGATAAGTCATTCTCAAGGCATATGGAAAATAAGAAATGAAGCTGCAACAGTCCCGATATCCTAATACGACGAAGAATAATCGTGACTAATTACTGATCTTCCTATAGATATAACATCCAGCCTCTGTAGGATGATCTTCCACGAGGTCATCCCAATTTTCCTTTCTAATCAGATTAATAATTAAAAAATCTCCACATGCGGCCATCGTGAAAAACATACCAAAGATCAACAAACTAATACTTCCATTGAAGATAGCAACAATGGCAGGGAGAATACCAAGTAAAATAGCAGGTGCGATGGCTCCAATAATATACTCTCTCACTTTCAAGGCGTCTTTACAGTGACAGTATGGTGTAAGCAGTTTCCACATTACGCCAAACTTCATAGACTTGAATCCATTCTTTGCAAAAATAGCCCAAGCGATTCCATGGATCAGTTCATGAACAGCAATCCCAAGCAAAATAATACCAAAAACATAGAAACTACCAGAGAGGCCCAGCCCTCCAAGCATACCTTTAAAATCCAGTTCAGATCTCCAGACTAAGTAGTAGGGTAAACCAAATACAACAACTATTGGAAACAGGATGAGTAATCCAAACTTATTAGCCCAAAGGAGATCAATGGTTAGTTTCTCCTTCTCATATTTTTCAGACTCAGACATACTGTTTACATTTGATTATTTAGACACTAATTTTCAGGCTTGCCACTAAATTAACTTTTTTCCAGCAAATTTTATGTTTTAGTTTTTGAATTAGGATCAATAATTGTGATAAGCCCGATCCGCTATAATCATTTTAACGTTAAGATCTTTCGATGATGTTATCTAATAGAAAAGGTCGAGCGTTAAAACCCGACCTTTCAATTAAAAACTAATCTTTCCCTCTCCTACCCATACTTCTATGTATTGGACTATAATTCATACCATTGGTTTAAACTAAGAAAAGAACCAAAGTTTGATATATCCGAGATCACTTTCCTCCTGCTTTTAATTAACAGCTGTGTAATAGACTAAATAAATTGGGTAAATAAAGTTACTAGGGCCGTAAATGGTAGGCTTTGGGCTGAACAAATGCGCGGATACCTTGAGTGGATAAAGTCGAACCCAATCCTGAGTTTCGACGTCCTGACCAAGGCACATTAGGACTTACCCTATCACAACAATTCCAATATACTGTTCCTGTATCCATTTTTTCGAGTATACGCATAGCTCTATCGCGATCTGAAGAGAATACCGCCGCTGTAAGGCCATATTTCGTATCTTGCATCAAATTAGTTGCTTCATCATCGGAAGATACCTTCTGAATACCAATCAACGGGCCAAAGGTCTCGTCAAGCATGAGCGCCATGCTATGGTTACAATTTTCGAAAACTGTAGGGGCATAATAATATCCATTTCCTTCGAGCGAATGTCCCCCTAAACGAAGTTTTGCTCCCTTTTCCAGCGCATCTATTACTTGGTCTGCAAGGATATTCAACTGTGCAGCACGGGTTAATGGGCCAATAAAAGTATCCGCATCCATGGGGTCACCAACAGTATAGGAAGCGACTTCTTCAACAAAGGCCTCAACAAACTGATCGTATATCTTTTCAGAAACGTAGATGCGTTCGACGGCACAACAGCTCTGTCCATTATTGTAGAACGCTCCTTCAGCAGCCGAAATCGCAGCCCGCCTGACATCTGTCACATCCTCTGCAACATATAGCGGGTCTTTTCCACCTAGTTCAAGCTGTACCGGAACCAATTTATGTGCTACTGTTGTTGCTATATGCAATCCAGTTTTATAGGACCCAGTAAAGAAATAACCGTCCAATGACAATGATAGCATATGCTGACCGATCTGCCCACCACCGACAACGCATTGGAATACATTATCAGGAATGCCTGCTTGATAAAGGTATTTTGCAAACTGCCGTCCCGTCAAAGCCGCAAATTCAGATGGTTTATATAGAACCGCATTACCCGCAACTAACGCATACAGAAAAACATTAAATCCAACATTGTAAGGAAAGTTCCATGCGGAGATATTGGCAATCACGCCAAGAGGTTCATATCGGATGTTTTCCAAAGTAGCTCCTTCACTTATTATAACTTCTTCAGAAAGCCATTTTACCGCATTCTGCTGAAGATGATCAATACGATTTTGTGCTCCGCCAATCTCATTGTACGATTGTGTAATTGGTTTACCCGTTTCTTTGGTAAGGATCTCCGCAAGCTCTTGCTTGTTGGCCGATATCAATTGTCCAAATCGCAGGATACAATCCAGACGATCTTGTAAAGGTACTTTAACCCAATCGCGTTGTCCATGTTTTAACAGCCTCATCATTGCGTCCAACTCAATGGTTGTCGTGGAAGGCAACAGCGCCTCTACAACGCCAGTTGCGGGATTTCTAATTTCTATGTTGTCTTGCATGTTCAATAAAAACATTAAAAATCAAATCTTCATCTAAAAGTATTCCTCCTTGTGTTGGAGAGAACTCGGGATGCCATTGCACCCCCATAACCTTACCGGGCGCTTCTTTAATATATCCAAATGCCTCAATAAATCCATCATCTGAACGCGCATATACCTCAAGGTCGCGCCCGAGATCCTTAATCGCCTGATGATGGACGGTATTTACTAATGGGTTGAGGACATGACCATATAACCTGTCGAAAAGTGTTCCCGATTCAATATGTATCGGATGATTGATCGTATCATATAAAATTGCTGATCGATGAATCCCTGCTTCTGGCAACTGGCTGGCAATATCCTGATACATTGTACCTCCAAAATAAACGTTCATCAATTGAAAACCTCTGCAGATACCCAAAACAGGTTTATGATGCTTAATGGCGTAATCCAATATTTTTAACTCATATTGATCCCGATATGGATCCCCTCTCCAGTGGCCTATCGGTTCCTCCCCATAATGCTGTGGCGCTATATCACTCCCGCCCTGAAGAATTATACCGTCCATATCCGCTAAGATATCATCTAATAATGTATTTTCAAGATCAGGCAATAGTACCGGAAGAACACCTTTTTTACATATCCATCTGGCCATATCATTTTCCATATAACTCAATGACTTATGACCAAAGACCGCCCTTCCGGTGTCTGGATAAAAAAAACAGGCACTGATACCAATTTTTATCATATTATTTTCCTCCGTATGCGGTCTCATAAATAGCTCGAAAATCTTCTGTGCTAACAGGTTTAGGGTTTGATGGATGGCAAAAATCAACAGATGCCAATTGTGATAGCGGTTCTAAATGCTCCCTTTGTACACCAATGGCTGATAGCTGTGTAGGCAGCCCCAATCGTACATTGAGGTTAAATAGATAGTCCACTACGCGATCTCCAGCGTCGTTACCAAGGCCAAGAGCCATGGCCATGCGCTCGAAACGATCTTCGAAACCGGGATAGTTAAACTGCATTCCGTAGGGTAAATTCACAGCGTTGGCTAGTCCATGATGGGTATCAAGGAGCGACGATAGCGGATGTGCCAAGCTATGAACGACTCCCAATCCTTTCTGAAAGGCAACAGCACCCATCAAAGATGCCAAAAGCATTTTTGAGCGCGACGCTAAATCGGATTCCTTGGTTGCCTTTTCAATTGAACCAGCCACCATCGCCATTCCTTCAAGCGCTATCCCATCACACATCGGATGATATCCCTTGGCTAAATAAGCTTCCATATTATGCGTAAGTGCATCCATTCCTGTCGCCGCAGTAATAAACGGCGGAAGATCCATCGTAAGTAAGGGATCAGCAAATACTATCCTTGCCATCAACTTGGGGCTAAACAGAATCCTTTTCTTCTTGGTTTCATCTTCGGAGATAATAGCGCTCCGCCCTACCTCACTTCCAGTTCCCGCCGTTGTAGGTACCGCAATCAAAGGTGGTATTTCATTGGTCACATAAATATCTCCACCAATCAAATCATCATAGTCGAACAGGTCAAGGTGATGATATGCACGCAATGCAATTGCTCGAGCTACGTCCAGTGCAGCCCCGCCACCGACGCCAATTATGGAATCTCTATTTTGTCCCCTAAAGACATCGCCACCCAGGAGTACGTTTGATTTTACGGGATTTTTGTGCAGCTCATGGAAGACGATAACATCAATCCCTTTAATTGTCAGCTTCTGCTGAATTTCTTTAAAAAATGGCAATTGAGCAATAGTGGGATCGGTTACCAACAAAGGGCGACTCAGACCATTTGCCAATAAGTAGTCAGGTAGTTCATTGATAGCCCCTGCACCAAAACGAATCTGTGTCGGAAAATTAAAACCATAAATTCTTTCTGTATCCATCTTTCAGTTAAATAATTTCAAAATATCTTTTTGTTTCCCAATCGGTTACTTGTTCAGAAAACTGCCGCCATTCCCACATTCTGGATTTGCAGAAATGGTCAACAAACTTTTCTCCAAATAATTGAGCTGCTAGTTCTGATTGAGCCAATCGGCTGGTAGCCTCATAAAGATTTCTAGGCAAGACCCCATGCTCGAGATCCTTATAACCATTACCAACGGTATGAGTATTGTCCAGTGACAGTTCATGTTTGATACCATACAGTCCACTTGCTAAACATGCCGCAATAGCCAGATAGGGATTCACATCCGAGCCGACAACACGATGCTCAATACGTGTAGCTTTAGGTCCTCCTTCGATGACACGGAGTGCTGTGGTGCGATTGTCTACCCCCCAAGTCAACGTTGTGGGCGCCCACGCTCCTTCAGTTAACCGCTTATAGCTGTTAACAGTTGGTGCAAGCAGTGGAAGTATGTCAGGTAAACAATACAGTTGACCGGCAAGAAAATGTTTCATCAGCTTGCTCATTCCAAGCTGATCTTCTTTATCATAGAAGAGGTTTTTCTCTTTGTCAAGATCCCAAAGACTCTGATGCACGTGTCCGCTACAGCCTGGCAACTCCTTTGTCTGCTTGGCCATGAAACTCGCAGTGATCCCATGTTTCTTTCCAATTTCTTTTACGGCAGATTTAAAAAGTGTCGCTCTATCTGCAGCTTCAAGAGTTTCACTGCATTGGATAGCTGCTTCCAGTACACCTGGTCCCGTCTCTGTATGTAGACCTTCAAGTGGTACACCAAACTTTTCGAGCATGGCTAGCAAGTCCTGAAAAAAGCCGTAATTATCCGACATCCGCAAGACGGAATAACCAAACATACCCGAAGTAATCGGCATCATATCTTTAAAGACATTTGGTGAAGATCCGTTATTAGCTTTCACAAAATTAAACCATTCGAATTCCTGTGAAAAAATTGGTTTATATCCTGCGGTCTCTGACTGTGAAAGGATGTTTTTTAGTAGTGCTCTCGGGCATACATTCTGATCTCTAGTATTTGGAGAGTCGAAATCAGCTAAAAAAAAAGGAATATCTTCTTGCCAAGGAATCAGCCGAAATGTGTTTTTATCTATACGTGCAGGAAAATCCCCATATCCGGTATGCCAGCCTGTAACTTCTACATTATCATAAACTTGATCATTAACATCCCATCCGAACACTACCGAACAGAATCCAAATTCATTATCTAGCGCAGAGAGAAACTTATCACGGTGCATAAATTTTCCCCTTAAGACACCGTCTATGTCGGCTACTGCGACTTTGACATGCGTGCTCGCACATTCTTTTAATCTAGAAATAATTTCATTTTTATCGATCATAATTTGGTGGTTTTGTCCCTGTCAAGGAAGATTAGGAAATAGATATAGGATAAAATGACAAGCCCGAAGAATAGTAAAGCCGTCAATGGGTTATAATAGATCATTGCTATCAAACACACGACAGCGATAACTAAAGCCAGCATTGGAAACATTGGATACAGAGGAACTTTAAATGGTCGTTCCAGCATTGGTTCATTCTTTCGCAATGCAAAAAATGACCACATGGAAATAATATAGAGACAGATTGCGCCGAAACAAGCAATAGTAATAATACCCGCAGTCTTACCCGTAAGCAACGCGATTACACCAATTGCCATATTGACAAGCAGTGCATTAGCCGGAGTTTTAAACCGCCTATGTACTTTTCCGAGTATTGATGGTGCAAATCCCACCCTTCCAAATTCAAAGGTCGCCCTACCACCAGCGAGTATAATACCATGAAAAGAAGCTATGAGTCCCAGTAGACCAACACCAATTAGTAATTTATAAAGGATATGGTGATTATCGATCACATTTGCAATAGCAAGTGGCAATGGTGAATCTGATGGCTCGGAACTACCCACAGGATACACAACGGCTTCCCAGCCTGCAACACCAACCGCAGACAAAAATGTAACGATACAAAGTACAACTAAAGTTACAATCGCAGATCCGAATCCAATTAACACGTTTTTCTGCGGATTGATAGTTTCTTCGGCAACATTGGCGATGCCTTCAATAGCCAGAAAAAACCAAATTGCAAATGGAATCGCTGCAAAAATACCAGAAAAACCGTTCGGTAAAGCATTGCGCTCAAGGTTGGAATATTCGAATGCTGGTAGCGTTACTCCTGCAAATATCACTAATTCGACTACAGCTAGGACTGTCACAATCAATTCAAATGATGCCGCAAGCTTAACCCCCAATATATTCATTGAAGTGAAAATGGCATAAGCGCCAATAGCGAAAGTAAGATAGCCAACCGTAGGATGTAATAAATGCAAATAAGCACCTATTGCTGCTGCTATTGCAGGAGGAGCGAAAACAAACTCAATGTTTTGTGCAATTCCAGCAACAAACCCCAATTGCTTACCCAATCCCCTATTGGCATATTCAAAGGCACCCCCGGCTTTTGGTATCGCACAGGCCATCTCCGTATAGCTAAAGGTAAATGTTAGATACATGACAATAACAAATATTGTCGCAATGGCTAACCCCAATGTGCCCCCTTCGGCCAAACCGAGATTCCATCCAAAATACATTCCTGAGATCACATAGCCTACACCTAACCCCCACAACATAACAGGACCCAGAACTTTCTTTAATTGAGGCTCACTCATAATTTTATTTAGGTCGGTAATTGATTCTAATTAACTAATATAAATTTACTACTTATTCCTTATTATACAGTATTATATATCTATCATTATACCTATTTTAGTAAAATAATATTGTTAAACATATATCTGCAGTATAGGGAATCTAACCATACGCTTAGATATATTTTTTTTAGATTTAATTTACTGTCTTTATGAAATTGGATGAGAAAGACCTTATGATTCTGGATCTACTGCAACAGGATGCAAATATCAGTAACAAGAAAATAGCTGATCGTGTTAGTTTATCTATGACTCCTGTATATGAAAGAATTAAGAAATTGACAGCAACTTCGGTTTTAAAGCAGAAGGTCTATCTACTAGATAGAAGAAAACTTGAGCTTAATCTGATGGTTTTAGTATCTATTAGTATGGAGAAACATTCGAATGAAAGTGCACTACTATTTATGGAAGAGATACAAAAGTTTCCGGAAGTAGTTGAGTGTTTTCATGTAACTGGCGCATTTGATTATCAAATCAAGGTGATGGTAAGGGATGTTGATCACTATCACGAGTTCAATTTCAGCAAACTGGCAACCATCAAAGGAATCAGACACATGGAAAGTTATTTCGTGATGAAGGAAATTGTGAATACAAACCGACTTCCGCTCTTTCTTTAATAAAATTACAGCTAGACTCTTTTTGTTTTTTCTTCTGCAAGTAGTAATTTCTCATTTCCGATCAATACAAGTTGAACGCCTACCTACACCACACCCATAGGTCTAGGGCAATATGAAAAGTATTCCGATCGGTCTTCCACGTGTAAATAATTGTGGAAATTTGATTTATATTTATGTACGTAAAGTTTGTATATGTTAGAAAATTTTGAATTTTATTTATTTTTAGTTCTATTGATCACCATGCTAATCATGGTGGCAAGAAAAATCCAGGTCGCATACCCTGTTCTACTCGTATTGGCGGGACTTGTAATAAGTTTTATCCCTGGAGTTCCCCCTATTAAAATAGAGCCTGAATTAATATTCATCATCTTTTTACCACCGCTATTATACGAAGCTGCTTGGTCAACTTCCTGGAAAGAACTCTGGCGATGGCGCAGGATTATCTTCAGCTTTGCCTTCGTCGTCGTATTTTTCACAGCATTATCGGTTGCCATATTTGCTAACTATTTTATACCAGGATTCTCTCTGGCCTTAGGTTTTTTACTAGGAGGAATAGTTTCCCCTCCTGACGCGGTTAGCGCTGGTGCAATTTTAAAATTTGTAAAGGTACCCAAAAGATTAGCCTCCATTCTAGAAGGCGAAAGTTTATTGAACGATGCTTCCTCATTAATAATTTTTCGATTTGCCATGATTGCCGCAGCTACTGGTCAATATGTCTGGTACCAAGCTGCTGGAAGCTTTATTTGGATGTGTGTTGGTGGTGTAGGAATTGGTCTTATCATCGCGTATATTTTCCTCAAAATGCACAAACTTTTGCCTACCGATTCCAATACAGACATATTATTAACTTTCATAGCGCCTTTTTCGATGTATTTGATGACAGAACAACTTCACGCTTCAGGGGTTTTGGCGGTAGTGAGTGGCGGCCTATTTCTCTCTTACCGAAGTCACGATTTCTTGAGTAGTGCATCTCGAATCCGAACAGTAACCGTATGGGAAAGCTTCTGCTTTTTGTTAAATGGAATCGTCTTTATGCTTATTGGATTAGATTTACCTGAGATAGTTTCTGGATTGGGCGATACTAATATCTCTACTGCAATTGGCTATGGTGTAGCCGTTACAATAGTACTTATTCTTGTAAGAATTTTTGCAGGATATGCGGCCGTCATTACGACATTGATTATGAGAAATTTTATAACAGTTGCAGATGCACAGTCGCCAGGTTGGCAAACTCCCTTGATTATTGGTTGGACGGGAATGCGTGGTGTCGTTTCCCTGGCCGCAGCACTGTCTATTCCCTTGACGTTAGCAGATGGTACTCCATTTCCCCAAAGAAACCTTATTCTTTTCATCACTTTTGTCGTGATTCTTCTAACTTTACTCGTTCAAGGCCTAACACTTCCTTTTATATTAAGAAAAATCAAATTAGTTGACAGAGATTTTGTACGAAGTGAGAAGGAAATCGACTATGAAATTCAGAATAGACTGGCTCAAGTGGCTGTTGACAAAATCCGAAACGACTATGCCGACAAAGTGGAAAGCTTTCCGACCTTGAAAGATCAGTTACAGAAATATGAAAATCAATTGCGGAGCTCGGAAATCATCATTAATTATGCCGAATACCGTAAAATATATATCGATATTCTTGAGTCACAACGTATCTGGCTTATCAATAAAAATCGGGAAGAACTTTTGTTAGACGAAGAGATTATCAGAAAACATCTTCGTTTATTAGATCTCCAGGAAGAAAGATTAAATATGAGAAGTTAGGTTTTTCAAGATCAGCTTAGTCTTATAGTTTATGACCGACAATGGAGTTTATTGTCGATCATAAACAAATAAGTCAATTACTCTTCATCTAAGTAAATATCGTGAACAACAAATTTAATATTTTTGTTAAATACGAGCATATCTTCGACATCTTCCGAGTCTATAGCATACAGGGTTTCAGCTCCTCCATCATCCAAAAGTTCTGAATCTGGTATAAGCTCGAAAAAAGTAATTCCGTTCACAACAGATAGCTCTTCAACTTTAATATAAGATACGTCTTGGCTTTTCCAAAGTGATAGCATCTCTTTGGAAAATAATTGATAATTATTTGCTTGGTTTGACATGGGCGCAAATTAACAAAAAAATAGTTCATTCTGTCCGTCTTATAACGACTCTAAAACCTTGTTTACTTTCTCATTTTTCGGATTAATTTTTAAGACCTTTTTATAATTCTCCTTTGCACTAGTTTTTTGCCCCGCTTTCAGGTAGGCCTCAGCTATACTATCATAAACATTTTCACTATTCGGATATAGGACCGTATTAACTCTAAACATTTGAATAGCTTGATCTATTTTATTCTGACTAAGCAACTCATAACCAGCACTATTCAAAAAGCCTTCCGAGAGTAATTCATGTGCATTATCAATTTCCTTTGCTTTTTGATAAGCTTTTACTGCATCTTCATAGTTTCCTTGCATAATAAATTCAAAAGGAATAATATCGTTCTCACTAAGTTTGGGATTTCTGGAGTAAATCTTTTTATCACGCAAGATCTGCACAAGTTCATATCGATCTGTCACAGAATCTTTTGGGAAGACAACCATCACATTGCGATCTCGCATGGCAAAAGTATCTGCAGCCACTTTAACCAATTCGACTGGCTTATCTAGATTTTGGACAGACATTAGTTTACCATTTTCCTTGTACACTTTTATAAATCCATATTTATCAACCCGATAACGTCCGCCATAGACCTGCAGATCTTGATTTCTTAAAGGCAAAATTTTATTTACAGGAGCAAGATAATTGGGCCATTGATACGTTAATGCGACAGCGCGTACAAGTTCGCTGATAAATTCAGGCTGGTTTGTATTCGTGAGTATGACAACTCCATCTCCGCTTGTTTTACTTCCCACAAAATAAGAGCTAAAGCCTTCGTTCCAACCGCCATGACAAAAATAAGATGAGCCGTTATAATCTTCTAGGAATACACCTAATCCTACAATAGGTTCAATATAGGGACTTGTGAATTCTTCTGCCATCTTCTTAGAGATAACAAGACTACTTTTGCCATTTAAGGTCCGTTGAATATCGATTACGAATCTAGCGTAATCTTCTGCTGTTGACCATAGGCCCGCAGCCGCCTGTTCCGGGTAGACATGATATCTTCCTACGACCTTTTTGCCATCCATCGTATAAGCCGTCGCCGCAAATTGTCTTTTTGATTCAGGAAGAGGCTGGGCAAAAGTACTATTTTTCATACCCAAAGGTGAGAGTACCTTTTCTTCCATAATACTGCCATAATCTTTTCCTTCAATGTCAACGATCATCTGTTGAAGTACCGTATACCCACCGCCTGAATATCGAAAATTTGAGCCAGGAAGTTTATCAACATAAACCATCGGTGTATTAGCTGGCTTTACACCACTCAGTATTTCAACCGCTGTAGGAATTGGGTCTATAACTTTATACCCCGGAAATCCACTGACCGTGAAACCAGCCGTATGACTGAGGATATTCTTAAGCGTAACATTTTTTGCTTTGGTCAGGTCATTATCTGATATCCTCCATGATTTCAGATATACATTCACATCGGCATTCGGATTTAACTTGCCAAGCTCCACTTCTTTCAAAGCCGCATATGCACTCACAGGTTTGCTCATGGAGGCCAATTGAAACAGCGTACTGGAGGTGACAGGTGTTTTCGATTCAAGATCCGCAAAGCCGTATGCCTTACTCCATAGCACTTTTTGATCTTTGATTACAGCTATACTTAGTCCGGGAACATGGTAGAATTCCATTCGTGATCGTATATCCCAAGGGGGTTCTCCCTCGAAACGAACTGTTGGTATTAAACTGGATTCGACTTCGGCTATACTGTTCTTCAAACGATGTTTCGTTTGCGCTGAGACTGTTGCTACAGCTATCACTAAAATTGCTATTATAGGTAAAACTTTTATGCTGTCCATAATAATTTAAAATTTGATTTAAGGAGATTATACCTGCGGCACTGAATGTCCGTCGTGCCCTTACATGATCTCGTATGTTTAATACCAACTTTGCCACCAAAATAATATACACCTATAATTCAGCTACATAAAAAACTAATCACAATATAAATCGTTCATATTTGAACATTCTATGTTCGAATATGAACGATAAAATAAAGTTTAAACATTTGCCAAAACAAGAAATTCTATTACCTTTGCAATCATCAGATGATATGACTATATGAAGACTGAAGCTATCGTACGAAAATCTCTGGCAGAGGAAGTTGCCACAGCAATTGAGGAAAAAATAAAATCGGGAGAATTTCCTGTTGAATCTAAGCTTCCAACGGAACCAGAATTGATGAAACAATTTGCTGTGGGCAGATCCAGCATTCGTGAAGCCGTCAAATATTTAAGTCAATCAGGCTATCTAAATGTGCAACAGGGGCTTGGTACTTTTGTCAAAAGTCGTACCGGTCATCATGCCCTTGATTCAAAAATTGAGAAAGCCAATTTTAACGATATTTTTGAAGTTAGACACGTATTAGAGTTACGAATTATTGAAAAAGCAGCCTTAAATCGTACTTCGAAAGGTCTCAAAGATATGGCGCAGGCACTTAAAAATAGAGCTAAATACGCCGAAATGGGAAATTTGACCGCTTGCGTTAATGCTGATATTGCCTTTCACAGTGCAATTGCTGAATCATGTGGAAATAGTATTTTGACCGCTTTATATACAACCTTGTCTGAGCATGTCAATAAGTTCTTCATGACTATTTATAAGGATACAGTCCCCTTCCTAACTTCACAACAGCAACACGAGGAACTGATGTTGGCAATCAAAGATAAAGAAGTGAAAAAAGCTGTTGATATTGCTAACCGAATTATCCAACAACTGTAATTTTCCTGTAGCATATGCAAACCATCAATCTCAATATATTTTATTTTTATCAACCAAAACATCAGATGACCTGATGAATATTTCATTTATGAAAACACAATCATTAAACCCGAATGGATCTTGGAAAAGTTCCGAAACCGTCTATCCAATTTTATTTGCGATTAGTCTTTCACACTTGCTAAATGACTTGATTCAATCTGTCATACCAGCAGTGTATCCCATGTTAAAATCAAATTATGCCCTTAGTTTTACCCAAATTGGTATTATAACGTTGGTTTTTCAGCTTACCGCCTCTATTTTGCAACCTTTTGTAGGTTTGTATACAGATAAAAACCCTACTCCCCGGTCACTTGCTGTCGGTATGCTTTTTTCTTTAGCCGGATTGATATGCATTTCTTTTGCGTCAAACTTTATCTACATTCTCCTTTCTGTAAGTCTAATTGGGATGGGTTCGTCTATATTTCATCCTGAAGCTTCTCGAGTTGCTCATTTAGCTTCCGGAGGCAAAAAAGGGCTCGCCCAGTCGATCTTCCAGGTCGGTGGAAATGCTGGTGGTGCGATAGGTCCCCTTCTTGTCGCACTTATTGTGATCCCTTTTGGCCAACAATACATCGGTGTGTTTGGGGTATTGGCCATTGTAGCCGTTATGATTCTTACTTATGTTGGTAATTGGTATCAAATACACCTCAAGCCTAAGACACAAACAACTTCTGTTGCTGCTTCAAAATCTGATCTGTCAAAATCAAAAGTAATATTTGCACTTGTAATTTTATTGATACTCATTTTTTCCAAATATTTTTACATGGCTTCAATGACCAGCTACTTCACCTTTTATTTGATCAATAAATTCCATGTTTCGGTTCAGGAGTCTCAGATTTACTTATTTATATTTCTTGCTTCTGTTGCCGCAGGCACCATATTGGGCGGCCCCTTGGGCGACCGATATGGTCGTAAATTAATTATTTGGGTGTCTATTCTTGGAGCGGCGCCGTTCACCTTACTATTACCCCATGTAGGTCTAGGAGCAACCATTATACTCGCTATTTTAATAGGTCTTATTATCTCGTCTGCATTCTCTGCAATCTTGGTCTATGCAACAGAACTCATCCCAGGAAAGGTCGGTATGATTGCTGGTTTATTTTTTGGCTTTGCTTTTGGTATGGGGGGAATTGGTTCAGCAGTTCTGGGCTGGCTCGCAGATCAAACCTCAATCGAATATGTATTTAATATCTGTGCTTATCTTCCATTAATTGGAGTAGTTACGGGGCTATTACCCAATATAAATCAGAAGAAAAAGTAATTTTAAAATCAGTGCGTCCAAAAAGTTAGTCTTCCGTTTTGTGGGAACTATTTTGAATAGCTGTTACGGCGTCAACCTATCGAAAGAGCTATCGTGAATGACATCATAATAACTAAAATTGTACCTACGCAAACCGTATTATAAATTAGCCGCAAAAAAAAGCTGTCCACATTTGGACAGCTTTTTTTAAATACTAATAACCTGGATTTTGGATCAATTTTGTATTTCGATTAACTTCATCGCGATGTAAAGAAGTATAGTACATCTTGTCATCCCAGTTCCTATTTTCGATGCCTGGATCAATATTGGAGACCGTATATGTATAAGTGTAGTTATCGGGACTATATTGATAAAGGGTTACATTTTTACCAGCTTTTAGGGTTCCCGTAATGTTTATAATATTTGCTTTCCGACCTATAGTTTCTGCAGCGATCATCCAACGTCGAGCATCAAAGAAGCGGTGCTCTTCGTAGGCCAATTCAATACGGCGCTCGTTTCTATAGCGTGCTTTTAATGCCGTGCCTGTTTCACTGGTAGGTATTGCAGGCATTCCAGCTCTAAAGCGGATTTTGTTTAACCATGTTTTGGCTTCATTCTCTTCTCCCAATTCAAGACATGCTTCTACATAGTTCAATATCGCCTCTGTGTAACGAAACATTGGCCAGGGTATGCGCTGCCTTGTGTTCTGATCCTGCATTGTAGGATCCGGATCCGTAAACTTACGAATATAATATCCTGTCCGGGAACCATTCCAGTCTTCAATCGGACTTTTTCTTGTATCGAGACCAAATTGGATTACCTTTTGTCCTTTGGCGTTCATTATTTCGTATTGACCTGTTTGAATTTGGTTCGCCTTATCTCTTTCAGCGACATCTGCTGTCCTGGGTTTCCAATCTGCACCATCATATAAAATCGTTGCCTTTAAACGCGGGTCGCGGTTTTGATAAGGATTTGTAGCCATAGAAGGATTGGACCAATCAAATTTTTGGCCGTTAATGGTCTCGTAATCGTCTACCAAGAGTTGTATCGGTGTATTTCCTGCCCAGTTATGATAGCCATTTGGACCGTTATCTCGCCCTACCCAGCCACCACGTTCATCCTTTTCGTCAATAAAGAATCTACCCAGAATGATATCTTTTCCTGCTGTAAAATCAACTGTCTTGCTCCCCCCTCCTAACGATACAGCCATATAGTTGGCCGTGCCTTCACTGGGTGACGCTTGTTGACTCAAGTCTAATTTATAGGCAAATTCCGTATGATCCAATACGGCTTTCGCTGCAGCTTTTGCTTTTGTCCAGCGCTCCACCTGATTGCCACTCGTGTACATTAAATACTCTGGATTTTTATACCCAGCTAATAATGTTGATTTTGCTTTGGCTTTACCCGCATCATGGAGGTCACTGGCGGCATATAAAAGCACCCTTGACTTTAAGGCCAATACAGCTGTTTCATTAGCACGTCCTTTTGCCGATGAAATACCTTTTAATAAAAGAGCTGCGCTATCGAGATCCTTCACGATCGCATTGACACACTCCTCATAGCTGTTTCTCGGAACCATATAGTCTTTATCATTCAATGTATATATCTTATTATCAATGGGTATGCCACCATAAAAGCGTAACAGCTGTTGATAATAATAACCACGTAGGAAGTAGGCTTCGCCTAAAAACTTATCAGCCTTTGCTTTGTCAAACTTGGGTGAGCTTAAATTAGCAATGGCAATATTTGTTGCACGGATACGTGTATACATACGTCCATATTCATAAGTATCCATTATATAGCCTTGATCAGCTGGATTAGATCGAGATTCGGTGACAGTATTTATACCGCGGTTAGGGTGTGTAAATAAAGCCTCGTCTGTCATAGATGCCATCTCCTGTTCATAAAAGCCTCCTACTCCAAAACCGTTATAGATTTCTGTCACGAAAGCCTCAGATAACCCTGCATCCGACCAAACGATCTCCTGTGGCACTTCACTGAGTGGCTTTGTATTTACAAAATCGTCATTACAAGCTTGTAATGAAGCAGAAAGTACAAGGAGTATAAGTGATATATTTTTAATTTTTTTCATTTTTTTCTTAGTTAAGTTCTTGCGATAACAGCTGGTTAGAATGATAATAATGCACCGACATTAATCAATCTTGCTTGCGGATAATATTGGCCCAAGGCATTAACTGCTTCTGGATCATACATCTTTATCTTACTCCAAGTGAGGAGATTCATACCATTGGCATAAAGACGTAATGAACCAATACCAATTTTGCTACAAATACTTGAGGCTAAATTATATCCCAATTCTACGTTTTTCAACCTTAGATAATCTGTACTGCGCATCCAATAGGTATTGTTATAGGAATAATATTGATTTCCACGATCTGTCAAACGGGGATATACACTACTCGGGTTACTAATGCTCCAACGTTTATCGTAGAACTCTTGTACAAAATTTCCGATAGAACCCGATTCATCCGTGCCTACACGTATCTCTCCACCTGTAGCTCCCTGAAATAGGACCGATAGATCAAAGTCTTTATAGGTTAAGCTAAAATTGAACCCGCCCTGGAACGTTGGGTCACTATTTTTGTCGCGTCTAACTTTATCATCTGGTGTTATTTTTCCATCACCATTGAAATCTTTATACTTCATATCTCCTGGACGTAGAGTTTTTGTAATGGCACTGTAATCCAATTTATTGTTGGCAATGTCCTCCATGTCGCGAAATACGCCATCATAAACATAATAAATATCCGTTTTGATAGGCTTACCGGTACTTTGTTGCCATGCCGGAGCGCCGGGAGCTTCATCCCAGAAGATAATTTTGTTCTTTGCATATCCACCATTAACACCGACAGTATAGCCCAGATCTCCCACTTTGCCACGGTAACCTAAATTAAACTCCCAGCCCTTATTATCCACTTTACCTATATTTTCAGCGGGTAATGTCATACCCGTACTTTGCGGTATGGAAGCATTTTTGCGCCATAAAATAGAGTTACGACGATTTTTAAAAATGTCGAACTCAAAGTTTAACTTCCCTTGCAAAAACTGAAAGTCAAATCCAAGATTATAATTATTGGCAACCTCCCAAGTAATCATTTCGTTCGGAACACGACTTTCATAAAGAGTTTTCGCAAGTTTATCGTTGACGATGTATGTTCCGAAAGAGTAGGTCGAGAAGTATTGATACTCTTGTAGTTTGTCATCATAATAGATATTATCATTTCCCATCTGACCATATGAGGCGCGTATCTTGAAATAATTGATTACAGGAATATTTTCTTTCCAGAAATTTTCTTCAGATACGACCCATCCCGCCATAGCACCCGGGAAAAAACCAAATCGTTCACTTTCCGGAAACATATACGAGCCGTCATAGCGCCACAGAAATTCCGCAATGTATTTACTTTTGTAATTATAGCCAAAACGACCAAAGTAATTTAACCGTGCTCTTTTCCATGCAGATCCGTCATTGTTTTTTTCCTGTTCTCCACCCGCGAAAAGATAATCGATGGCAGTTGAAAGAAAATAGCGACGATATGCACTAAATTTATCATTATCGATTGTTTCTCTGTTGATACCAGCAATAGCATTCACTTGATGGTCACCAAATTTTCGGTCAAAGCTCAAGATCCCTCCGAGTAAGATATTTAACTGATCTTCATTACTTTGATTCAAATTTGGGTCGGCAGGCCCGCGTCTTCCCGGAACCAGTTGTGGTGTAGTACCATCCGCTTCATAGGCCCCTTGCCAAGAATATAATGTCCAGGGTGTAACCCATGTCTTTTGATTCTTTACGTATTTGTCAACAGAGGCATTCAATGTTAATTTAAGGCCATCTATCCATGGATTTGTGATCTCAACCTGCCCATTTGTTTGAAAATAATACCGTTTATCGTGATCGTAACCTGTCGCATTAGTGGTAATTACCACCGGATTTTCGCCATTTTCGATATCTGGTCCCGGCATTCCATTGGGCCATATTGCAGGTTGTGTTGGATTTCCCCGCATTAGCATTCTGAAGATTGTGCCCGCACTCTTAGTCGGAAAATTTCGATTTTCCTGTCTTCCCAAAACGCCAAATTGTGTTTTAATATACTGGCTGATATTGGCATCCAAATTAATCCTTAAATCATATTGTTTATAGCCTGTAGCCGAATTTTTATAATAAGCATCCTGATTTTGATACCCCAAAGACATTAAATATTTCACATCCTCCGTACCACCATTAATTTGCAAATTATGGCGTTGTTGAGGTGACCAGTCTTTTAAAGTCGCCTTATACCAGTCCGTATTCGGATGTCCCCAAGGATCTGATCCGTCCTTGAACTTTTGGATATCATCTGGTTTAAATGGTGCATCTAATACCCCACCGCCCTGCTTGTTGTAACTACCTTTCTCGTTGATGGCGGTATAAGCCGCAGACCATTCTTCAACAGGAAGGTTATAAATCTCGAGTTCATTTCGGATATCAGCAAATTGAGCTGCATTCGTCAATTTAGGTATGACAGTCGGTTGTGAATATCCTTGGTTAAAAGTGTATGAAAACTGAGGTTTTCCTGTTTTCCCTCTTCTTGTCGTAACCAGAATAACACCATTTGCCGCCCGGGCACCATAAATAGCCGCAGAAGCGTCCTTTAAAACTGAGATGTTTTCTATATCACGAGGATTAATCCGATCGATCCCACCTTCACGCGCTGGAACCCCATCAATAACAACCAATGGACTGCTATTCCCTAATGTATTTGTACCCCGTATTTTTATATTTGAACCATCGTATCCAGGTTCAGCACTTCCATTAGTCGCGGTTACACCAGGTACTCTTCCAGTTAATGCATTGGAAACGTTTAATGCCGGTGATTGAGCAAGATCACTACCTTTAACAGTAGCTACAGCACCTGTAACCGTTTCCTTGCGTTGTTTTCCGTAACCAACAACAACGACTTCTTCAAGATTGGATTCCGAATTCAAAAGCGTGACATCTATCGCATGCCGTCCTTTTACAGATTCATCCATAGACTGCTTACCCACCATCCTAAAATTAATGATCGCATTCATAGGGACCTTATCCAACTTGTACTTACCTTGACTGTCGGTTTTTGTTACAAGGTTCGTTCCATTTACAGATACTGTTACTCCAGGAATAGGAATTCCTGTTTCATCATGTACCGTTCCGGAAACGCTTTGCTCCTGTTGAAAGAGAATTCCATAGCTTACGAGGGTTGCAGCATCAACGATTTGAGGACTCAGGGCCACTAAAGAGCACAACGATCCAGTCCAAAACGCTCTCTTCCATTGATTTGAGAAATAATGGCAGTTAATCATAAAAACTGTTTAATTGTTTAAATTTTGTGTTTAATTAGTTATTTTTTTACTCCTTAAAGACATATCGGTTTAGGCGTCTTATCAGAAGTGGTTTATAATTGTTTATCTAACATGAAAATACGAAAATAAATATACAAAGCAAGTGTTAATTTTACACTATTTAACACTTTAGCTGTAATCAACTGAAATTAAGCAGTTTGCAAAAACAAAAATGGTTAGCCTTATTTTTCGATCAGGTATAAAACAACCTTATTAGGATGATACCTGGTACAAAAATCGCTAACTGCTCGTCTTTAAAAGAAATTTCTGACAGAAAAGTATACTCTAGTATATCGAAAGTATATTATCAATTTTTTAAATAATAATATGCATCTTTATTCCTTATAATTAGATCTATAATTGATTGTTTTAAAACAACTATGTGTGTACAAACAATGGAGCTCAATACGGATCTATTAATAGCAAAGAAATAGTTATATCTACGAACAAAACTATGCACCTAAAAATCAGGCAAGAAAAGTCAAGTAATCCAACTATTGTATTCGAACTGATCCGACTCGCTTTTGAGAACGAACAGTATAGCGATCATCAAGAGCACATTCTAGTAGAAAAACTGAGAAAGAGAGCGGAATTTATACCACAACTGTCCATGGTAGCAGAAGTTGAGGGAGAAATAGTAGGCTACATCCTCCTGACAAAGGTGCAGATTATTGATAAAGAGAATCAAAAAGTTTTCGATTCTCTTGCCTTGGCTCCTGTCGCTGTGCTACCTCTGTTTCAAGGAAAAGGAATTGGCGGAAAATTAATTCTTGGTGCCCATCAGATTGCAAAAGAATTGGGTTATGGATCGGTAGTTGTGCTCGGACATGCAGACTATTATCCTAAATTTGGATATGTACCTGCATCAGTCTATGGTATAAAATTTCCATTTGATGTTCCTGATGAAAATTGTATGATAAAAGAACTAACAGACAATTCCTTAAAAGGTATAAAGGGCACTGTCCATTATCCAGAAGAGTTTGGTGTTATTTCATAAACCAAACTCTTCGTTATGATTTGATGCTAATTAACAATTCTATTTAATATTTAATCGGATAGTCTTGCATAAATTCAAACTGATAACCATCTTTTTTCAATGCATCTATTAAAGAAGACAACTCCTGTTGCCCCTTTTGCGTTTGAAACATATCATCATGCATCAAGAAAACAACATTATTAGGCACCATTGAGCTTTTATTGTTCATATAATTCCGAATATGTGACAAAGTAGACTCCTGGCTCTGTATAGGTGCACCAGTGATGCTATTAAGCCGCCACTCGACATCCCAACCATAAATTGTATATCCGTTCTTATGCAATAGATCGGCGGTACTCGATCCATTCTTAAGGTCGATCTTACGAACATCATCATATATCCAGATATTCCTGCCCGGAAGTCGAACGATCTTATGTTTTAGATTGAGATCTTTTTCATTCTTTTCAAAATCAGCAAATGCATTTTGGGGGTTATTATAAAATCGAGAATACTGATTGTTTGCATGTGTATAGCTATGATTATAACAGGCTATAAGCGGATTGGATTCATAACGGGCAAGATCGCGTTTCCGCCCTTTGCTCATATTAGCGTGCTTACCAATCAAGAATACACTCACTTTAATGTTTTTTTCTTTCGCTATAGAATCAATAAAGGCACTACCAATCAAGGGTCCATCATCGAAAGTCAGATAGATATGTTTTGGATACGTATCAAATGCTTTCCGCAGGGAATCCTTAAGTTCACGTTTTTGTTGTTTGATCGGAACAGGATGTAAACTATCTACTGTAAATTGAATCTGATTTTTCTGAAGTGAATCCCACCTATTTAACAAATGTGGTATTTTTTCCTTGACAACCAATTTTTCCGTAAGTGTGTCCTTCAGCTCGCCTTTTCCCAAGACTTTGTTTGAAAAATCCTTACATGCGGTTACACTAAACATTGTACTACAAATGAAAAGTACCACAAACAACCTACTACACTTCATATCAATCGATAAAACTTTAATGAATTTCTTTTTTCAAAATTACTACAAAAACCTATTTATTAACCATAAAATCTTACAAATCCCTACTTTCAGGGATAAGGTTAGTAACCTTCAACAATCCCGTACACCTCTTTTATGGCTTCAGTTTTTATTATAAATCCGATATAAGAAACAATCGTGCCACTTTTTTCGACAGTTGGTCTCTATTTCTTTTTAAAAAATAGTGCTTTGTTATATTCAAAATTCATGCGCGCTATATTCAAAACTGATATACCTTGTGGGCATTCCACCTCGCAGGCTTCTGTATTCGTGCAGTGACCAAATGACTCCAGATCCATTTGCTTCACCATATTTAAAACACGTTCACTGCGCTCTTCTTTTCCCTGTGGAAGCAAAGCCATATGGGTAATCTTTGCGGAGGTAAATAATGCAGCACTACCATTTTTACACGTTGCAACACAAGCACCACAACCAATACAGGCCGCTGAGTCAAATGCTGACTCAGCTAACTCATGAGAAATAGGGATCACTGTCGCGTCTGGGGCTTGACCAGTATTGATGGATACAAATCCCCCGGAAGAAATAATTCGGTCAAAAGCCGAACGGTCCACTTTCAAATCCTTTTTAACCTGAAATGCTGCTGATCGAAAAGGTTCGATAAGAATCGTATCGTTATCTTTGAATGAACGTAAATGTAGCTGACAGGTGGTTGTATGCTTAAGAGGTCCATGTGCGATGCCATTGATCATCATACCGCATTGCCCACAGATCCCCTCGCGACAATCATGGTCAAACTCTACAGGTTCGTCTCCATGCGTAATAAGCTGTTCATTTAGGGTATCCAACATCTCCAAAAACGACATATGTGGATTGAGATCTGTTAAGGTGTAAGTAACTAATTTTCCTGTAGCGTTGCGATCTTTTTGCCGCCATATTTTAAGGTGTAAATCCATAATCGTTCTATTTATTTATAGCTTCTTACAGTTGGTTGTATTTCTTCAAAAATTAATGGTTCCCGAATTAGCTCAGGTTCTTGCCCTTCTCCCTTCCAGGCCCAAGCGGAAATAAACTGGTATTCAGCGTCATTCCGTAATGCCTCCCCATCTGCAGTCTGATATTCCTCCCGGAAATGTGCCCCACAGGATTCGTTCCGCGTCAACGCATCATAACACATCAATTCTCCAATTTCAAAGTAATCGGCTACACGTCCAGCTTTTTCCAATTCCGTATTTAAGGTATTGGCTTCACCACTAACAATTACATCTTTATAAAACTCTTGCTTCAGCCTATTAATCTCCACAATAGCATAACGGAGGCCTTTCTCATTACGCGCGAGCCCACAATAGTCATAGAGTATTTTACCCAGTGTTTTATGAAAATAATCTACGGTTTTACTGCCTTTAATCTTTAAAAATCGATCAATTTGCGCACGAACACCTGCCTCTGCACGTTCAAACTCAATATGGTCCGTAGAAATTTTGCCCGTGTGAATATCGTTTGCCAAATAATTTGCAATCGTATAGGGCGCAATAAAATAACCATCCACAGAGGCTTGGAGCAAGGAATTGGCACCCAATCTATTTGCACCGTGGTCTGCAAAATTAGCTTCACCTAACGCAAATAAGCCCGGCAGGCTTGTCATCAGCTCATAATCTATCCATAATCCCCCCATTGAAAAATGCGCGGAAGGTGAAATCATCATCGGTTCTTTATAAGCATCATATCCCGTAATCTTTTCATACATATCGAACAGATTACCATATTTCTCTTGTATTTTCTGTTTCCCCTGTTCTCTAATAGCTTTTGCAAAATCAAGGTAAACAGCATTTTTAAGTGGACCAATCCCAAAGCCAGCATCAATCCTTTCTTTGGCCGCTCGAGATGAAATGTCCCTTGGAGCAAGATTACCAAATGCCGGATAACGACGTTCTAAATAGTAATCTCTCTCTTCCTCCGGAATAGCGTTTGGTTCCCGCTTCTCATCTTCTTTCAAGGGAACCCAAATCCTTCCGTCATTACGTAACGACTCTGACATTAGTGTTAATTTAGACTGATAATCGCCAGACTGCGGCAACGAAGTTGGATGAATCTGAATCCAGCTCGGGGAGGCCATTAATGCCCCCTTCTTGTGTGCCCGCCAAATGGCAGAGCCATTACAACCCATTGCTAGTGTCGATAGATAATAAATTTTACCATACCCTCCGGTTGCTAGTATAACGGTATGTGCAGCGTGTCGTTCAAGCTCCCCTGTATCGAGATTTCGAACAATAACGCCACGGGCCTTTCCATCTATTACAACGATGTCGAGCATTTCATGTCTGGAAAAAAGCTGTACGGCACCTTTGCCGACCTGGCGCATAAGTGCCTGATAAGCTCCCAAAAGAAGCTGCTGTCCAGTTTGACCTCTCGCATAGAATGTACGACTTACCTGTACACCTCCGAAAGATCGATTGTTCAGATAGCCTCCATATTCACGACCGAAAGGAACACCCTGTGCAACTGCCTGGTCGATTAAATTGAGCGAACATTCGGCCATACGATAGACATTGGCCTCACGGGCACGAAAATCACCGCCCTTTAGCGTATCAACAAACATACGATAAACACTGTCCCCGTCATTTTTATAATTTTTTGCGGCATTTACACCACCTTGAGCAGCCACAGAATGTGCTCTTCTCGGACTGTCCTGAAAGCAGAAGGATTTTACCTGATACCCCATCTCCCCAAGAGAAGCTGCAATGGAGCTACCCGCCAGTCCGGTTCCGATAACGATAACATCCAGTTTTTTACGATTTGCAGGATTAACAAGCTTGGCAGTCTTTTTATAACGGGTCCATTTTTGATCCAACGGTCCATCCGGTATTTTTGAATTTAATGTCATGACTTCTCCCCCTTATTTAACTGTAAAAAATATATAAATAGGCATCAAAGCAAAACCTAGGCTTATGATGACCGAATAGCTGATACCAATAATCTTAAACCATTTAACAAATTTGGGATGGAATAACCCCAAAGTTCGAATCGCACTATGAATCCCATGAATAAGATGATAACACAGGGCAACCATCGATAAAACGTAAATAAGTACATACCACCATTGCTGAAAAACCTCGATTACAAGCACATATAAATCCTTGTTACCGCGTTCATCAAGTGGAGGAGCGCCAAATTTATACACGTACCAAAAATTCTGGAAATGGATAACTAAAAAAATGAGGATCAGGGTCCCTAAAATCCCCATATTGCGCGAATACCACTTGCTTGCTCTTCCCCGATGATCTGAAACATAGTGGGCACCGGTCTTTTTATTCTTTACGGTGATGATCAATCCGTCCAAAGCATGCACAATAATGCTTGCATAAAGTACGTAAGAAATAATTTTGATCAAGATATTGCCTGCCAAAAAATGTGAGTAGGCATTAAATTGTAGATGTGCTTGTTCCTGCGGTAAGAATAGCTGTAAGTTCCCTAGAAAGTGAATCAGTAAAAAGAACGCTAAAAATAAACCCGTCAGACACATAAGCATCTTTTTTGACAATGTAGATAACATAATAAGATCTTAATTTTAATAATAGCCTATAACCTTCATCCACAATCCACCAACGCCCATATAAATCACCAATAATACGATACCAATTTCCAGTCCACGTAGCCACCATGATTTTAAATCGACGTATCCGCTTCCAAAAAATACCGGTGCAGGGCCATGGCCATAATGTGTCAAAACACCATAGATAGAGCCCAAGAATCCAAGCATCATTGCAAGCAGCATTGGCGGAATACCCAAAGAAACACCAACCCCCAACAAGGCCGCATACATAGCCGCAACATGGGCGGTAGCACTCGCAAAAATGTAGTGACTAAAGAAATAAACAAGAATGATGACCGGAAAGGCTATTTGCCAGCTCAAATCACCAATCTGTACTTTGATCAGGTCGCTAAACCAACCGATAAAGCCAAGCTCATTTAAAGAACTGGCCATCATAACCAAAACAGCAAACCAAACAATCGTATCCCATGCTCCTTTTTCGGCTTTAACATCCTCCCAGGTCAATACAGAGGTCAGTAAAAGCAGTGTCAAACCGATGAAGGCTGTGGTTGTCGCATCAATTGAAAAAGAACCACCAAAAATCCATAATGCCAATAAGATAAAGAACGCCAAAAGCATCAACCATTCATTTCTGGAAATTGGTCCCATCTCTTTTAATTTCTGCGCCGCCATCTTAGGTGCATCACCTGTTTTTTTCAATTCAGGTGGATATAACTTATAAAGAACAAGCGGTACGACAAAAAATGCGACAATACCGGGTATAAATCCAGCAATCGCCCAGGACATCCAGGTAATATCAATTCCTAGGTTCGCAGCAAATTTTTGACACATTGGATTACTGGCCGTTCCCGTCAAAAACATCGAAGAAGCAATTAGATTCATATAATAACTATTTAAAGTTAGATAGGATCCCAATTTTCGATGTGTCTCTGGCTTATCTGGAACAGAATCAAAACTAATTGCCATCGATTTCATGATGGGATAAATAATCCCTCCCCCTCGGGCTGTATTACTTGGAATCGCCGGAGCCAAACAAACATCCGCCAAGCCCAATCCATAAGCAAGTCCTAATGAACTCTTTCCAAAAACTCGAATAAAAAGAAAGGCAATTCGATTTCCCAGTCCAGTTTTAATAAAACCCCGGGCAATAAAAAAGGAGATACCAATCAACCAAATTACCTTATCTCCGAAACCTGTCAAAGCTTTAGTAATCGACTTACCCGCATCTCCCGGGGCCAATACTTGTGTCAGGGCCGTAAACGCAATGGCCATCATACACATCGTACCCATAGGAGCCGCTTTTAAAATAATCCCAAGAATGGTTGCGGCGAAAATTGCAAATAAATGCCAGGCTTCCGGACTGACGCCTTTCGGTATTGGGATAAACCATAAAATGAGTGCTACTAGAAAAGTAATGGCAACATTTTTAATACTGATTTCTTTCATGATAAACGTAGTTTAATAGGTTAG
The DNA here is from genome assembly GCF_033097525.1 of Sphingobacterium sp. UGAL515B_05. Taxonomy (NCBI): domain Bacteria; kingdom Pseudomonadati; phylum Bacteroidota; class Sphingobacteriia; order Sphingobacteriales; family Sphingobacteriaceae; genus Sphingobacterium; species Sphingobacterium sp. UGAL515B_05. The sequence continues at coordinate 4,858,715 of NZ_CP109907.1, read as the reverse complement.
AATCGACTTTGTACTTGAACAATAAATAATTTTTTATTGAATTCGCTGGTATTCTCGGTCTGCTTTTTATATCGGTCCAACTGAAGTCCCAACTGTATCCTTGCACCATAATTTTTTAAAAATTCCAAGCCAAACATCGGCGTATATGTTTGACGCGCATTTGCATTGAGTTTGTAATTTGGGTCAATATACTCATACCGACATGATAGCTCAAAAGCACTTAGATTGAAATAATTTACTTCATATCTTAAGTTGGGTAGAAAATAGATACCGCGGACCAAATAGTCGCTCAACTTGGATGTTCGCGCACTTTCTTCCAAAGAATAATACAGGTTATGATTGATCGCCTGTTTTGCTTCCAGTTGCATATCAAGATTCCATCGTTTACCAAAATTGACATTCCCAGTTAGATCTACACCTAATGCATGTACCTGTTTTTTCATCACATCGCCAACGCCTCCATTAAGCCCTAAATTAATACCATACTTCTTTGAAAGCCCAAAGACCAGACGGGTGGCATATTGCTTACCATTATCGTTATCAACAACTTGATTCTTCCCGTTCCCGTTCACCACAGATAAGGAATAACTAAAGGGCATATCGCCTAGCGTAGTCTCGCCTGTCGCAGCAACCCCGATTTGAAAACTTGCCCAACCTAATTTACCGAATTCAAGATACTGGTTCGACCAGTCCAAAGATTTGATGATGTCAATAGGGTAAGTTTCCTCGATGCCAAACCAAGGACGAAATTGGCCCACTGTGATTGCCAATTTGGGACTAAATGTATATTTCAAGTAGGCATTTTCGAGCACTTTTGTTTTGGGATCGCTTTTGAAATCTGCGAGGTTAGCTAATACAGCAACTTCAGTACGCTTGCTAATCTGAGCGCGCATCTGTACCCGCATATATTTTACCATAAAATTGTTATCCGTACCTGAACCATCACTGTGATGTAGCCCATTGACATCGACATCTTTTGTAGCACTAACAAGGTAACGGGCCTGAAACAAACCTTTCACCTGAAGCTTGGGATAAGTCGTGTCATCTTTTTTTTGTTGCACAGAATCAACTTTATTTTCTTGTACAGTACCTGGTTCTTGCCCTTTGACCAAGGTATGGCTCAATAAACATGCAATAGAAATTGGAATGTAGCGTTTCTTCATACTTAAACAATTTTTTTCTTAGCCAGTAGCCCAGCTCACTTCTCATTGTTAATAATCTTGTCGTTCTAAATCTAATGTTGTAGGTACAACACATAGCTTTAAAAAATGTTTTGTTATTCTAATAAAATTTAATAACTGTAAGAAAATCAAACGGATTAAAAAAAGATCAGGTATAAATTCCACGTTTTTATGTAATTTCACAGGCGAATTTCAATACAATCTAAATTTAAGACCTATAGATTGATCTTTTCATGAATTTTGCAGTTCATGAGAAAACTTCATCATTTATATATGGAATACATTTTAGAATCGATAAATATATTATGAAAGAAAAACTACTCAGAACATGCTTTATTGGCCTTGCGCTCCTTTTGATCCAAAGCTTTTCAGTATCAAGCGTTCACGCCACAGAAAAAGAAAAAACCGCTATGTTTTGGACCTGGCTAGATTACAACGCTAAAACAAACTTTGATTCTATTTGCCGTGAGATGAACTATCTAGGGATCGATGGCGTGATGTTAAATGCTGCTAGTCCAGATGAGTATCGTGTAGCGATTCCTATTGCAAAAAAATACGGAATCCAGGTTATAGCCTGGCTTTGGACGATGAATCTGGAACACGACAGAGATAAAATACTTAAAGAGCATCCAGATTGGTTCAGTGTCAATCGCAACGGAAAAAGTCTCGCAGATACCACTGCATACGTTGGTTATTATAAATTTTTATCGCCTGTAGTACCAGGAGTAAAAGAATATATCAAAAAGAAAATTGAATCCTATTGTGAAGTTGAGGGATTGGAGGGTATCTCTATTGACTACAATCGTTATGTGGATGTTGTCCTCCCCACAACCCTTTGGCCTAAATACAATATTGTCCAAGATCGCGAGTATCCCGCTTGGGATTACGGATACCATCCCATTGCTATAGAAAAATTTAAAAAACAATATGGCTATGACCCTCGTGCACAAAAAGATCCATCGAAAGATCTCAAATGGCGCCAATTTCGTTGCGATCAGATAACAGATATCGCCAATATGATTGCAGAAATTGTTCATTCTCATGGCAAAACAATGGCAGCATCCCCATTTCCGACCCCCAAAATGGCTTCGCGTATGGTACGTCAGGATTGGGGTAAGTGGAATTTAGATGTTGTTTTTCCAATGGTGTATAGCAATTTCTATACAGAAGATCCAAGCTTTATTAGCGATTGTACCTTAGAAAATGTGCGCGACAAAGGTGCAAATACGACCCTATACTGTGGGTTGATGGCTAAAAATAATGAGGAAATATTTACTGATATGGATGAAGCGCTAAATAATGGTGCGCAGGGAATTTCTATTTTTACCATCCATAGCTTAAAAGACCCTCAGATCAAGGAAAAATTCAGAGCCTATACAGCTGCGGCGAAAGCGAGAAAAGCTCAAAATAATGGAACTTTAACACGGTTGGCGCACGTGAAAATCGAAAATAATCCCTTCAAAAAAGAAGGAATTATGAAATTAATCAACCAAAAGATACAAGATTTGGTCCGTTCAGAAAACCCTGCTGCCAGCCCGATAGCATTATCTAGATATAAAAAAATAGATGCATATGATGTCACTCAAAAATACCTCGTTACTGATAAGGTGAGCAAAAAGAATTTTTACGTCACCTTCTTTTTCTATGGCGGTATACTTTCCGGTTGGAATGTAGACCCAGCTCCAAATGCAGCCTAAAGGATGATCTACCAGGAAGAGGTGCTAAAAACGTTATCTATTGGGCACCTCTTTTCTTTTTAATACACTGTTCCCTATCTTTGGAACGAATAAATAATTAAAAAATGAGAAAAAATGTTAGGTTGGTAGCCTGTATTATTGGCTTGATATCTTGCGGATCAATTCCTGTAGCCTTTGCTCAAAATAGTATTCAAAACCAGCAGGCTACTAAAACTGCGATTGTTGATAAAGCATTGTTGGATAGAATATTGGATAAAAATAGACAGTCATTCAAAGAAGGTAAAGTAGCCGATTATATTCCGGAATTGGGTAAAGCCAACGCATCGTCCATTGCTCTTTCGGTCGTAAATAGTGATGGAACAATTGTTAGTATCGGCGACGTACAGCAAAGATTTACAATTCAGAGTATTTCAAAAATTGTTTCCCTGATGATTGCCGTACTGGAAAATGGCGAGCAAGTTGTTTTCAATAATATGGGATACTATGGCACGGACAAACCTTTCAATCATTTTGCGAATTTGGAAACATCGGGTAAACCGTTCAATCCAATGATGAACGCTGGCGCCATTTTAACGACATCGCTTATTAAAGGAACAGGTGAGGAACCTTTTCTTAAAATACGCAATATGATTCGTTTTATAACAAATAATGAAAAGATTGATTATAATAAATCCGTATATAATTCGGAACGGGAGACTGGAAATCGAAACAGAGGTATGTTCTACCTGATGCGCAACAATGGACTCATTGATGGTGAAGGTGAAGATAAACTAAATAATTATTTTAAACAGTGCTCAATTGAGATAACCGCAGAGGATCTGGCTAAAATAGGTTTCTTTTTTGCCAATCACTGTGTGCGCTATGATGGAAATAAGCAATACAATAATCCAAGTCTATCTCAGCTAGTTCAATCGCAAATGCTCATTGCAGGGATGTACGAATTTAGCGGCGAATATGCCAGAACTGTAGGACTTCCAAGTAAATCGGGCGTGGGTGGCGGAATCGCTGTAAGTGTACCGAATAAAATGGGTATAGGGGCCTATAGTCCAGCATTGGATCAACACGGCAACTCGGTGGCCGCTTATCGCATGATATTAGATTTGGTGAAAGAGAAATCACTAAGTCTCTTTTATTAACCTTAGTAAATTCAAGTCAACGATAACATGATACGGACAGAACCAATCATCGCAGTGGAAAACGTTCCCAAAAGCTCACAATTCTATCAAAAGCTTTTAGGCTGTACCGGTCAACATGGAGGAGAAACATTTGAAATTCTCACAGATAACGGAACTGTTATTCTCTGTTTACACAAATGGGGTGAACATGATCACCCTACTATGCGGGATCAAATACAGGCAGGGAATGGACTCATATTATTCTTTAGAGTTGACAATTTACAGCAAATTTTCGAAAACGCCACTTTGCTAAATGCAGTCATAGAGAAAGATATACATTTCAATGAGAATTCTTTGAAGAATCAATTTATCCTACGTGACCCCGACAACTATTACCTGATAGTATCAGGCTAGTCAGATCTATTTGTTTGTCAATCGCGTGCAGGATTGTATTCATCAGTGAAATTTCCGTTCTTAAACCAGTTTAACTTTTGTGTTGAATGTTTGATGCAACTTTGTCTTATCAAAATTTAAAACAATGACCACACGATTTAATATTGCAAAAGTAGATGCAACCGCCTATAAGGCGATAATGGGATTGGAAACATATCTCAACGATATTTTTTTAAATCCTATTCAGAAGGAACTCATAAAAATACGTGCTTCACAGATCAATGGCTGCGCCTTTTGCTTAGATATGCACACAAAGGATGCACTGAAGTATGGTGAAACTCCACAACGGATATTTTTATTAAATGCCTGGCGAGAAACGGATCTATTCACCAAGGAAGAGCAGATATTGTTGGAGATGACAGAAGAGATCACTTTAATCCATCATAAGGGATTAACAGAAAGCACTTTTCAAAAAGCAAAAGAGATATTTGAAGAAAAAGAGATTGCTCAGATTATTATGGCGATTATTACCATAAATGCATGGAATAGAATTGGCATCAGCACGCATTTGGAACTATTAAAGTAGTTTTAGGCGCTTTCGCAAAAAAGCCTTTTCCAATATTGGAAAAGGCTTTTTCATTTACAAATAATTTCCTTTTATTTTCCTGTTAAAATCCCAATTATCATTTATCTTTATTAGGAAAACCTATATAAATACATGATTATGAAAATCATAAAAAAAATCCTCATTGTTTTAGCGATCATCGTCGCTATCCCCTTAATTACAGCGATCTTCGTCAGTAAAGACTTCTCGGCCGAAAGTGAGATCACGATCGATAAGCCAAAGCAGGAAGTGTTCAACTACCTAAAAATGCTTAAGAACCAAGATAACTTTGGTGTATGGCAGCTTTCAGACCCAGAAATGAAAAAAACTGAACAGGGTGTAGATGGTCAAGTTGGCTATAAATCCAGCTGGGATGGTAGGAAAGTTGGTAAAGGTTCACAGACTATTACAAAAATAGTCGATGGCGAAACGATCGAAACGTCCCTCGATTTCGGCATGGGTGAACCAGCCAAAGGTTATTTTATCCTAAAAGAGATCTCGCCTAATCAAACCTCAGTGACTTGGGGGATTTCAGGAAAATCGCCCTATCCATGGAACTTTATGAACTTATTTATGAATATGAACAAAGATTTCGATCAGGGACTGAAAAATCTGAAAAACATACTAAAATAGAAACTATACAAAGCAAAAAAAGGTGGTTAAAATAAACTTTACTTTAACCACCTTTTCTTATTTTCAAAAGGAACAAAATTTATCTTCTCCGCATTAAAATTCGTAGAATGTACCAGAACAGCAACATTATCGATGAAAATAGCTGTAGGGCCGCCCCAACATATTGTTCGTTGCCGTAACTATACTTCAGATTTTGAGTTTGATAGAGTATGCTTCCGGAAGCAAGGCCAATCATTGCAACCGAGAACCATAATCCAAGTTCAAAACCAAAAATAGCGCCAGCGACAATTGCCCCCAAAGATAAGAAGCCTCCAATTACCAGGATATTCCTGAGAAATGAAAAATCTTTATTGGATACAAATGCTACGACGGTAAGCCCAGTAAACAATGCCAAAGTCATTATACTTGCTTGATAAATGACACTAATACCTTCCGTCATAAACACCGCCATAAAAATCATTGGGAGGAAGATGATTGCTTCCAGTACAATATAGAAAGCTAGTCCTAGATATTGGGTTTGACGGCTTTGCGAAAGTGTCCATCTTGATGAAAGTGTGGACCCTAACCAAAAACATCCCAATAAGAATAACCAAATAAATTTTCCGCTAACCATCCAAACGATAAAATCATAAGGGATCAATTTGATCAGCAAAGTTTCCAAAACGATAAATGCCAAAATCGAAAGCGCAACATGAAGATAAGTTTTTTTATAAAACACTCCCCTTTCAGCGTCATCATTGATAAGAATGTACTCTTGTGATTCCATAAAACAAATACGATTGATTAAATAAGGATTAAAAATAAGCATTAATTCTATTTCCACAAGAAAGAAGTTTGCACGGGCTTATAAAAAAAGAACCCCGCCTAGCGGGGTCCATTCAAACAAACAACTTATTTCCAGCCTCCTCCCAAATCTTTATAGATATTGACAACAGCATTGAGCTGCTGCTTCTTCGTTTCTATCAATTCAAGTTTCGAATCCAGTACATCGCGTTGTGTCATCAAAACCTCCATGTAGTCTGCCCTCGCTGATTTAAAGAGATCATTTGACACAGACACGGAATTATTCAGAACCTCAACTTCTTTTGTTTTGAAATCGTAGCTGCGCCCTAGGTTTTCAATATTAGAAAGTTGTGTAGAGACTTCTAAGTAAGCATTCAGAATTGTCTTCTCGTAATTATATACAGCCTGTATTTGTTTCGCGTTGGCCGTATTAAATTCAGCTTTAAGCCCGTTTTTGTTGATCAATGGTGCTGCAAGCTCCCCTATTAGATTATACAAAACTGATTCAGGCATCTTAAATAGATAAGAAGGCTTGAATGCCTGTAAACCCAAAGCAGCCGAAATCTCCAAAGAAGGGTAAAACTCTTTCCGTGCGATCTGTACATCCAATTTCGCGGCAGCGAGCTCATATTCTGCCTCACGAATATCAGGTCTATTGCTTAGTAATTGGCTCGGTATGCCTGTTTGAACCTTCGCCGGGATCAAATCGACAAAATTGCTTTTGTCGCGTTTGATCTCTTGTGGAAAACGTCCCAACAGAAAATTAATGCGGTTTTCAGTTTCTTTGATCTGCTGCCTCGTCTCAAATTCCATACCTTTGGTTTTCAATACTTCAGCTTCAAACTTTTGAACCGCCAGTTCTGTTACACGAGCAGCCTGCTTCTGCAATCGGATTACCGAAAGCGCATTGTCCTGTAGCTCGATATTCTGTTTGATAATGGTCAACTGATTGTCCAATGCCAATAATTCATAATACGAACGGGCAACCTCGGCAATAAGGCTACTCAAGACAAAATTTTTCCCTTCTACCGTAGCAAGATAACGGTTGAGTGCGGCTTGCTCGGAGTCCTTAAGTTTTTTCCAAACGTCGATTTCCCAGCTTGCATACGCACCAATTGTCAAATCTCCTAGTGGATCCGGCATTTCCTTTCCAGGAGCAATTTCTGTGCTGGCATCACCCGCCCCCTGGCTGGTATATCGTCCAACTTTTTCAACACCTCCTCCAGCACGTAAACCAACCGTAGGTTTCAACGCCCCTTTTCGTAAAAGAATATCATTCTTTGCGATTGCCAACTCCTGCAAAGTAACATTCAGTTCCTGATTGTTTTTTAACGCTGTATCTATTAATACAACTAGATTTGGATCAGTAAAAAATTCACGCCACTTAACCGATGCTGAATTCGTTGTGTCAGATTTATCTACGTCTGTAAATTGCTGCGGAACAAATTTATTCTCCTTTATTTGTGTCGCTTTCGGAACCTTACATCCCGTCACTGCTGCTGAAAGCGAAAATGCAATGACCCATTGTATTTTTCTGCGATTAGTCATTATTATCAAGTTCTTCAGTTAATGGATTTTCATCTTCGTGTTTAATAAGCTTACGTCTAGAGGCAATAGTTCCGAAGATATAGTACAAGCCTGGTATCACTAAAATACCGAACACTGTTCCAAACAACATACCTCCCGCTGCTGCCGTACCGATCGTACGGTTCCCTATTGCACCTGGGCCAGACGCCATAACTAAGGGAATCAAGCCTGCTATAAAGGCAAAAGACGTCATCAAAATGGGTCTAAACCTAACTTTTGCACCATCCAAGGCAGCTTCAATAATACTCAATCCTTGCGAATGCCGCTGGGCAGCAAACTCAACAATCAACACCGCATTTTTACCAAGTAAACCTATGAGCATGACCAAAGCGACCTGTGCATAAATGTTGTTTTCCAATCCCAATAACTTCAATAATAGAAAGGCCCCAAAGATTCCGATTGGTAAAGAAAGCAACACGGCAAAAGGCATAATAAAGCTCTCATACTGTGCGGAAAGTATCAAATAAACGAAACCAAGACAAATTAAGAAGATATAAATTGCCTGATTTCCACGACCTACCTGATCTTTGGAGATACCAGCCCAGTCAATGCCATAGCCTCGAGGTAACGTTTTGGCAGCGACTTCATTAATTACCTGAATTGCTTCACCACTACTGTAACCCGGTGCGGCAGAACCTGAGATCTCAGATGCCATATACATATTGTGCCGAGTGATCTCAGAAAGACCGTAAACCTTTTCCATATGCATAAATGCTGAAAATGGAACCATCTCATCTTTTTCATTCTTCACATATAGCTTTAAGATATCTTCCGGCAAAGCCCTGTATTGCGGCAAAGCCTGAACCATAACTTTATATTGGCGATCGTACTTAATGAAGTTCGTTTCGTAATTACTACCAACCAAGGTCGAAAGCGTATTCAGCGCATTATCAATGGTAACACCCTTCTGTTGCGCCAGATCATTGTCTATATGCAACATATACTGCGGAAAACTCGCGCTGTAGAAGGTAAATACCGACGATAATTCAGGTCTCTTGTTCAGCTCACGTACAAAATCCTTACTTACCGTTTCCATTTTCTTGTAGTCACCAGAACCTGCTTTGTCCAGAAGACGAAGCTCAAATCCACCCGCGGCACCATAGCCCGGTACGGCTGGTGGTTGGAAAAACTCGATAGACGCCCCTGGGATATTTTTGGCAGCGGCCTCTAGTTGCTCAATAATCTCTTGCGAGGATTCTTTACGTTCTTCCCAGCTTTTCAAGTTGATCAAACAAGTACCCGTATTTGCCCCGGTTCCTTCAGTCAGGATTTCATAACCAGCTAACGACGATACCGATTGTACACCATCAATGTTTTCAGCTTCTTTTTGCAATGTCTGGGCCGCTAGATTGGTTCGTTCCAATGTTGATCCTGGCGGCGTTTGAATAATGGCATAAATCATCCCCTGGTCTTCATTGGGGATAAAACCTGCAGGAACAGCATTATTCAAAAAGTAGGCTCCAATACAAAAACCAATTAAGACTAAAAATGTAAACACCCGTTTATCCACTATCCCTTTCAACAAGTAAACATATTTGTTGGACATCTTGTCAAACAATCTATTGAAGGAATCAAGAAACTTATCGATAATAGATTTCTTTCTCGCCTTGCCATGATTATTCTTCAGCATGATCGCACATAATGCTGGAGTCAGTGTCAATGCCACAACACCCGATAGGATGATAGATGTTGCCATGGTAATGGAAAACTGCCGATAGAATATCCCTACGGGACCAGACATAAAGGCAACGGGGATAAAAACCGCCGCCATGAGGAATGTGATCGCAACAATGGCACCGCTGATTTCATGCATCGCTTTTTTGGTCGCCTTATAGGCCGAAATATGAAGCTCTTCCATCTTGGCATGGACAGCTTCAATAACCACAATCGCATCATCCACAACCACACCAATGGCAAGCACCAATGCAAATAGGGTGATCAAGTTGATGGTAATTCCAAAAAATTGCATGAACAAAAATGATCCCACCAATGAAACGGGCACTGCAATGGTTGGAATCAAGGTCGAGCGCCAATCTCCTAAGAATAGAAAGACGACAATAGCAACAAGCACAAATGCTTCCAATAAAGTATGGACTACCTTTTCCATGGATGCATCCAAAAATTTTGAAACGTCATAACTGATTTCGTAATCCAGTCCTTTAGGAAAAGATGCCTTCAATTCCTTCATTTTGCTTTTAACGTCTTGGATTACCTGAGAAGCATTACTTCCATAGGATTGTTTTAAGACAATGGCTGCGGATGGTTTTCCGTTCAGTGTAGAATAGATATCATACATCGCCGAACCGAATTTGATGTCTGCAACATCTTTTAAGCGTAACATTTCACCATTCTCACCCGCACGTAACACGATATTGCCATAGCCTTCAGTTGTCGTAAAACGTCCGGGGTATTTCAATACATATTCAAAAGATTGGGAGGTCATACCAGATGACTCGCCGGCTTTACCTGGTGAGGCTTCCAAACTCTGCTCTGATAAGGCTTTCATCACCTCTTCTGCAGAAATCTTGTAGGCTGTCATACGATCTGGTTTCAACCAAATACGCATCGCTAATTCGCGCGTTCCAAGAATATTAGCCACCCCAACACCGTCTACACGACGTAATTCGGAGACAATGTTCATGTCCGCATAGTTATACATAAAGTTTCCATCAAGCTCCTTGTCTTTGCTATAGAGATTGATGTACATGAGCATATTGGATTCTTCACGTGTAATCTTCACCCCCTCACGTACCACAATTGGAGGAAGCTTATTCACCACAGAAGCCACACGGTTCTGCACATTTAATGAAGCCTGATTCGGATCTGTTCCTAGGTTGAATACCACCTGGATACTTGCTTCCCCGTCGTTACCGGCATCAGAAGCCATGTATTTCATGCCCGGAACCCCATTTATCGCCCGCTCTAGCGGTATGATAACTGATTTAATCATCAACTCACCATTTGCTCCAGGATACTCCGCAGTGATATTCACCTTCGGTGGCGATATAGATGGAAATTGTGTTACAGGAAGCTGTACCATAGAAAGCACACCCAAAAACACAATGATCAGTGATATAACGATTGAAAGTACTGGTCTATTTATAAAACGACTAAACATAGTAATTTAAGTGTAAGGGGTCTATTCTGTTTTTAACTTCAAATTTGAAATAGCGTCTTTAGGTTGCACAAAGCTGTAGCTGATTTTATCATCCTCTTTTGCTTTCTGAATACCGTCCAACAAAAATTTATCATCTTTTTGAAGTCCGCTCGTTACCACATACAGATCTGGTAGGGAGTTACCGATTGTGATATGACGAGCTTTTAATTTCCCATCCTTATCGACTACATACACATATTTACGGTCCTGCATTTCGTATGTCGCTTTCTGTGGAATAATTAAAACCTGTTTCAACGGAAAGTTCATCACCACCTTGCCGCTCTCGCCATGTTTTAATAGACGGTTTGGGTTGGGAAATTTCGCTCTAAAAGCAATATTTCCTGTTTCACTGTTAAATTCACTTTCTATGGTCTCTACAAGACCATTTTGAGCAAATAGCTCATTATTGGCAAGTAGCAGGCCCACATGGGTATCCCCGCGTTTACTAACGTTAGTTTGATAACTTAAATATTCTGGTTCGGAAACATTGAAATAAACCAACATCTCACTATTATCAGACAGACTTGTCAATAATTCGCCTTCATCCACCAAACTCCCCAATTTCAATGGAATCCGATCAATCGTTCCGTCAAAAGGTGCCCTGATTTCTGTAAAGGAGAGATGTAATTTTGCAATCGCTGCCTCGGCTTTGGCTTGCTCAAGCTTCGCTTTAGCCATAGCGAGTTCGTTGGGCGATACAACATTTTTATCAGCTAATGTTTTTGTATTTTGAACTTCAATTTCCGCTACATTAACTTCTGCAGAAGATTTGCGGTATTCGGCCTCATACATCTTCGGCATAATCCGAAAAAGTAGTTGCCCCTTATGGACAAATTGTCCTTCGTCCACGAAAATCTGTTCAAGATAGCCCTTCTCTTGAGCCCGAAGCTCAATATTTCGGAAAGATCTAATCTGGGAGACAAAATCCTTACGGATAGTTGTATCCATTTGTACCGGAGAGGTCGCTGTGAATTTCTCTTTTTCTTCCTTTTCTTCCTTTTTGGAAGTACACCCGATTTGGCATAAGCTAATAGCCAAACTAGCGAGCATAAATACTCTTTTCATTTGTAAGCGTCTAATTAAAAAAATAAGTTTGATTGTTTGTTGTGCTGGTTGGTGAAATAACCTCTACTTTGGTTTATGGCCGTTTCGACTTGTTAATAGATTGTACAAATCGATTACAACGCAATGGAGCATCCCTTAGGATATCCACCAAAGCATATGAAATTTCGAAGGGAATATTTTAAATTCTCCAGTTTTGTTGAAGAACGTATCTTTGAGGGAAAAGATAGGCTATGAAATTGCAAAAAGGAATCTTCTTTGCAAATCGAAAAACAAAAACAAAAAGGACAATTGCAAAAAGCAGCAGCGCAACAAATTGAGACGTTACCTGCAAATCCTTGGTCAATTGAAAATTCTCGGCATCAAACTCCTCTATAACGGGATTATCACTGTGTATATTACCATAAAATAGCGGATCGATGTGATCAACCGATGCATCAATATAATGCTGCATGTCAGCATGATTATGCTGATACATAAAACTGACAGCTGGTCGATCGGATTCAATGAGCACAGCATGGCTATTACTGCTTCTGATAAATAAGAAGCATAGGAAAAGGAATATGGTAATAACCGCTTTCATTGCGGAGCAAATATACTAGCGTACAAATAATTTTAACGATCTTTAACACATTTTAACAAAACAATTACAATCCGCAGATTTCCGCTAGAAAAGTGATAATTGCAAACCCCGTCCATTTGTTCGCAAAGGTTCTGCATCTCCAAAGACTGTCCTGCCTCCATACTTCCAAGAATCCCTCCGTTCCTCCGCTATAATTTGCTGAATATCAAACTGTGGCTGAAAATCTCTTTCGCTATCCACGACGATCTGGTGCAACTTGTTTATTGATTTTAACTTTTCACCATAACCCAGTTTAGATTTTTCAACACCTTTTTGTAAAATCTGAATGCTCTCATCGTAAATGGTTAATGGAACCGGAAAAGGATGTCCATCTTTTCCGCCATGAGCAAAGGAAAATCGTGCGGGGTCGTTGAACCGTGAAGGCGCTCCATGGATCACCTCACTAACCAGGGCCAATGACTGTAACGTGCGTGGACCAACTCCTTTTAACAGCAGTAGATCTTCAAAATGGCTTGGTTGACTTTCTCGGGCGACGTACAACATCGCTCCCAATCTTTTCAAGTCAACATCTGCAGCACGTACATCGTGATGAGCTGGCATAATAAGTTTAGCGAAATCTTGCATTACTTTACTTGAATCCTCTCTCACTATAGTCATGATACCGGCTCTATTGGCAGCCGCTTCTGCAGCTGTCAAGTTGAGGATTATACCTTGCGAAGGCCCACTGATACCAGCATGAGGTTCTTCAACGAACGATTTGACCTTTTCAGAATGCCAATGGTAGCGACGAGCAGTACCATCTTTTTCATGCATACCTTGCTGGACAACAGACCAATTACCCTGATCTGTTACGATAAAATTATGTAAATACAGTTGGTAACCATCTTGAATGGCTGTGTTATCCACTTTAGCGACAAGCTTACTGCTGCGAATCAAGCCGTTGCCATCCAACCCAATTCGATCTGACAACTGAAGTAGTTCCTGTGGAGTCTGCATTGACAACTTGCCTTTCCCCCCACAGATATAAAGCCCCAGCGACTTCGCATCTGGATTAATAGCGCGTTTTAATGCCCCCATAACAGCCGTTGTGATACCTGAAGAATGCCAATCCATCCCAAGAACAGCACCGAAACTCTGAAACCAGAATGGATCCGCCAGTCTTCTTAAAACTTCATCTTTACCATAATCCATGAGGATAACTTCAACTATTGAACGGCCTAGGGAAGCCATTCGTTCGTAAAGCCACGCTGGTACTTTGCCATAATGTAATGGGAGATCTGCAGTGCCGGAACGTTTCATTGTAAACTAAATATATTAGTACAAATCTATCTCTTTTTCATATAAAATAAAAACGGCTAGATAATTTCTAGCCGTTTTTATTTTATAATCAATCTATACACTACACCTGAGCATACAACTTAGGGCTCATCGAAGTAGCGGCACATGTCACAGCTTCCCTATTTACCGGTTAACGCTGACAACAAACCAGCACGGAACGAAGGATCTTTCTCTGAAAATTCAATAGAATGCTTATATGTGTCTACATTAAAGAAGAGCTCCGCTGGAGCAGCTTTTTTATTATCCAAAAATAATTTAAAGCTATAGGCTGTTTTTTTGGACAAGTCAGCATTCACCTTATTGGATGAAAACACATTCGGAAGAATTACATCTTTTGTAAAAGAATCCGTTGTAGGCGTCTGAAATAATTCCCCTAACGCTTTAATTAAATTGTCAGACTGTTGGCCCGATGACGAGATTCTAATTTTACCTTTGGTAAAACCGACGTCATCACTCGGCTGGCCATCTATTATACCTGCGGGTATAAAATCTACAACCTCAAACTTCGCTCCTACAGTATCTTGTTTGTAAAGAGATTTTGTGATATAAATACGACTTGAATCGGTTAAGATCTCATCTGTGATACGTAGAAAAAAGTTCTTCTTTTCTGCGCCCGGTGTACCATTCGTAAATTGTTCGATTTTTACACCTTCAATTTTGTTAACCGTTGTTGTATCACTTCCATCAGTTTTCTTCTGATTGGAATTTCCGCAACTAGCCATCAGCACCGTAGCGGTAGCAAGAAATGCTATAGATTGAATCTTGTACATATTGAATTGTTTGTTATCAGTTATTAATGAATATTGCTCTTATAATATTACCATTATTACTGATAACAAACAACTATTATCAATGTTTTTATTTTATTTCAATAAAGCATCGTATAAAATTTCCACAGGATGATAAGATTTTCTTCCTACACCATCTTTAATCTGATGCCTACAGGAAGTGCCCGCCGCAGCAATTAGCGTATCGGATGATGTTTTACGTATGGTTGGTAACAAAACCAGTTCGGCCACTTTCATCGAAACATCATAATGTTCAGCCTCATAACCAAATGATCCTGCCATACCACAACAGCCCGAAGGAATAATTTCTACGCTAAAATTCGTCGGGAATGATAGAACCTGTTCTGTCACAGTCACGAGGTGAAAAGCCTTTTGGTAACAGTGACCATGCAGCTTTATCTTTTTTGTTGTTCCAGTAAACTGTTCCGGATGAATACGTCCTGCCTTCATTTCAGTCAACAGAAATTCGTCAATCATCAACGCATTTTTGGCTACTTTTTGTGCGTCAACACGTAAATCATCGTCTACTAAACTCAAATACTCGTCTCTAAATGTAATTATTCCTGATGGTTCAACGCCTAAAAGTGGCGTATCATCCGTAATTAATCCCTTTAAGAAATGGATATTTTGATTCGCAATCTTCTTTGCTTCTTTCACAAATCCTTTGGAAAGATAAGTCCGCCCACTTTGCACATGTTTTGGAATGACTACTTCATACCCCAATGCCGTTAACAATTTGTATGCTGTAATACCGATCTCTGCATCATTATATTCCGTAAACTCATCCGAAAAAAGATAAACACGACGCTTGGCATCACTTACCACTGCTTGTTTTTTTACCCATTGGGTTAAGGTCGTTCCATTGACGGTTGGCAAGGAACGCTTTGGCGCAAATCCTACTGTTTTTTTGACCATTCCTGACAAGAAATCATTTTTGACCACAAAATTATAAAGAGGTGCAACCCACGATCCGAGTTTCTGAGACTGGGTGAAATTAGCAATTAATTTTGTTCTAAACCCCGCGCCATGCTCATCATAATAGTGTTGTAAAAATTCTGCTTTCATTTTAGCAACATCAACGCTGGAAGGGCACTCCGTTTTACAGCCTTTGCAGCTTAAACAGAGATCCATGACCTCTTTGATTTCTTCATGATCGAAACGGTTTTTCTTTGTGGAATTCGTCAAAAACTGACGTAGCATATTTGCCCGTGCCCGTGTTGTATCTTTTTCATCACGTGTAGCCATAAACGACGGACACATTGTTCCACCGGTAATTTCAGTCTTTCGGCAATCTCCCGAACCGGAACACTTCTCCGCCAACCGAAGGATAGATTCATCTTTGGAGAAATCGAAGTAGGTCTTTATTTCAGTTCGGTTGTTATCGTTGTCATAGCGCAAATGAGAATCCATCGGCGGTGTGTTAACAATCTTATTTGCATTAAAAACTCCCTGTGGGTCAAAGATGAATTTGACTTCCTCAAGTAATTTATAAACTTTTTCGCCAAGCACTTTGCCAATAAACTCTCCGCGCAGACGACCATCACCGTGCTCACCACTCAGCGAACCGTTATATTTTAACACAAGATCACTCGTCTTCTCGAGGATTGAACGAAAAGTACGTTTACCGGCTGCTGTTTTCAGATTTACAAAGGGTTCGATATGCAGCTCTCCCGCTCCTGCATGCGCATAATAAGATGCGTGTACACCCTCTTCTATCAAAAGCTTTTGAATATCCCGCACGTAAGCAGGTAGGTCCTCAGGGGAAACAGCACAATCTTCAATCAAATTTACAGGCTGACTGTCCCCAGGCAAATTACGGATTAAACCAAGGCCCGCTTTGCGTACATCCCAAACTAAATTCGTCTGTTCAATACCGGTAATATAAGGATAGGCATATCCTAAGCCACGAGCAATTAGATCTTCTTTCAAGGCCATCGCTTTCGCCTCTGTTTCGGCAGCTGTAAGCCCCTAAACTCAACAATTAATAAAGCTTGGGGATCCCCCTCAATAAAAAAACGATTATACTTATAGGTTGGATGCCCAACCGTGAAATCCATGATGTATTTGTCTACCAATTCAGATGCTTCTGGTTTATGTTCCAAGGCAATCACGTTGCCATGCATACACTCTACCATATCTGCAAAATGAACACAGAGTAAACCTAACTCCTGAGGTGGTAAGGACATCAATTTGAGTTTCGCCTCTGTAACGATAGCCAAAGTTCCTTCGGACCCTGCTAATAAATTACACATATTGAAAGGGGCCGAACGATCAGCAAGAATATCCAATGCATAACCGGTATTTCTTCTTGTGATGGATCGTTTGGGGTAGCCCGCTTCTATGGCACTTAAATGTTGTGGATCTGTCAATAATTCATTCATATTACGGTAGATATCCCCCTCACGACCAGCTAATAATAATTTCTTAAAATATGCTGCTTCATCAAGCGCCTCAAAAGTCACTTCAGAACAGTCGTCCAAAAGTACGTTGGCCGAAATCAAATTGTGCCGTGTATCTCCCCAGACAATTGAATGCAAACCCGAAGAGTTATTGCCAATCATTCCACCAACCATGGCACGGCTTGCCGTCGAAGTTTCAGGCCCAAACATCAGTCCGAATGGTTTAAGATAACTATTTAAGTCGTCACGGATCACGCCTGGTTGCACCCGAACCCACTGCTCTTCGATATTAAGTTCAATAATACCGTTAAAATGACGCGAAATATCCATAATAATACCATGGCCTACAACCTGTCCCGCCAAAGAGGTACCGGCAGTACGTGGTATTATTGTCATCCTATGCTGCTGTGCAAAATCAATTAATTTTTTAATGTCATCAATATCAGCTGGTATTGCCACAGCCAACGGCTTTTCCTGATAAACGGACGCATCGGTCGAATAGGCAAGCAACATCGTTTGATCCTTGGTTTCATTGGTATAAAAGAGCTCCCCTTTGAGTTGAGACGCTAATAAGGCTAATTGATTTTGATCTTTCACTTAATCTGCATTTAATGTATGAAACAAATTTAGTCAAATTTATGCATCGGAAAAAGAGATGAATGCAAGAAATGCACAAATCAAAAACAAAAAACGCATAAAAACGCAAAACAGGGTAATTTACCACAAAAGTCAATTTTATTTCGTTCCTTCAAACAATGCGTGTATTTTTGTGGCGCTACATCATTTAGTTAACGATTGATATCTTCCTTATATGCGTAATCTATTCCTTCGCTATACGCTTCATTCTGATTTTATTATATACACCATCCGGGTATTGATTGGCTTCCTTATAGGTTACCCACTCTTTGTATCCTTTCCCCAGTACTCTGTTTCTTGGACACTCATATCGATTATACTGGTCATTTCGCCACAAGAGAATGAATCAAAAAAAATAGCTATCGATCGCGCTAAATCCAATTTTATAGGCTCGGCAATTGGGCTTAGTTTATATTTTGTACCTATTTCACAACTGTACGCCATGATTATCGGCATTGTCGCGTCATTGATTACTTGTAAGCTACTCAACATCATGGCTGTGGCGCGAACATCTATGGTCGCCCTAATTATCGTCTACCTTCATGAACAGCAAAGCCGCTCCTACTTCGCCGCCTTGGATCGCTTTGGTTGTGTCTGTTTAGGTTGTCTGATTGGATTGGGGGTCATCCTGTCTACAAGAAATATTATTCTGAAATTAAGAAAAAGGTATAATTGTTGAATTATACCTTTGGGCGACCTAAAAAGCAATATACTTACTTTCAGCACCATAGCCCAAATGGTTAAGATTTCTTTACAGTAAATTCGAATAAAATTCACATACCACTCCGTTTAATCAGAATAATATTCAGGATAGCATAAATAATTTTGAATATTATACTTTTTTAGCTACCTTTGCAGTCGAAATGACAAAAGTAGAATATAATTTAGACCAAGTCGACTATAAAATCTTGCGCTTAATGCAGGATAATGGACGGATCAACAATGCTGATATCGCAAGAGAATTAGGTATGGCACCATCAGCAATCCTCGAGCGTGTAAAGAAGCTTGAGCAAAAAGATGTGATTTTAAAATATAGTGCTAAGATCAATCCTGCCGCGGTCGATCAAAAACTTTTATCGTTTATTTTTATCAAAGCCAATGATATTATTGGCGAACAGGGTGTAGGGTTGGCACTTGCCGAAATCCCTGAAGTTCAAGAAGTACATGACATTGCAGGTGATGATGGTTATCTTATTAAAGTAAGAACTGCAGATTCTACAGGTTTAGTGGATCTCATGCGAAATACCTTAAGTAAAGTTGAAGGTATTATTTCAACGCGGACAACAATTGTACTTCAGACAGTCAAGGAAGATCAGCAGGTTGTGATACCTGAGTAATAGAAAGGAGGTTTAATTATGTTGCAAGGACAAAAAAAGGCAGCTAGCCCATTCATGGTTGTTGTTGCTTATTTCATTATTTATGTGGTATGGGGCTCTACCTTTTTCTTTATAGAAAAAGCATTGCATAGTTTCCCGCCATTTATTTTGGGTTCGTTTCGATTTGTTGCAGCCAGTGCAATCCTAATGACATATTGCGCCATAAAAGGATATAAATTATTTAACAAGCGTTCTATTCAGGAGGCCGCAATCGTAGGTTTTTTATTGCTCTTCGTCGATATGGCAGGGGTTATCTGGGCTGAGCAATATGTATCTGGTGGTGTTGCCGCTATTATTGCTGCCGCTGCTGCAATCTGGTTTATATTATTGGACAAACCAAAATGGAAAGAAAACTTTAGCAGCATTAGCACAGTTGCAGGCGTAGCATTAGGTTTCTGTGGTGTTGTGATGCTATTTGCTGAACAGATCATGGCGACCAATGACAATACAGATGGTACCCTTAAGGTGATTGCCTTATCGATTTTAGTATTGGGTTCTATTGCTTGGACTGTAGGTTCATTGATTTCCAAGTATTTTAAAAAATCTGACAAAGAAGAAAAAGAGGATCTGCATGTTATGGTGAAGACCGCTTGGCAAATGGTTACCGCAGGTGTCCTCTTTAATATCACAGCGCTTTTTACCGGCGAATATGCATCATTTACACTGCGTAGTGTGGCACCTGTTGACTGGTTCAATTTGGGGTATTTAATTACATTTGGCTCAATTCTTGCTTTTAGCTCTTATATTTGGTTATTGCAGGTGCGTCCAGCAATGGAAGTAAGTACCTATGCGTATGTGAACCCAATTATTGCACTTATATTAAGTCATTTTTTCACTTCGCACGTGGTAACCTCCCTGCAAATTGTCGGTTTAGCCGTTATTCTATTTTCAGTCTTGTTAATGAACTGGAAAGCGTATCGCACCAAACTGTCGTCGCGCAGCAAAAGGAAAAAGATCATCCAACAAGGTAATAAGCTGGAGAACTTGAAAACAGCGGATCGCCAAATGGATGCCAATACCATTCCTGACACGGAATTAGTTCACTAGGTTGTTATTTTTCTAATTATATGGACAAAGCTTAATGTGTAACAATGTTAAGCTTTTGTTGTTTTTAAAAATTAGCTAACATTGGATAAGATTTGTTCATATATAATTGGCTAACTTTGCAAAGTATTTGGTTAAATTAAAGAGAATGAATATATCGAAGCAAATTGCCTTTATTGGTAGCCTTGGTGTCGCTTCGCTTTTGATGGTTACAGGTTGTACAAAACAGCTCCATCCAACGCAAAAAGATTTCCAACAATATCATATCAATAGCGATATGCAAGCTGATCCTGCAGTCGTATCAATCTACGAGCCCTTCAAGCACAAAATGGAAGCGGAAATGAACCGTGTGATTGGACATGCGGACAAAGCATTGACAAAAGAGAAAACAGCGGAAACATTAATGGGCAACTTTTTTTGTGAAGCCTTGTTGTGGATGAGTGAACATAATGCCCATAACCCTGCGGATTTAGCGTTCGCAACAAAGGGTGGGATTCGAAATGACCTTAAAGCAGGAGATATTACCGTAGGACATATTTTCGAGGTTATGCCCTTTGAGAACACATTGACAATACTCGAACTCAAGGGTAGTCAGATTCGTCAGCTTGCTGACTATATTGCAACAACACATGGTCAACCTATTGCTGGAATGACTTTGACAATTACAGGCAACAAAGTTCAGGACATCAAGATCAAAGGTCAAGCTATTGAAGACGATAAGTTATATAAACTAGTGACCTATGATTATCTTGCCAATGGTGGTGACAACCTTACCCTGTTGACACAACCTGTATCGCGGGCAGACTATCCGCAACGTATGCGTGAAGGTTTGATTGAATATGTGAGTGAATTAACGAAAGAAGGCAAAAAAGTAAATGCAGAATTAGATGGAAGAATTAAAATCAATTAACCGAAGATCGTTTATCAAGCAAGTTGGTGGATTTTCTGCTGCAGTTGCTTTGGGATCACTTCCTTTTCAAGTCGACGCGAAGAGTAAGAAGGTAAAACTTACAATTTTACATACCAACGATGTTCATAGCCGTATTGAACCGTTTCCGATGGACGGCGGTAAATATCAGGGATTGGCTGGTGTTGCGCGCCGAAGTACGCTTATCAATAAAATCCGCAAAGAAGAAGAACATCTTCTATTACTGGATGCAGGCGACATGTTTCAAGGTACCCCCTATTTTAATCTTTTTGGAGGAAAACTTGAACTTGATCTCATGACAAAGCTGGGTTATGATGCCGGGACATTCGGAAATCATGAATTTGACAATGGTCTTAACGGTCTTGTAAAATACCTGGATCACGCTAAATTTCCGTTCTTAACGGCCAATTACGACTTCAAAGGAACTGTATTGGAGGGGAAAACCCAGGATTATACCATATTCCATAAAGGCGGAATAAAAATAGGCGTGTTTGGACTAGGAGTAGATATTGAAGGATTGGTTGACCCCAATAACTTCAAAGGAATGAAATATTTGGATCCTATTGAAGTATCCAACAAGGTGGTCCGCATATTGAAGGAAAAACACAAATGTGATTTGGTCATCTGTTTATCGCATTTGGGTTATCAATATGAAAACGATAAAGTGTCCGATCTGATCCTTGCCGCTAAAACCTCAGATATTGACCTAATTATCGGCGGCCATACCCACACCTTCTTAAATGAACCAACACTGGTTACTAATTTAAAAGGAACGAAGACCGTTGTGAATCAAGTCGGTTTTGCCGGGATTAATCTGGGACGTATTGACTTTATTATGGAACCGGGGTCTGAGAAGAAACAAATGGTCGCAAGTACCTATCAGGTCAATCCTTCAATTCCAGAGTCCATGTTGGCATAATATGATCTAATTCTAATAAATGCCAAGTTGACTAATCAATTTGGCATTTTTTTTACCAATACTACAAGAAGACGTATGAATTAAAAACCTTATACGATCTATACAAGCTGATTCATCATTCAATGAAAAGAATTTTATCGATATACCTCGACTCCTTTAAGGGACTGTCTCAAGCCGCATGGCTACTTGCCATAGTTATGCTCATCAATAGAATGGGAAGTATGGTGATTCCCTTTCTTGGTCTCTACATGACCCAGGTTCTACATTTTGACATTAAACAGGTCGGTGTGGTATTGATGAGTTATGGATTCGGCTCCGTTTGTGGTTCCTATATAGGTGGCTGGCTGACTGATCGGATTGGTAGTTTCAAGGTTCAGTTCGGAAGTCTCGTATTGGCCGCTCCTTTATTCTTACTGATTCCACATTTCAAAGAGGTGCAGTCGTTATCCATCATGATTTTTACGTTAAGCTTAATCTTTGATGCCTTTAGACCTGCAAACTCGGTGTCAGTGGCGAGTTACGCTAAACCAGAAAATATCACGCGCGCTTTTTCATTGAATCGCCTAGCCATAAATTTGGGGTTTTCAATCGGCCCAGCGGTTGCTGGCTTTTTGGCCACCATCTCATTCAATTGGATCTTTTATGGAAATTCTTTTGCCGTCCTTTGCGCTGCAGTGATTTTCTTTGTCTTTTTTCATAAGCGAGAAAAAAGAAGCGATATCAAATCAAAAAAAGAGATTATTCCTGAAAACGGATTGCCTCAAAAAGGACGAAATCCTTATACAGACGTGCCTTTTGTCTTATTCAATATCTTTTGTTGTATTTTCTCATTTTGTTTCTTTCAGCTGATTACGACTTTACCCCTTTTCTACCGTGAGGTTCATCATTTGAACGAACACCAAATCGGATTTCTACTCGGTTGGAGTGGTTTCGTTATCGTATTGCTGGAGATGTTTATCGTCCATATCGCTGAAAAAAGATTCTCGTTAATTAGCACGCTCGTCTTTGGAACATTTTTATGTGCCAGCTCTTATGCCATGCTAAATTTTACAGGCGGGCTGAGTTGGTTATATTTCACATTTTTTATATTTGGTCTCGGCGAAATGCTGACATTACCCTTTATGGCAACGGTTTCTGTTAACCGCTCGACACCCAAAACACAAGGAGCATACATGGGCTTCAATTCCCTTGCTTTTTCAGCTGCAAATATATTTTCACCACTTTTAGGGACAAGCATAGTTGACTCCTTTGGTTTCACAACACTATGGTGGGCAACTGCATTGACTTTATCTGCAACGGCAATCGGGTTCTATTTAGTTCTGAAATGGATGAAATAGTATAAACTAAATAAACAAAAAGCGGGTGTATTTAAAATTAAATGCACCCGCCTTTTGTAAAATGATTGATAACTACCAAATTTTGATACGCTTATCGACCGGAACAAACATTTTGTCGCCGTCCTTTGTATCCCAAGCTTTATGGAAAGCATCCAGGTTAATGATCGGCGCAAAAGCACGGTACTGAGCCGGAGAATGTGGATCAGTTTTCACTTGATTGACCACAAACTCGTCTGTTGTCTTCGTTCTCCATATGGTAGCCCAGGAAAGGAAAAAGCGCTGGTCCTGCGTAAAACCATCTATTAATCCAGGATTTCCTTTATCTTTCAGATAGAGTTGCAATGCATCAAAAGCAACTGATGAGCCTCCCAAATCTCCTATATTCTCCCCCAATGTAAAGCGACCGTTCACAAAAACGCCCGGTACAGGTTCATAGGATTCAAATTGACGTACCAAAGCATCAGCCGCTGCTTCAAATTTTGCCTTATCACTGTCGCTCCACCAGTTGTTCAGGTTTCCGTTTCCATCGTATTTCGCACCCTGGTCGTCAAATCCATGCGAAAGTTCATGACCAATTACCGCACCGATACCACCAAAATTAACTGCAGCATCAGCCTTATAATCATAAAATGGCGGCTGGAGAATCGCTGCCGGAAAGACAATCTCGTTAAACAATGGGCTATAATAAGCGTTTACAGTCTGCGGAGTCATCCCCCATTCAGACTTGTCTACTGGCTTATCTTGTTTCGCCAAATTTTGGTAAAATGCCCATTTACTCGAAGCCAATACATTTTCATACAACGATGTACCAACATCAAGTTTGCTATAATCTTTCCATTTATCCGGATAGCCAATTTTAACTTTAAACTTAGCCAGTTTGTCCAATGCCTTTACTTTCGTTTCATCCGACATCCAAGTTAATCCCTTGATATGCTGCCCGAAAGATTTAACAAGATAGCTTACAAGTTCTTCAGCTTCAGCTTTGGCCTTCGGAGGGAAGTTTTCTTTCACATATAATTTCCCTAATAATTCTCCTGCGATCGAATTGACAAATTCCACACCACGCTTATCTAAAGCACGCTGCTCCTTTTGTCCTTTTAACTTACGACCCCAGAAGTCAAAATACAGATCATTAAGCTCCTGTGTAGTATATGACGCTGCATTATTTAAAATATGAAATGTCAATATCTCTTTGATTAGCGGTAGATTTTCTGGATTGAAAACTCGATCCAAATTCTCATAATACTTTATTTCCGGCACAATCACAGTATCAGCCTTAAAACCGACATCCTTTAGGTACTTTGCAATATCCACGTTTTTAACCATCTTTTTTAGATCTGCTACAGCGATCGGATTATATCGACCATTAGCATCACGTGATTGCTCAACAGTTTTAAGGTTTGCGGCCATTTGCTTTTCAAAAGCAACAATTTTTGGACCTTTTAAATCCTTCGTAACTTGGCCAGATTTAGCATAAAGTGCAGAAATATAATTTGAATAGTCAGTTAAGGTTTCTTCGTTCTTCTTGTCTTTTACTTGATAATATGAACGTCCTAAACCTAGACTTCCGCCACCAAGGTATACCGTATTGACATCGGAATTCTTAAGATGCGCATATACATAGCCACTAAAAAAAGGATTTCCACCAATGGGTGCTACCTCAACAAGATATTTATATAAATCATCGAAATTCTTAATGGCTGCAATTTTAGTGAGATAAGGTTTAACAGGCGCTAAACCAAGTTTATTACGTGTTTTCATATCCACAAATGATTTATACAAATCACCTATCTTCTGATTGTCTGTACCCTTTTGGAACTGTCCAGATAATGATTCTTGCAAAACCTTCAAAGTAGCAATATCGGTATTTTCACGCAATTCGTCAAAAAAACCCCACCGTGCTTTATCGGAAGGTATTTTGACCGTTTTCATCCATTGCCCGTTCACAAAATTATAAAAGTCATCTTGCGGACGAACAGTCTTATCCATGTAACTCACATTTATTGCATTGTTTTGCGCATGGCTTGCCAACGAGCCGCAGGCTAACAAGGCTGCTAAAAGTAGATTTTTCTTCATATAAAAATTTAGTTTGTTTATCGCTATACACAAACTTAAGAAAAGTTCTTCTATTGTTGATGCAACAAATATGGTTCTAATGACAACCAAAATTAAGAAGCATAGCTGGGTCTATGCTTTATTACGGGTTGATTTGCGTAGTACAAGGATAAAAATAAGGAAGAATAAGGCGATACCAGCGATCCAGACCCACGGATTAGCATACCATAAAGTACCATTCGCTTCTTTCAGTTTTTGATTTTCTTCTAGCGTAACCTGTGCTTTCAATAAAAAAAATGAAAGAACAGAACCAACTAGTAAAGCAGTCTTTTTCATATTTAATCACTTAACATGAATAGAATGCTTTTTTAGCCGTTTTTGTTTGAAATGAATTAAATTACCCTTGTTTGATTTCGCCTAAGTAAACCACATCTTTCAGATCAAAAGGAGTTTCTTGATACACGAAGTAATTCAACCAGTTATTGAAAAGCAGGTTTGCATGGCTTGTCCAGCGCACTAAAGGACGATTTTCGGGATTGTCATCGACATAATAATTTGCAGGCATAGCAATCTCCTGCCCTTTTTCCAAGTCTCTTTTATACTCTTCGTCCAATGTAAAAGGAGCATATTCTGAATGTCCCGTCAAATAAAATTCTCGTCCACCTCGAGAAGAAACAATAGCAATACCTGCTTCCGGCGATTCCGAAAGAATTTCCAAACCCTCTTTCACCAGGAGATCATCCTTCTCAATGGTCGTATGGCGGCTGTGCGGTATAAAGAACTCATCATCAAATCCACGGAATAGCGGATGTCTTTTGTTTAACGTAGTATGCTTAAATACACCAAAAAGCTTTTCCCCTAATGGCTTTTTCTCTACACCATAGAAATGATACAATGCAGCTTGAGACGCCCAACAGATATACAAACTTGATGTTACATGGGTTCGTGCCCAATCGAAGATGGTCTGAATTTCTGTCCAGTAGGTCACTTCCTCGAAAGCAACCATTTCAACTGGAGCTCCCGTAATAATCATTCCGTCGTAGAAATTCTCCTTAACCTCAGTCAAGCTCTTATAAAACATCTCCAAATGCTCTTCGGGGGTGTTCTTTGAAACATGCGTTTCAAGTCGCAAAAATTCCATTTCCACCTGCAAAGGATTATTCGACAGCAAACGAATAAAATCTGTCTCTGTCGTAATTTTAAGCGGCATCAAGTTCAGTACTAAAACGCGAAGCGGTCTAATGTCCTGCTCATTTGCTCTTAAATCACTCATGACAAATATATTCTCCTTTTTCAACAGCTCAATGGCAGGAAGGTTATTAGGAAGTTTGACCGGCATAGATAATTTCTCCTTATACAATTAGCATTCAAAATTAGCAAGAAAATGCCATAAATGCTAAATGAAACATAAATTATCTTCCATTATATTAATATAATCTCCAACATCAAAATCTATTCCTTACTTAAATCTAATAGGGATTTTCTAAATTTCTGCGACCCAAAATTCATTCCACCTACATGCTTAATGACCAACTTACCAGCCTTGTCCAAAATAATTGTTGTGGGTATGCTTGTGGTACTCAATTCATTCGGTAACGCCGAATTTAACTGATAGACAGGTAGACTATATTTTCTTTTCGCCATAAATTTCCTCGAAGCGCTAAGATTTCCATCAATATCGACAGACAAAATAATAATACTATCGTTGCCTTTAAAATCCTGATAGAGTTGATCCAATGAAGGCATCTCAGCAAGACAAGGTGGGCACCATGTCGCCCATAAATTAATAACCACAACTTTCCCCTTGAGTTGATTTAGGCTCAACACATTGTTTTTACTGTCCCTAAAGCTAAGATCATACCCTTCGGTCCAGCCATTACCCTCCCCTTCGGCAACAGAATGCGTATTTGCTTTACCCGGAAATGGGATGCAAAACAACAAACTAACCAAGAAAAGGACACTATAATTTACTCTTTTTCTCATACAACACTGTTTCTAAGCATTAACATAACGTTTGCATCCTAATTTGATTGTCTCTAAATCAGAAAAAGCAATCTTTTTTTTATCCTATTTTTTAATTCATTTTTTAGCGCCGATATAGGCATAAATTCCGTTTTGGAATACAAAAGCGGAAAGATATGTGTAAAAGATATTACAAACAAATTTGGGGATATGTGTATTATATAGTATGAAAATAAGTAAATGAATATGAGCAAAGAGAAATCAATACGAGAAATTGAAATTAACGGAAAAGTTTACCAGTATAGTGCTATTAAAGATCTTCCTGAAGGTAATATCACACACCTGCCATTTAGTATCCGCATCCTACTGGAAAATGTATTGCGTAACCATGATGGATTCAGTATCACGGACGAGCATGTCAATACCCTGATTCATTGGACTCCACAACCTGTTGACAAGGATATACCCTTCAAACCAGCCAGAATTTTAATGCAGGACTTTACCGGAGTACCTGCTGTAGTCGATATGGCATCGCTTCGTGCCGAATTTATCCGGCATGGCAAGGATGGACAAAAAATAAATCCCGCTATCCCTGTGGATCTAGTTATTGATCATTCCGTTCAGGTCGATTACTTTGGCACAGACTACTCGTATGACAAGAATGTCGAGTTGGAATATGAACGCAACCGCGAGCGTTATGAACTCCTTAAATGGGCACAGAAAGGATTAAAAAATTTCACCGTTGTTCCGCCGGGTATGGGTATCTGCCATCAGGTCAATTTAGAATATCTTGCCAAAGGAGTAATTGAACGCGACAATTGGCTTTTTCCGGATACCTTAGTAGGGACGGATTCGCATACACCAATGGTCAATGGTATTGGTGTACTGGGTTGGGGAGTTGGTGGTATTGAGGCTGAAGCAGCCATGCTTGGACAACCGATCTTTTTCACCTGTCCTGAAGTTATCGGCCTTAAACTTATCGGCAAAATACCGGCGACATGCACCGCCACAGACATGGTTCTTTCGATAACAAAAATACTTCGCGATAAAGGTGTTGTGGGCAAATTTGTTGAAGTATTTGGCGATGGATTGGACAGCCTTTCAGTTACAGATCGTGCGACAATTTCCAATATGTCCCCAGAATTTGGCTGTACAGTTACCTATTTTCCGATTGATGACCGAACCCTTGAATACATGCATAGCACCAATCGAAGTGCAGAGCAGATTAAAATTGTTGAAGATTATTGTAAAAGCAATTTACTCTGGCGCACTGGCAAGGAAGAAATTCAATATTCGTCGGTCGTTGAATTCGATTTATCAAGCCTTGAACCAACTGTATCTGGGCCCAAAAGGCCTCAGGATAAAATTCTAGTGAAGGATTTAAAAACCACATTTTCACAACTTTTGGACAGCGAACACCATCGACAATATGTCCCTGTTTTGCAGCGATCGGAATCTGCCTGGCTTGCTGACGGCGGTTCAGGAACAGAGTTTACCTTTGGTAAGGTACCTGTCGAACATGATTCACCGCATGAAGTTATTCAAGAGTCTATTCATGCCGTTCGCATCAAACACAATCATAAGGAGTATATTGTCAGTGATGGCAGTATTGCGATCGCAGCTATAACAAGCTGTACCAACACCTCGAACCCTACGGTCATGATCGGTGCAGGATTATTGGCCCGTAACGCCATCGAGCGCGGACTTCGCACCAAATCCTGGGTAAAGACCTCTTTAGCCCCTGGCTCAAAAGTCGTTACGCAATACCTTGAAAGATCAGGACTTAGTGCTGATCTTGATGCCCTGCGTTTTCATACCGTAGGTTACGGTTGTACCTCCTGTATTGGAAACTCCGGTCCTCTTCCACCACAAATAGCAGAAGCGGTGGAAAAAGGTGAATTGATTGTTGCCTCGGTATTATCTGGTAACCGAAATTTTGAGGCCCGTGTGCATCCACAAGTCAAAATGAACTTCTTAATGTCGCCGATGCTTGTTGTGGCCTATGCACTGGTCGGAAGAGTGGATATTAATCTCTTGGAGGAACCATTGGATTACGACCCTAACGGTCAGCCCGTATATCTGAAAGATATTTGGCCAAGCCGCGAGGATATTATGGAAACCGTCCATGCTTGCGTCAAACAATCGGATTTCCAAGAAGTCTATGATGTCATCTTCGACGGATCGACAGACTGGCAAGAACTTGAAGTGAATCTTGATCAAAATTACCAGTGGGACAACACGTCTACCTACATCAAAGAATCGCCATTTTTTGAAAATCTACAAGCCGTTCCTAATCCAATACAGGATATTCAGAATGCAAGGGTATTACTTTATCTAGGTGACTCGGTGACTACGGATCATATCTCACCCGCTGGTTCATTCAAAGAAGAAACTGCAGCTGGACAATACCTCAGATCACATCAGGTAAGTAAAGAAGATTTCAATTCTTACGGATCTAGACGTGGGAACCACGAGGTCATGATGCGCGGAACATTTGCCAATGTGCGTATTAAAAACAAAATTACCGATCGTGAGGGTGGATTTAGCCGTTACTTCCCCACCAATGAGGTGAAGACGGTGTATGAAACCGCAATGGAATATCGCAAAAACAACACAGCGCTCATCGTACTGGCCGGAAAAGAGTATGGTTCGGGTTCCTCCAGAGATTGGGCAGCAAAGGGCACATTCCTTCTTGGCGTACGCGCGGTTATTGCTGAAAGTTTCGAGCGTATTCACCGAAGTAATCTTGTCGGTATGGGCGTAGCACCTCTTGTCTTTATCAATGACGAAAACGCAGAGAAATTAGGACTAGATGGAACAGAAGTTTATAGCATCTCGGGGCTTGAGACCGATTTAACACCCCATAAACTTCTCTCGGTAACGGCGGTACATGACAATGGAACGGTAACCAATTTTCAAGTGAAAGCAAGACTCGATTCAGCCATTGAAATAGAGTATTTTAAGAATGACGGTATTCTACAATATGTGCTGCGTCAGTATTTAAAGAACAACTAACATTGTGCAAATAGAGAATCGGAATATCTAAAAAAGTAAAGGGCACTGATCAGTGCCCTTTAACAAACTATATAAAAACCTACCAGAGTTCTACAATACTTCAGTCTTGACCCCAGCACCCCAAGAATTATATTTTATGGCTACGCCAAAAATAGCCATAAAAAATCCCTCTTTTTATCCCTGAAATCAGGTATTTTGGTCGCAAGCGGAAATAACGCCTTTGACTTTATTTTAAAGTAAAATCATTCGGCAGAATTCCTTATTTTCGCTAAAATCAATGCCAACACGATACAGAATGGAAGAACTTGTCGAACAAACAATCACTAAACAAACATTTACAGCTGAACTAAAGCAAGTTCAGGAATTCTACAAATGCACCTTTGAACAATGTGATTTCCAGAACGCAGAACTCGTAGATCTCCTATTCACAAACTGTGAATTTAAATCATGTAATCTTTCCAATGTCAGTCTAAAGGGCACACAACTAGATCATGTTGTTTTTAATGACTGCAAAATGCTAGGCATACACTTTAATGAATGTAGTTCATTTTCCTTTCATGCCAATTTCAGCAACTCGGTTCTGGATTACTCCTCTTTTTTTGAAAGAAATATAAAGAAGTTCCAGTTTGAACAATGCTCTTTGCAACATGTGGATTTTGAACGGGCCAACCTTCAACAGGTGCTGTTTAAAAAAACGAATTTGCTAAATGCCCGCTTTGTACAATGCAATCTCGAGGGCTGCGATTTTCGGTCTTCGATCAATATCCAGCTAGATCCTGAGGTCAATCGTATGAAAAAAAGTAAATTTGGTCCGGAACAATTACCTGGTCTACTACTTAAATATCAACTGGTTATTGATTAAATATGGGAAAGGCCGTTCAACTAACTCCAAAATCAATGTATTCCATTGAACCATGTTGATTTATCGTTAAATAACGGATTTCAGGGATAAAACTCCCCACTTTGAATCAGGATATTTGTCATTCAAAGTTTAAGAAAATGAAAAAAATATCCCTATCATTCGCAGCTATCTTAGCGGCCAGCACAATGTCGTTTGCACAGATCAATAAAGCATTCAAGATCAACTATGCCATTACGTATGCTGTCGATCCCAGCGAAGAAGCACAAGCAGCTCCAGTTTCTGTTTACGAAGCGTATGTTAACAATGATAAAATAAAAGTTATATCGGCTTCCGGAGACGGCGAAGAGTCAATCTTTCTCATTAAAAAAAATGAAGAACAATCAATTATATTGTACCCAGGACTGGCAAAATACGTCGTTAAAGAAAATGCGCTCAGCCCACATACGATCAAATTCGTCCCAAACCAGACGAAAATGATTGCCGGTTATCCCTGCAAACTAGCTCAGGTCGAAATTCCTATTTCAGAAGATAATGACGAAAACAGCACCTTATCGATCTGGTATAGCGATAAATTGCCAGCCACCTATTGGGAGGGATTTGATCTATTCAAAAAAATCCCCGGGGCTGTGCTACAGCTAACAACACCCCTCGGAATGGATATGATTACCCAGAACATCGCCGATAGCCAATTAGACGATAAAGATTTTATCGTACCTGAGGATTATGAGCAAGTAGCATCCATTTATGACGCCGAGGAAGATTCGGAAGAAAACAACCAGATTGCTGAAAATCTGTATTTATTTGAAGATGCTGCAACTAATCTCCTAGGGGTACAAGACAGCGAAGAAAAAACAATTGTACCAGCACAATACCTCTATATCGCACCATTTGTTGGCGATCTTAGTATAGTTCAATATAAAAATGAAAAATATGGCGCCATTAATCTGGCTGGTAAACCAATCATCCCCTTTCAATACGATTATTTAGGTTACGATGATCACCTTGGACAACTGGTTTTTGGACTAAACGAAAAATATGGGGTCATGGATAAATCCGGCAAAATTTTAATTTCCCCAAATTATGATATGATATCGTTTATTAACGGTGGTTATGCCGTATTTCAGCAGAAAAATAAATATGGTATATTGAATCAGGCGGGCAAAATAATTGTTCCGGCGACGTATAGCTATATTTCTGAAAATAATTCAACGCATTTCATCAGTATCGAAAACGACAGGTATAATCTTACTGAAATAAAGACCAATAAAATCGTTGCTCCCGACTACGATTTGATTTCAGTTACAGAAGAACCTAATCTTTTTCTTGCTAGTAAAGATGGAAAATATGGTTATTTAGATGGTCAGGGAAAAGTGGCCATACCATTTATCTACAGCGGGGCTACCTCTTTCAGTGATGGTGTAGCTTCTGTCTCATTAGCGGATTCGGACGATGTAATTTTGATTAATACAAAAGGTGAACGTGTAGAAATCGATGCCGCGGCAGAAGCAACAGACACAATTTAAGAGCCAGAAAACAAAAAAAGGCAGCAGATATATCTGCTGCCTTTTTTTGTTATAGGGTTGCCGATCATCAAAGATCAATAGGAGTTTATTTTTTCTTTTTAAACAGCCCTTTGCCGATCGTAAATAAAACCACCACGATAAGACCTCCCCCTAGGCCAAATAACAGCTCTTTTATCATTCCTGGCAGAGCTGGTAGCGCATGGTGTAAGAAATCAATATAATGCGCAAATATTCCGCCTGAAACCAGAATTAAAGCAAATGTACCTACAACAGCCAATAATTTGATAACAAAGGGAAGCGCACGGACTAAAAACCGACCTAGGCTCGCAACAGGACCTTTTTCACGTGAGGTTTTAATTAATTTATAACCAGCATCGTCCATGCGAACGATAAGAGCTACAATACCATAGACCCCAACTGTGGCCAGAAAAGCAACAACCGAAACCGTAATAATTTGTAAGGACAAGCTTTTTCCCAGAACCGTTCCCAAAGCAATAATGACGATTTCCACAGAAAGAATAAAGTCTGTCGTAATAGCCGATTTTACCTTCGCTTTTTCAGCGGCAACTGAGTTTTCAGCAACGACAGTCTCCACTTTTGTTTCCTCCGTAGGATGTTTGCGATGGAACAGGTATTCAATAATCTTCTCAACACCTTCAAAAGCAAGATAGAAACCTCCTAAGATTAAAATATATTTGATGGCAATTGGAAAAAAGACATTCAGTAATAATGCTATTGGTACAATTATCAACTTATTGAGCAGTGAGCCCTTTGTAATTGCCCATAAAACCGGGAGCTCGCGCGAAGCTAAAAAGCCAGTCGCTTTTTCGGCATTAACCGCTAAATCGTCACCTAAGATTCCAGCAGTTTTTTTTGTTGCGATTTTACTCGCTACTGCCACATCATCCATCAACGCTGCAATATCATCTAGAATTGCAAATATTCCTGAAGCCATAGTTATATAAAGATTGAACGTAAAAATATAAATTTAATTCAATTTTGAAATAAGGAATTTAATCCATTTGCAATATCAAGCTACATTACATTTGAATTAAATACGTAATTTTAGTACCACAAGGACAACCATTATGAAAAATTCACTTACACAAGAGGAACAGTCAATGCTACTTGAAACGCTGAAAGAAAGGTTTCAAAAATTCCCCAAACGACACCCACAGATCAGCTGGGACGAGGTAGTGCATAAATTGCTTGAAAGCCCCCAAAAATTATGGAGCTTGTTCCAAATGGAAAAGAGCGCTGGCGAGCCCGACCTTGTTATTATTGATCCAAACAAAAAGCAGTATGCTTTTGTGGATTGTACAGAAGAAAGTCCCAAAGGAAGGAGAAGCCTCTGTTTTGACCAAAAAGCCTTAGATGAAAGGAAGGAAAACAAGCCTATTGGAAGCGCTGTCGAAGAAGCTAAAAAAATGGGAACGGAGCTGCTTTCTGAACAACACTATCGCCAACTCCAAATGTTAGGTGAATTTGATTTAAAAACTTCCAGCTGGATACAAACTCCAGCGGATATTCGTAAGCTTGGTGGCGCCTTATTCGGTGACAGACGTTACAACCAAGTTTTCATCTATCATAATGGTGCGATCTCCTATTATGCGGCACGAGGCTTTCGTACCATACTTTTTCTTTAAATAAAAGCACTTAAGCATCGTAATATAACACCTATATGAAAACAATTTTAATCGCTACCCTACTCTTTTGCTTGGGAGCCGCTCAACCTCTTTTTTCACAAGTACCTTTTCCTTCTTTCTTAGAAGGGACGTGGAAGGTTGACAATAAAGAGGAATATGAACAATGGGATCGTATAAACGAACATGAATTAAAAGGCCTTTCCTATACGTTGAAAAATGGCCAAAAGATAGTCAGTGAATACCTAAAATTGACCAAAATAAAGGATAAAATCATATATACAGCACTGGTTATTGGACAAAACAATGGGAAAGAAGTCAATTTTGAGCTAAATTATCAGGATAGTACCTATTCTTTTGTCAATGAGGCCCATGATTTCCCTAATTACATTCGATATACGCCCGTTACGACAAACCGACTTTATATTGCAGTGGAAGGAAAATCAGGAAAAGTCAGATCTTTTTATGCGACGAAAATCGTACCCACACCGACCGTAGCGAACCCAAATTACGATCAGGAACTCGCAAAAAAATTAGGGGCCGATGATTATGGAATGAAATCCTACATCTTTGTCCTCCTGAAAACTGGCGAGAATAAAACAACAGACAAACAATTTATTAATGCATGTTTCAAAGGTCACATGGAAAATATCAATCTTCTCGTAAAAAATGGGCAACTGATTGTTGCTGGCCCGTTTGGGAAAAATGACAGTAACTTCCGGGGCCTTTTTATCTTAAATAACATGGCTTCTATTGATGCCGCAAAGCATATTTTAGAAAACGATCCAGCGATAAAGAATGGTCTCTTAGAAGCTTCATTTTACCCTTGGTATGGTTCAGCTGCTTTAGCAGAATACCTGTCCCAAGTAGATAAAATCTGGAAAAAACAACATTAGCTGTTTGTTCGTGACATACGGCTGTCATTTACAGCGCTAACTTTGGGGAAAACAAAAAGACATGAAAAATCAAACAATCCCTTCATTCAGTATAATTGGCCTCGCCATCCGTACGAGCAACCAAGATGGACAGGCAGCTAAGGACATTCCGGAACTTTGGGCCCGCTTTTTTAAAGAAGATGTATTAAGCCGTATTCCCAACAAGATATCCAGCGAACTCTACTGTATCTATACCGAATATGAAAAGGATCACACCTTACCTTATACCACTTTCTTGGGCTGTAAAGTGAGCAATCTTGAAGAAGTACCCGAAGACTTGGACGGTATTCATATCGCTGAAAATCGTTACCAACACTTTACTGCAGAAGGAAGTTTGGAAGATGGCATCGTTTATGAAACTTGGCAAAAGATATGGAGCTCAGATTTACCAAGAACGTATGCCGCAGACTTTGAAATATATGGCGAAAAAGCCCAAAATCCACAAGATGCAAAAGTGGATATATACATCGGTATCCATTAGGGGGTATTCCGTAACAAAAAGTATGTCTTAAGGTATTCATCATATATTTTAAACTAAATAACACTTACCTTTGAGCCGATTTAAAGAAAAACATTATGCAAGGCAATACGACATACAGAAAAAAAGTTGTTCGATATAGCTATTTAAAATTAATTGGAAGTTCAGTTCTTGTCAGTATCATTTGCTGCTTATTGGCATACAGTCTCAAGCATAGCACAGGTTATGTACAGGAAGAATTGTTTGAAAGAGTATCTTCCTGGAATCCTAAACTGTTTATTATTCTACCCAGCATAGGTATTACAGCTATTTATTTCTTACGGAAATACGCTTTTCAAAACAGAAAAAACAAAGGGATCAAAGAAATCTATACAACATTGGAAACAAGAAAAGACCATTTGCCTTTTTTTAAGATTCCATCACATTATATCAATGGTTTTCTAACTGTAATTTTTGGTGGTTCAACCGGTGTTGAAGTCTCCACAGTTGTTGCCACAGCCACAGTAGGTAACCAAGCGTATAAGAGATTACATCCGGCTTGGGCCTACAAAACCGAGTTGATCTGCGCAGGCGTAATTGCTGGAGTCACACTGTTGTTCGGAAGCGCATTGGGTGGTTTTCTTTTTGCTTTTGAGGTTATTGCACGGAGATATAATAAGACTTTACTCATTAGCGGACTAACTTCAATGGCTGTGGCATCCGTATTCGTTTATTACCTTGACGCAAGTCCTTTATTTACATTTGAGGCAAAAGCATGGCGATGGCAGGCGATCCCTTTTGTCGCTATTTTAGGACTGATTGGCGGGATCTTAGCGTTATATTTTACTAAAATTGTTATTTATGCAAAGTCCTATTTTGCAGGCATAAAAAGTAATTTTATCCGTGTCAATTTGGGCGCAATCACTGTAGGGACGTTAATCTTTTTCTTGCCGGCACTGTATGGCGACAGCTATCATGGTCTTGGAGAAATTCTAAAAAGCAGTCTGCATGATTCAGTCAATTTACTATACTTTCTTCCGCTGATCCTGCTTGTTCTCTTAAAACCTTTTGTAGCCTCTTTGACGTTAGGTGCAGGTGGTGATGGTGGCGTTTTTGCCCCAAGTATTGTTACCGGTGCATTGTTAGGCGTTTTGTTTGCACAGCTTTGTAATCATTACCTCGGCACACAATTGGTGGTTATAAATTTTGCTCTTTTTGGTGCTGCAGCAATGCTTTCTGCGGCTATACACGCACCATTTACGGCAATCTTTATTATTGCAAGCCTTGTTCCTTCAGGCTATTTATTACTAGCACCGCTACTCATCAGTAGTTTTATTGCGAAAGCGCTGGCAAAAAAACTATATCCTTATAATGTATACACCTATAAGGAAGTGGCGGCAGCCAAACCACTTTAATCGCACTCATTGATCAACAAAACATGATCAAATTACAATAAAA
The DNA here is from genome assembly GCF_033097525.1 of Sphingobacterium sp. UGAL515B_05. Classification (NCBI taxonomy): domain Bacteria; kingdom Pseudomonadati; phylum Bacteroidota; class Sphingobacteriia; order Sphingobacteriales; family Sphingobacteriaceae; genus Sphingobacterium; species Sphingobacterium sp. UGAL515B_05. Next base: position 4,821,245 of record NZ_CP109907.1, on the reverse strand, counting down.
AAGCGCCTTAAATACATTTGAGGCGCTTTTTTCATGATTTAATCTTCCCTGCTTCCATCATCTGCCATACGGACTATCTTGGGCGAAAATTTTGCCACGACATCAACAAGATCTCTTTGTGAAGCCATTACGGTATGGATGTCTTTATAGGCCATCGGCGCTTCATCCATCCCTGCCCCAAGCAACATAATACCTTTATCTTTAAGCATCGAATGGAGATCATGGGAAGATAGCGTTTTAATCGCTTGTGTACGGCTCATCAGTCGACCTGCCCCATGAGATGCCGATTGTATCGCATTCGACTCCCCTTTTCCACGAACCAAAAATCCTGGTGTAGCCATGGAGCCTGGAATAATCCCCATAACTCCTTTTGCAGCTGGCGTAGCACCTTTTCGATGGACAATAACCTCTTGACCATTCCACGTTTCCTTCCATGCAAAATTGTGGTGATTTTCAACCTTCGCCAACAATTCGGCCCCTAAAGCCACCGTAATCTTTTCATGGATCACTTCATGGCAAGCTGACGCATAGTCGCCGGCGAGATTCATCGCTAGCCAATATTCTTGCCCTTCATGAGTATCTAAGTCTAAATAGGCCAGATTTTCAGCCTGGTAAGGCAACTTACACAAGGATTTAGCCAACTTGGTATAATGTGCCGCAATGGTAGAGCCCATTCCTCTTGAACCTGAATGGGTCAGTAAGCCTAAATAGGCTCCGCTATCAATGTTCAAAACCTCATCTCTTTCTTCAAATTCGACTATACCAAACTCCACAAAATGATTCCCCCCACCTGAAGATCCCAATTGCGTCCAGGCTTTATCCTTCAATGCGGAAAGGAAGCTGTTCTCAGTGAACAACTCGTTATCCAATACAGCATGATCTACACGTTCATGTCTCAAATATCCATTGCCAGCACCAAACTTACTATTACGCAGAATAATGTCTTTCAAGGTCATTAAATTGTCTTCCAAAAATGAAGCTGGCAAATCAAAGATCGACAAAGCCATACGACAGCCAATATCAACACCGACCCCATAAGGAATCACCGCATTATTAGTCGCCAGTACGCCACCAATTGGCAACCCATATCCTTGATGCGCATCTGGCATCAACGCTCCGGCAACTGAAACAGGTAATTTCATGGCAACACTCATTTGTGCTTTCGCCCCTGTTTCGATTTCAGATGCACCATAAATCGTATATTCCGCAGGAGCCTCGTTCAATGCAATTAACGATTTATCAACAGCCTCTTGCCCAAGTATAGCATGGGCCAAAATTCCGAAAACAGCATCTTCTGAATAGCTGGCCGGATCTTCCAGGACAGACTTGAACTTTTCGAGCATTTCTACCCGCGTAAAACCGTGTCTTTTACTGTTGATTTTCAATGCAACACCCAAAGTATGATTCTCTTTATACCCTAATGCAATTAAATCATTGCCATTTATTCTCTTATTTTCCATTTTTTACTTTCTTTTTTGATGGAGCAGCCATACAACTTCTCCAAAGCAGGTAACAACATCTCTTTACGTTGCTACCTGCACCTCTTTCAACTTATTAATCTTTTATTTCACAAACAATTGCTTGAGTTGGTCAACAATTTGTCCATTTCCGGAAACCGAAATCGTATTGATCTTTTCAGCAATCTTTTCGACATATTCCATTTCCTTCAATTTAAACAACATACTGTTTTCTTCCATCAGCTTCGCTGTATTCAACAAACTCCGTGTCGAAGCAGTCTCTTCACGACGCATGATACTATTTGCCTGTGCCCTCTTCTCTGCAATCAACACCTGGTTCATGATGTCCCGCACATCTCCTGGTAAAATAACATCTTTAACGCCGCAGGTCAACAGTGTTATACCCAAGCCTGCGACTTGTGGCAATGTGTTTTCTAAGACATAGCCTTGTATTTCAGTCTTTCGCTCCATCAACTCGTCCAAAGTCATCTGGCCAATATAGGACCGTAAGGTCAACTGCATCAACGAATACAATTGCTTTTCATATTCTTTATTATCCAATAGCGCTTTGACAATATCCACAATCTGATATTGCAGCGTGAAATTGATTCTGATCTGTGCCTTATCTTTGGACAAGATCTCCTGTCCTACCACCTCCAACGTCAAGACTCTCATATCAGCTTTTGAAATCGTTATGGTTTTTGCATTCTTCCACCAACAATACGTTCCCGACTTCAAAATATCTACAAACACACCGTCTACAAAAAGCAGCGCTTTCTCATTTGGTTCAATCTTATATTGACGTACATAATAGCCTAAGCTCTGCTTCTCCAGCAATTGACGATTAACAGATGCAGGGATCTCAATCTCCGTAATGTCTTCCAATTGAAATCTGCGTTCGCGCAATTCCTTCCAAAAAACATGTCTGCCAGACGCTAACGTCTTTTCAAAATTACCATTCAAAAAAACAAGACAGATCTCCGTATCACCCACTTCAACGATATCGACCAATTCGCGAAAACCTGTCAACTGCAACAGTACATCGACATTGCGACCGGAAGGAAATGGATGAGTCGTCGTGTACTTCTCCAGTTTTTCACCAAATCCCAACCAGTAGTTACCGGATTTCAAAACACGGATCACCGCATTGTTCTTAACAACCAATCCGATTTCGTCTGTAGTTAGCTGTACTCTTTTCATTGTATATTCTTTTAAATTTTCCTCATTTCTATTATAAAACCTGCTATTTTTTATCCCTTGACCTCAAGCGGGATTCGAAAGTCCTGGTACCTTTTTTTTAAATCAAAAGTCGATGAACAAATACCCCATCTTATCGTTATGACTTTTTAGTATAAATGCAGATACCTCACTTAAGAATCTCAGGCCATCAATCAATTGCTCAATCGCATGAAAAACAGCGCATAAGCAGGATAAAAGATAGCAAGCTTCTACCAAATGACCTTTTTGAAGAAAGTCTTAACTTTGAATGTCCGAATGGACAGTTCGATGCAATACCCTTATGCTATTCCATCCGAAAATGGAAGTGGGATTCGAACCCACACGATTGTGTTGTTATTCTAACCAGACTGAACTATCCTGATTGCTCAGGAGTAGGAATCGAACCTACGACCCACAACTAACTGCTTTGCTCTACCCTTGAGCTACCTTTTTTACAGGAGAGGATTCGAACCTCTAACACAAGCACTTTCCTTTCAACTTCTCGTTTTATCAGTATATTGAACCTCATCGAGAACAATACTAACCTGCTATACTGAAACAGGTGACCAGGATGCCATCTGAAGAAGAAAGGCTCTTTTATACTTCATAATGAAGTATATATCTTAAAGCTTTTCGCTATAATTTCCATCAAAGAACGTTTGTCACTGTTGACATTACAAATATCGTCGGCTTAATACGCAGGGAGGTTGCGTAACAATAAAAAGAAATAAGAAAATTTATAAAAAAAATATAAAATACTGATATACAGACAATAAAAAATAAATAATTGGTATCAACAAAAATTAAAAGTCCTGAACTACGCAGATTCATTGCGTCTTTACTCGACACGGTAGACTTACGGCCCGCTGCATTATTTCAAAAAGAATGGAAAATTAGATTTTTTGATGAATATTCTGTTGAATATAGTGGTAATCCGTGATCATGTTATCCAATTTATATCCTAATTTTATTCCAGTTTTAAGACGATATCAAAAAATGAAAAGTTTATATGCAACAATAGGGCTGTTTTGCATGCTAGCAAGCTGTACAAATTCAGCGCAAGACCATAAAAGCGCTACTGCAAATCATCCCGCAAAGCAAATACCATTCAAAGACAGCACAAGGACAGCGAAGCAAGACACGGCAGTGGGTCAGCATCAGCAAGCAGAAGCTTGGTTGAAAGGAATTTTTCAATGTGCAGGTTCCGCATCTGGAAAATATTGTTACTATCTGGATAAAGAGGACGCATTATGTACCAAGCGATTCCAAGCCTTTTTAAAAGATGCGAATGAAATTTACGGACCCTCCAACCTCACAGATGAAGAACTACCCAAAGCTGAGGCAGCTTACAGGGCCAAATGGGAGAAAATCTACCCTCTATATACGGAGGAAACCTGGTTATTTGGAAGAGGTAATGACGACGCATTGGATATCAAGGATGTCAAAATCGACAAAGTAACTGAAAGCAAATTTATCGTATTTATTGATTACGGTAATGACATCCGAACCAAAAATGAAGTTCAATTGGTCAATGAGCAAGGTTCTTATAAAATTGATTACTGCAAGACGACTTTCCTACACTAATCGTTCCCCCTAGCATTGAAAATGCCAATTTTCTAGACGATAAATTGGCATTTTCAATTTATGATTGTTTGCTATTTTCAATTAAGCTTGGGAGCTATTGTTCCATTTAACAACATTTCCCTGATGGATAAGCCCATAGACGGTTGAGATCCGAGAAACTGCTTCTGCAGAACAACTCGCATCGACAAAAAGGAGGTTAGCATCATCTCCAACTTTCGGCCATACGGAATTCCCTTGATCATCAAGCGGAATTTTGCCATTGGTCGCATAACGAAGGCAACGGGATAACTCGAATTCAGTTTCATAACCATATAATTCCGCAGCTAGATTGGCTTTTTGAAGCATATTACCGCTACCGAAAGTACCCCAATGGTCCTGAACATTGTCGTTTCCTACAAAAACTTCCACTCCCGCTTTTTTCAATTCCCGAAATGGCATCAACATATTGCGAAAAGGAACCGAACTGCATATACCAACTTTCGCTTCTGCCAATCGTTCGGCCGTATGTGCTAAGTCCTTTTTCGGCATGTAACCTAAGGCGAAAGCATGACTGATAAATGTACGTCCCTGCAATGCCGGATTTTCCAATGCTTTATCAATCAAATAATGTATGGTCTTAACACCTGATTCCCCACCCTCATGTAAGTGGATATCGATTCCTTTGTTATTATCCAATGCAAGTTGAACTGTCAGGTCCATCGGCTTCTCAATACTGCCGTCAATACTAAAGGGATCCAAACCACCAATAAAATCCACCTGCTCCCATTTAGCGACTTCCTCCATCAGCTTCGCTGATGCTGTGTAGAATAGACCGTGCTGAGGGAATGCAACCAGTTCTGCAGCAAATGAATATTTTAAATGTTCCAGCGCCTTTAACAAATGCTCCAATGACTTTGTTCCCGATGTAGGCTCTACATTAAAATGCGTCCGTGCAAAATTTGTTCCGTAGCCCTGTAAAAGCGCGATTAACTTTTCGGCCCGTTCGACAGAGGTTTTCAACAACTCGGGGATAATCACCTGTTCCTTGGCAATCATATCTTTTACAGTCCTATTTTTTGGAAATACCGCCTTCCAGGGCAGGCCATATAAGGTTTTATCCAAATGAATATGCATGTCACGGAATGGCGGCAATGCCAATTTACCTTTCGCATCAAAGGCCTTTCCGCCCCCCGCCGATTGCGCTGGCTCAATACTTTTTATTTTATTGGCCTCAATTTGAATATCAAATAATGCCGTTTTCGTAGCAACAATTTCTTCCTTCTCATAAAGAAAGCCAGTTTCTAGCAATACATTCTTCAACAAATAAGTATCTTGATTTTGATTGATTTCATTCATGCCTATATCATTTTTCACCAAAGCTAAGTGATTTGAGCCAATGATCTTTGTACGAATTATTACAGATTGTGTAGATATTATGGCTGCGCTTTAAACTGACTTGGCGTCATATTCGTATGGCTTTTAAAAAACTTGCTGAAGCTTGCATTATCGTAAAACCCCAAATCAAAGACAATAGCTTTGATCGTTTTATCCGAAATTTTAAGCAATCGCTTTGCTTCCAGTAACACACGTTCCTGAATCAAAAATGAAGCTGATTTCTGTAAAACCCGATTACTTAACACATTCAGATAATTTGCCGAAATATTTAGCTTCTCGGCATAAAAAGCGACTGATTTTTCACTTTTATACCATTCATCGATAAGCTGCACAAATTTTGCCATAATTGGATTAGCCTGATATTGTTCATAATCATCAAAATTATCCTGAACGATCTTGCTGATCAGAAGCGTAATTACTTTGACCCGTGCGTAAATCAATTCCCATAGGATCTCACCATTCTGTAAATCATCTGCAATTGCCTTGAATTCTGTCAATAACGACTGAAAATTGGCCGTTGAAAGATCAATGACCAAATGCTTAAAATAATAAGAAATAGGAAATCGCAACGCAGGTAATAAGCTTTCGAACCAATGTCTGCTAATCATGAGCTGCAGTGCATAGGTAGGATCGCCCATCTGCCATTGATGTACCTGTCCAGGAAAAACCAGATGTAACTGATTTGCACCTAGTACAAAACGGTCAAAATCTATTGTATGTGTGCCTACAGACTCCTGGAACAATAAAAGGATAAAAAAATCGTGTTTGTGCGGTTCACTAATTTCTCTAGGGCCAATGAGCTCATGAAAAAGTAAATCGCGGTCAGCGATAATCCCTTCCTGAAATTTCTGCAGGTCTAATATTGGGAAATGGTCGTTGGGTTGATACATAAACAGTATTCCAAAGATAGTATCTAAATTTTAAAACAAAAAACAAAAGCTAGAGAGAGCTGGTAACAATGCTAAAAATTACGACTAACTTATGACCAGCTTCGTACTGTAAGCACAGTGAGTCCACAGTAAGTCCACGTTGAGTCCACCTTTTAAACGTGTATTCACTATGGCTTCATCGTACAGACATACTACTTACAGTCCGAAGTTGATTACTCGTAGTCCATAGCTTGTTCAAACGAAACTCTTATTGTTTGAACTCCCTGTATAAAAGAAAATTGTTACGATTATAACTATTATTTAATATAAAAAAATGTTACTTTAACGCAGTTGCAAGGGTATCAAGCGATATTGAATGCCGACGCCCCATATCTAATTAAAATCGAGAAATGCAAATCGAAATCGGTCGTATATTTTATGAAATAGTTCCCTGGAATAAAGATTATATCCAAATTTCGGGTAATTCATCACCCTATCGTGTACATGCTCCGGCACATTGCGATGTTGCTTTCCTTAAAGAGTACATCAAGTTAAACCCGCCAGAAAGTAAATCGGAAGGTACATCCTATTCCTACCTCGAAAATCCCTACTACCTATTTGGAAAACCTTATTTGGTCAAAATCTATCCTTCCACAACGCTAGCAACCTTTGAACTGACAGCTACAAGTATATGTGTATATCAAAAGAAGAGCACGAATACATTGAAATTACTGTACAAATGGAGTCAGGAATTACTCTACCATGAAATAATCAAGCAGATTGCTTATTGGGAAGAACAGTTGGATATATATGATGTAGCTACAGTAACCATCCATAAATTATCCAAAAACGATTTTAGAATCGTTGAAGGTGGATTTCATTTTTCAAATCGACTCATTGATTTCGAAAAAGAATACATCAATCTAATTATTCTAAAGGCTTTCTGTAAATTTGCTCATAAGACGCGAAAAGAAACAGAAGCAATTTTCAGTTTATATATTCCAAACTGGAGAGATCTTTATTAGTACAGCATAATAAGATGACAGAAATTAACATCAGAATCCAACTAAAAAAAGACGATTTAATCATACCATTCAGCAATCAAGATCTTATACCATTCATCGCCAAACATCAGCAAGAAATCAATGATTACGTTATCGAGCAATTGGAAGATAAAGATGGCGCACCGCATTTAAGTAACTTTAGCATAAGTGGATTAACTTTTTATACAAACAGTACCGAAGGTTCATTTAGACTTCATTTTAAAATTGATCGTCAATTTTGCTGCAGTGATCTCTCATCGTGTCAAATGGATTATATAGACTTTAAGTTTAATAAATCAAATGATAGTATCACACTAACTGGAAGTTATACCGTTTGGACAATTCAATAAAAGATATGCGAGTACCCGAACGTTATCAAGTTAATACAAGTTCATTTTCTTTTTATTGGTCGAAGGGGCTTGGTGTCGAATTGCTTCGCAAATTGCCGAAGAAACTTTCCATCGCTGCTGCCGATCAATTTACTCCTTTACTCTATCAATTTGACAATAGCTGCGACCAATTTGTCGAGCAGCTACACCTAAAAATTGGTTTCCATCAAGGTCAACAACTGCTTAAAGATGCACTTGCAGGCAAGCCTATTGATGCAGCATACGAACATGTATTGCTGAATTTTTTAAATACATTAGATCTCAGCCCTTCTTGGTTAGATTGGAATAAAATAGAACAAGGCATTGGGCTCAGTCAACGTTCTGGTTTATCAGGACTTATTGTATTACGGGATTATGTCCTCATGGGGGGCTATGAATCCAGTGCGATCAATAAACCCTTAATCTTTACAGGTGTGACTAGTCCTGAAAAATCGATACAGGTTTTCAGTGATTAAAAATAAATAATTTAAACAGTAGTAGCCGATAGGTTGCTACTGTTTTTTGTTTTATAAGTTCTGAAGTTCATGTTTGATTTCATGTGCATCTGATTTGGAGTTAGCATATGATTAGACCAATGTGGTCTGTCATTATTATAGATATCGATTGCTTCAGCTACGATCTGCTTCATCAAATGTAGATCTAAATGATAGGTATCAATCATGAACTCTTGTTTGAGTATACCATTGATTCGTTCAGCGATGGCATTTTCATAAGGATCAGAGTTTTCTGTCATACTGCACCTGAGCTGATACTTGTTTAGGTAATATTGGTATTCTTCTGCACAATATTGTACCCCTCTGTCGGAATGATGGATTAACGGCTCGTTTGTTTTTCTTTGTTTTTGTGCCATTTTTAGTGCTTTTACAACATGCGGTGTGCACATGGTCCGCGAGACCTCAAAGCCAACAATTTTTTTCGAATAGGCATCTGTAACCAAACTCAGGTAACAGGGGCTTTCTCGCTTCCCTATGTAAGTGATATCACTTACCCAAACCTGATTGGGACGGCAAACAGTCACTTCTTTAATAATATTCGGATATTTTCTAAATCTATGATGTGACATAGTGGTCGTATGATAGCTTCTTTTAGGTGTAATTAACAAATGGTTGGCGCGTAAAATATCAAAGAATTTGTCTCTGCCCACTTTTAATGCCTGTAGCTCCCTTGCCAATATATGGTAAAGTTTCCGTGTGCCTATTCTTGGCTGGGTAGTGCGTATTTCATGAACTAAGTCCACAATTTTCCCGGCTATACCCTGGCTCCTGGCTATACGTTTGATCCTTCGATAATACACCTGCCTGTCTAACCCGAACAATCCACAAGTAAAACTTAGGCTTTCTTGTTTTTCTTGCCGGAAACGATTGATTGCGCGGGTTTCAAGTTTTTTCTTACGTCGATTTTATATTCTTTTTCTGCAATATCGATCATCATGTCAAAGATGATCGCTTTGGAATCAGCGATGTGATTCTGATGCTCAAGTTGAGCCTTTTGCTTCTCCAGCAGTCTGACTTTGGCTTCCAGTTCTAAAATGCGCTGTTCTGGTGACTTTGCCATATTGGATGGTATTTGATTCTCCCAATCAAAGTTACCATATTTTTTTAACCATTTGCGAATAGTGCTATCTCCCTGGATGCCATACTGTTTTTGAGCTTGGGAGAGTGTCAATTTCCCCGATTCAATCTCTTTAACGACATTCAGCTTCAATGTTAAAGTGTAATCACGCTGAGTCCGCTTTACATAATTTGTTCCTTCTTCCATAACGATTCTTTTTGTGTATCGATATTTCAGGACGAGACAGTGCGTTAAAAAAAGGGGCTGTCAAACGACTCACCGAAACGGTAACCTTTTGGGTGGATATCACAGGCGATGATGCACTGAAAAAGGGTAATATCGGCATAGAGGCCATTCTACTTACCCGATGTATCCATTCGTATGCGCGATTAAACATTCTAAAGCACGGTCAGTGGCAAACAGAAAAATGGGGTATTCCATTAAATACGTGGGATATGCTTGCAACCAATCTCGGATTTTCTCTTGTTTACCTAACAGGGCTAAAACGCATGAAATTCAATGTATTGGAAAACGAGGTAGAAGGTTTATTCCATGTCTGGAAGTTTATCGGAACATTGCTGGGTATTCCATTGCAACTTCTCCCCGACACAGAGGAGCAAGCTATTGAAGCTTTGTATCATTGGACCATGACACAACAATCAGGAGATCAGGATAGTTTAGCTTTAGCAAAATCACTCATGGAAGAGCCCATTAAAGCGGCCTACCCCACAAACAAATGGGGACGAAAGCTCATGCGCGAAATTCATCTCTACTACAATCATTATCTATTGGGCGACTATTCGTGTTCACTATTGGGTTTAAAGAAGACGGTACTCGGTAAAATTGCTTATGTGAATATCTTAAAAAATAAAAAAGCAAATCGTATGGTTACCGACAGCTTATGGCGACAACAACAAATTGAAAAAGGAAGAAAAGTACACGAAGGCGTGAAACAAATCTATCTGAAATACAATTAACCAACGTTGCGCTCGTAAGGCACCCGTGTCGCAATGGAGCGTCCCAGGGTTAGCTCATCGACATACTCCAACTCGCCACCAAAGGCAATACCGCGGGCAATCGTTGTAATTTTCACATCAAATTCACGCAATTTACGGTATAAATAAAAAATGGTGGTATCCCCTTCCATTGTTGCTGAAAGGGCCAAAATAACTTCTTCTACCTCACCTCTCTGGATTCGGTTAATTAAACCTTCAATTTTAAGATCAGCGGGGCCAATACCATCCATAGGCGAAATTAATCCCCCCAATACATGATATACACCTTGATAGGAATTTGTATTTTCGATGGCCATCACGTCTCGCGTGTCTTCCACCACACAGATCAAATTTTTATCGCGTTTGAATGAGGCGCATATCTCACATATACTGTGGTCAGAAATATTGAAACATTCCTGACAATATTGAATATCTTCTTTTAAGCGATCGATAGAGGCCGTAAAACGCGCTACATCTGCATCGGATTGCTTCAACAGATGCAAAACCAGTCTCAATGCCGTCTTTTGTCCCACGCCAGGTAATTTTCCAAATTCAGCAACCGCATTCTCAAGAAGTTTAGAAGAAAAATTCATAATGCAAATGTAAGAATAATCAGAAAAAGTAGCTAGTATTAAAAAAATAGCTATATTGTATTCCTTTTTGAAAAATTAGGTTTTAGAAATTAAATGTATAACGTTATATATGGATATTACAAAAGAAGATAAAATTATCCGCGCATTTGAAAACAAAACATGGCAGGAAATTAAAGTAAAAGACTCATGGCAGATTTTTAAAGTGATGTCAGAGTTTGTGGATGGGTTTGAGAAATTGGCAAAAATTGGCCCCTGTGTTTCAATATTTGGATCAGCACGTACCCCACGCGAACACAAATATTATCAAATGGCGGTAGATATTGCTAGCTTATTGACGGAACGCGGTTATGGTATTATCTCCGGCGGTGGACCGGGTATTATGGAGGCAGCCAATAAGGGCGCTTACGAATCTGGAGGTAAGTCGGTTGGCCTAAACATTGAATTACCATTCGAGCAATTTCACAACAAATATATTGACCGCGATAAATTGCTTGAATTTAAATACTTCTTCGTCAGAAAGGTCATGTTTATGAAGTATTCTCAAGGGTATATTGTTATGCCTGGAGGTTTCGGAACCATGGACGAACTGTTTGAAGCAATCACACTGATTCAAACCGGTAAAATTGCACGTTTTCCAATCGTATTGGTCGGCTCTGAATATTGGAAAGGGTTAATAGATTGGGTTCAAAATACGATGATTTCAAACAAATATATCAGTGAAGAGGATTTAAAACTATTTCGAATTGTGGATACGGCCGAGGAAGCAGCTGATCATATTTTCCGATTCTACGATAAATACTTGTTGAAGCCAAACTTCTAAGAAGCACTTCTTCAAAAAAAGGAGTATCTGTTGATTCGGATACTCCTTTTTTTTGTCTATTCGAAGCTGCTTTCCTTTGTAAAATATGCGTTTAGCTGCTTAAAGCCAGCTTTTATTTATTAAAGTTGCATTATTCATAATTTAGTCCCTACATTTATAGCGCAATTAGCATTTCACGTCGTATAACCATAGAAAAACAAATTATTGTCTTGCATGAAAGATTTTGGAGGCCATTCAGATGAAGAGTTGATCGTGTTGATTCAACAAGACGATAGCTTAGCTTTCGAAGCTTTGTATGATCGCTATTGGAAAACGCTTTATTACCAGGCTGCCCGCAAAACAAATTCACTGGAAGATGCGCAGGAAATTGTACAAAATATCTTTACTTCACTTTGGCTGAGACGCCATCAACTCCAAATTGAGAGCAATCTCGCCTCCTACCTCGCTGTGGCCGTAAAATACAAAGTATTTAAATATCTCGCACAACAATACAAACAGGAAGCTTTTAAGCATGATACGGAATGGGTGGATTTTGATAACTCGACGGAAAATTGGCTCCAGTTTGAAGAGCTTCGTGTTCGGCTAGATCAGCTTGTTTCGGAACTGCCTGAAAAATGCCAGCTTGTTTTCAGATTATCCCGCGAAGAAGGACTCTCCTATAAGCAGATCGCTGAAAGTATGAACATCTCTGTGAAAACTGTCGAAACCCAATTAAGCCGTGCCTTAAAAAAAATACGCACTGGTATTCAGCGCTTTCTGATTACTTTGTAATTTTTTTTCTCTTCTTGTCAGGGTGTCAGCCCAATTTAGGGACTCTATATATAAATAACCTCTAAATATGGTTGATCATAATCAATTCCGGATAAAGCAATTGGCTTATAAATGGCTTCAAGGCACATGTAGCCCTGAAGAAGAGGCCGAACTGCAACAATGGTATGAAACAAGTAATGGCGAACCTCTCCCTATCCCCGAGGAGCTCGCAACGGATGAACAACAACTCAAAGAGCTGTTATTCTTACATATCAAGCAGGAAATCCAAGCGTCAAAAATCAAGCGAATTCCAAAATGGGTGAAATTGAGTGGAATAGCTGCTGCTTTAGCACTGTTATTTATACTACCCCTTTACCTTGTTAAAAGAACAACCGGAGACACCCCGCTGGTAGCTGTGAAGCCGCTACAGCAAGTTCATCCGGGTATTAAGGCAGCTGTATTAACTTTAGCTGATGGAACTAAAATTGACCTTTCTGCCCACCAACAGAGCGTTCTCCATCAGGATGAACAGGTGAAAATTGTTACAACTGCTTCCGGAACCGTGCAATATCAATTTACGGCCAGTAAGAATACTACTGCTAGCCGTACCAATACCATTGAAACGCCGATTGGAACAGAGTATACGATCATTTTGGCCGATGGCAGTAAGGTATGGCTAAACGCTGGCTCCGTGCTGACATTTCCTGAATCTTTTGCGTCAAATAGCCGTGAAGTAAAATTATCTGGTGAAGCCTATTTTGAAGTCAGCCACGATAGTAAGCGACCATTCTATGTGCGATCGAATGAACAAACCATTCGCGTATTCGGAACACATTTTAATGTAAGCTCCTATCCAAATGAAAACAATAAAACCACACTTATAGCAGGCTCTGTACAAGTCTCGCAATTCGGCAAGTCAAAAATGCTGAAACCTGGTCAAGCAGCATTTACCGCAGGCGGGAATCTTATCGTAGCAGAAGCCAATATCGAAGAAGCAATGGCCTGGAAAAATGGCTTTTTCTATTTTGAATCGACACCAATAAAAGATGCACTCGCTGCCATAAAACGCTGGTATAATGTAGATATTGTCTATAAGGGAACAAATGAAAAGCGTGAACTGACAGGAAAAATAAAACGTAATTCAACGGCCCAGCAACTGGTTGAGACCCTTAACTTCCTGGATATTAAATGTCGATTGCAAAACAATAAAATTGAAGTTGAACTCTAAATTATTTAATATAAAACAAACTTACCCAACTAATTATGTATAAACTTAAAACCATCCAAGGGGCTGGTAAAAAGGCAAAACTATTTGCTGCTTTACTCGCTATCCAATGCGTTTCCCATGCAAATAATTTGGCGATGGCGAATGTAAACCAAACTAAAATAAAGTTACAAAACAAGGAATACACTTTGGCAAAGTTTGCTAAAGAGATCGAGCGTCAGAGTTCTTATGTGTTTCTGTACGATAACTCACAGATTAATGATAACCAAAAAATCCGAATAAACCATAAAGATGGTTCTATTGTTGAAATTCTGGATGACAACCTGAAAGAGCTATCGTATTCTTATAAAATTGTCAACAACACCATTGTCCTAAAAAGGAAAACAGATGATATGCCCTTAAGAAACACGATCACTGTGCAACAGCTTGTCAAAGGGCGCGTTTCCGATAGCGATGGTAAAGCATTAACAGGGGTCACAATCCGCAATACAACAACAGGTAAACAAACGGAAACAGACAGTAAAGGTGAATTCTCGATTGAAGCAACCTCTACACATCAACTGAGCTTTAGTTCGATAGGTTATGAGACTATCAGTAGTACGGTAGGTTCCAATAGTTACCTCAATATACAGATGAAAACTGCCAACAACCAACTGGAGCAGATCGTTGTGGTCGGTTTTGGAACACAGAAAAAAAAGGACATCACGGGAGCCATTGCAACCATGAGCACAAAGGATATTGAAGATCGCCCTGTGACCCAATTGGCGAGTGCCATGGAAGGTAAAATGGCGGGGGTAGAAATTGTAAAATCCTCCGGACAACCGCAAGCTGGCTTCTCCATTCGTGTTCGTGGAACCTCTACAATTACTGCAGGTAGCAACCCATTATACATTGTAGATGGTGTCCCTACAGAAAATATATCGGAGCTCAATCCATCAGATATTCAAAGCATTTCGGTCTTAAAAGACGCTGCTTCTGCCGCTGTCTACGGATCGTCAGGAGCCAATGGCGTGGTGTTGATTACGACCAAAAGAGGAACAAACGGTAAGACACAGGTAAATTTCGAAACCTATCAAGGATTTTCAGCCATCAGAAAAAAGCCTAGCGTTCTAAATGCGGTACAATATAGAGAATTAATGACTGAGATGGGAGAAGCCTTGGATTGGTCGAAATATACCGCTGATACGAACTGGCCAGATCAGCTATTCCGCACCGGCCACAGCCAAAAATACCAGGCTTCAGTACGCGGTGGAGATGAAAAGACAGGGTTTTACATCTCTGGATCTTATCAAAAAGATAATGGTACAGTCATCACAAATACAGTTAACAAGGTCAATTTCAAGGTTAATTTGGATCATCAGATCAATAAAATCTTTAAAGTCGGGACAAGCTTATCTTACAACCGTTGGTACGACGTGGACATTACCGAGAACTCCCGAAATGGAGTCATCATGAATGCTTACCTGGGCTCTCCAGTCATCGGCATATACGGTGATAAGGGGGCTTTCGCAGTAGATCCATTCTATACGGATCTCGACAACCCCGTTGCATTGGCAACAGGCAACGAGCACAGCTATATCAACAACAGATTTACAGGAAATGCCTTTGTGGAAGCCAATATCCTACCGGGATTAAAATTCAAATCGCTGTTTGGGTATGAGAAATTTAACAACCAGTACCGCACTTTTGTGGATCCGTTCCGCACGACAGAGGGTAGAAAATATAAAGGGATGGCGACGCTCCAGCAGCAGGATAATCAGTATTGGATGTCCGAAAATACATTAAACTATGACAGAACTTTTAGTGACAAGCACCACTTCACAGGTTTAATAGGTTATATTACCACTAAAACACAAACAACAATCTCAAATATCGCTACCCAGAATTTTGCTAATCCAGCAATTCATACCGTTAATGGAGGTTCGATGATTACGGCGATGCCAACAGCGATAGATGCTGCTGTATCCACTGTCTCCGGCATTGCAAAAATCGGTTATGATTATAACGACAAGTACTTATTTACAGCCAATCTGAGAGCTGACGCGTCATCTGTATTCGGGCCTAATAACCGTTGGGGTTACTTCCCTTCTTTCTCTGCCGGCTGGCGTTTATCCAATGAAGACTTCTTTAGTTCGCTGAAAAACACGGTAAACGATTTGAAAATCCGCGCTAGTTGGGGTAAGGTTGGAAATAGCCAAATCCCGGCCTTTTCCTATCTTGGTTTAGTTGACGTCACGGGATCGTACAATATCGGCGATCAGGTTGTACCGGGGTATACACCTGCTACCTTGGACAACCCCAATCTAAAATGGGAAACAACAAACCAGACCGACATTGGTGTGGATGCCAGTTTCTTTAATTCTAGATTGATATTTGGTGCAGATTATTATGCAAAAAGGACTGTAGGCCTACTTCTCAACTCAAGAGTTCCGTATAGTTCCGGTTATAGAACTGCGCTGAAAAACCTCGGCGACCTACAGAATAAAGGTTTCGAATTCGAATTGAGTAGCCGAAATTTCGTTCACGATTTCAAATGGAATACAACAGTCACCTTTGGGCTCAATCGCAATAAAGTACTGAATATTGATGGCGGAACCTACTATGACGGAAATATTGATGGCCGCGGCAATAGTACGATTGCAAAAGAAGGGGTTGCATTGGGATCATTCTGGGGTTACGTCGCGAAAGGCGTCAATCCAGAGACCGGAGATATGATCTATCAGATGGCCGACCCTGAAGCAGGTCTTCAAACGAGTGATATGGCTATCATTGGTAATGCTACACCAAAATTCTCTTATGGCATGACAAATGATTTTAGTTATAAGAACTTCAGCTTTTCTTTTTTCTTACAGGGTGTACAGGGAAATGATATCCTTAATGCGACACGTATTTATACAGAGGGTATGTGGGAACCGAGAAACCAAAGTACTGCCGTATTAAACAGATGGACAGTCAATAACAAAAATAGTACTATGCCGCGTCCGGATCTAAATAATACAGATGACAACTACAATTCACAGATTTCTTCCCGTTTTGTAGAGAAAGGTTCCTACCTCAGGGTAAAATCGATGACCTTGGCCTATACCCTACCTAAACAGGTGCTTGAAAGATGGAAGCTCAATAAGGTCCGTCTTTATGTGACAGGCGAGAATCTGTTAACATTCACAAAATACTCAGGTCTAGATCCTGAGGTAAGCATGTATGGGGGAACTAACCAGGAAACCGTGAGCTCCAATATGGCGCCGGGCATCGATTTTGGTACTTCGCCGCAGGCACGCTCCTTTATTGTTGGTTTAAACCTAACTTTTTAACCTTTTAGCTTACAAACAATGAAATCAAATAGATATACGTCATTAGCCATCGCCTTATTGGCTTCTCTTGCTCTAAATTCCTGCAAAAAGTTTTTAGATCTTCAGCCTACCTCCACGGTAACGAGTGAAAATGCCTATCTCACCGGAGACAATATTGAGAAAGCATTAAACGGGGCCTATAATTCTTTTATAGGCAATGGTACCCGCCCAGGAAGCAATGCCAATTATTATCAATGGGAGATGATTTTACAGACCGATATCCGTTCGGACAATGCGCATGCGGCCGGCGGTGGTGAGATAGACTTTGCACAAATTGACTATAATACGATTACGAATACCAATGAAATGGTACGCAGGGATTGGGAAGAACTATATGGAGCAATCTCAAAATGCAATATCGTTATCGACAATGTTGGTAAAGTCACAGATCCTACTTTTTCGGATGAAAGACGCAAACAAATTCTTGGAGAAGCTTCATTTTTAAGAGCCTTCCATTATTATCAATTGGTCAAACTTTACGGTGGTGTCCCCTTGGAAAAACACTCCAACAGTACAGATTCGGAAGTATTACGCATCAAGCGATCAACTGTAGAGGAGGTTTATGATTTTATAGATTCGGATCTACAAGTGGCAGCAAACAATCTTCCCGATGGATTTGGACAGCCCTCTATTGACAAGGTTAGAGCTACAAAAGGTGCTGCAAATGCCTTGCTGACAAAGATATGGGCGCAACGCCCTGATCGGGATTACAATAAGGTATTGCAATACGCCAATGCAGTGATCACTGGAAAAGGTGGCTATCAGCTCCTTCAAAACTATGCGGATCTTTTTGACGGTAAACATAACTATAACAGTGAATCCATCATAGAGATTCCCTATATCGCCGGCAGTCCCAATCTAAGCTGTTGGGGTGGCGCATTCTTTTTCCCGGATCTTGATGAAAATGGCCAAATCAACGAAAACGAATGGCGCCGGTATGGCACACCTTCGAAAGATCTTGTCGAAGCTTATGACAACGCTGGCGACACTGAACGAAAGAATGCCAACATCTGGTTTTTCTCTGTGCCTTGGGCAGATGAGTTCTGGAACCCTTGTGGAGATGCCGATACAGAAATCCCATTTAATGTAAAGCAAAAACATGCCAACAGCTTCCAAAGTGGCGATCATTTTTACCTTTTGCGGCTTGCGGACATCATTCTGCTTAAAGCAGAGGCTCAAAACGCCTTGGAAAATGCTTCTGGTGCGCTAAACACTATAAACATCATACGTCGTCGCGCAGGGCTCTCCGATTTATCCGGTGTCAGCTCCAGTGCACTGAAGGCCATCATTCTTAACGAGCGCCGATTGGAACTTGCTTTCGAAGGTCAACGTTGGGATGACTTAAATCGTTATGGTGTCACAGTAGATGTAATGAATAAATTAAATGAAATAAAATTTACATGCGATAACGGCAAACAGAGCAACCCTACGTTAATTAAGTATAATTTTAACCAAAATAGCCTGCTCCTTCCAATACCATTATTGGAACTGCAGGCAAATCCGAGCCTGACTCAAAATCCAGGCTATTAATTAGACCAAGCATTAGGCTGTTCAAAAGATTGATTCCTTGAACAGCCTTTTTTACGAATATACTTTATTATGACTCGTTTTAAATCACTGGATATTTTCCGTGGGTTTACACTCGCGGCGATGATTCTCGTCAATAATCCCGGCAACTACCACCATGTATTTCCTCAACTTGAACACTCCATCTGGCATGGATGTACGTTTACAGATCTTATATTTCCATTTTTCTTATTTGCTGTTGGAAACTCGATGGCATTTTCTTTAAAAAATATCAATCAACAGGCTCCATCAGCCTATTGGCAAAAAGTTGCGAAAAGAACAGGCATCCTTTTTATGCTGGGCATCTTTTTAAATGTTTTTCCTTTTGTTGAATGGAATAGCCTTCACCAGTTGGAATGGATTCCATTTGCCAAATACAGGTATTTCGGCGTATTGCAACGTATCGCTATCTGTTATTTCAGTTGCGCCATGTTAGTATATTATTTTAAAGATAATGGCGCAATTATCATCGGTACGGCATTTCTCTTGTTCTATTGGTTGATTTGCTACTATAGTAATCCATCGGATCCTTATAGTTTGGACGGTTGGTTCGGAACTGCACTTGATATTCGAATCTTCGGTGCATCCCATCTCTATCACGGCGAGGGCACAGCATTTGATCCAGAGGATATCTGGAGCGTTTTACCGGCCATCAGTCAAACAATATTCGGGTATATTACCGGAAAGTACATTATTCAAAAACTGACAGGAAAAAGGGAGCTGATGAACCTATTTATCGTAGGTCTGTCCTTTATCCTGATTGGCTATCTATGGTCATTTGTTTTTCCTATTAATAAGAAGATCTGGACCAGCAGCTACGCCGTATTCAGCACTGGAATTGCACTCTCTTTTCTCGGTATATTAATCTATCTTATCGAATTTCAAAACATCAAAGGGATAATTTACACTGTCCTTGACGATTTCGGTAAGAATACACTATTTATCTATTGTCTTAGCGGCTTAATCCCCACGATTTGTTCTTTTATTCTCATCGGGGATACACATCAAAATCTTTGGAACTTAACCTACCATTTCCTGTTTGATAGCTGGCAAAACCAACGATTATCCTCAGCCCTTTTTGCGCTGCTATTTGTCGCTTTGAATTGGTTGATCGCATATTGCCTACGGAAGAAAAAAATCTATATCAAAATCTAGGTCAAGGTGCCATTGGCTTAAAATAGGCAATCTGAATAATAGGAATAAAAAAAAAAGGGCCAAGGCCCTTTTTATATATAAAGATATGGATAAGATATACCGCAGCTACTTTTAGAAAACGCCCCATCTTTGTTTTACTATTTCGCTATTACAGTATGCTGACACTAAAATAGCTTAAACTAACTACACAGAGAAAAAACTTAGGGGGACAAAAGGGGGACAAACGATAATATGTTTAAAACCAATAAATTAAAAGAGTTTTAAATTTTAAAAAATTATCCATTTTATCTTTGCCAATCAATATGTAAGGAGGATTCCCGGTCAAATTCCAGTTAAGAAGTAATAAAAAAAAGAAAACCTGAGGTTGGGAGCCCCAGGTTTTAACTAACCAATTATTAACCTAAATTATGAAAAGTCTTTTTTTATATTTTACATAAATAATATTTCAACTATTGGACCAAAATATGCCACTAATACGTATTTCACATTTCTTTAACAGATTACTGAGATTGAAATGACCAAACAGAGCCATTAACAAAATATAACGTAAAAATCCTCCACTCAGACAAAGTTAAAAAGGTTATTCGGAGACATTTTGTCATAAGATAAATTGGGTTCTGCTGCAACAGCGAGGAGCGTAGATTTTGTTAGGAAATGTACTTTATTAGGCTGCCTTTCTGCGGCCATTTTGACCAATTCCATCATGTAGTGATTACTTTGATATTTATTGACCTGCCTTTTTATGTCTTCAAGCTCGTTACATTGACAATATTGGTCAATATAACCCATTCCATAAAAAAGACCATTTTCAATGACGATACAGCTTTTTTCATCGGAATTACGTCCTTTATCGATCAGGACGTAAGACGGTCGCTCCCTAAGCCACTCCTCAATACAACGTTCAACTCTCGTATTATGCAGGATTCGGTCAGGCAAATCATTCTTTTTTATGGATTTCGTGGTCAAGCTGGCATGACCAAACTGACAAAATTGCGGATTAATATCCCCCTCCCGAATAAATGTTTGCAGCAATTGAATCGCATCATATTCACGTTGAAACAATTGGATACACGCTTGTCCCTTTATTATCTTCCCAATAGCCAGGTGGAGGTAGCCATTTTGATCCTCATAAGAGAACAAACCGAATTTGGGTTCATATCGCTTAAGCGCCCGATTATATTTTGGCCAAAACCTTTTAATCTCTGCACATTCCAAAAGAAGTGCCATAAGCTCTGTGCCACAGCATTCGTAACTTATATGATGAATTTCTTTTAAAAAATTCTGCCTTTGTGCTTGAATATTATTT